>NZ_JAVDXX010000001.1:1587750-1905300 GCF_031458175.1 Pseudoglutamicibacter albus | reverse complement strand
GTTCCTTGATCATGTCTCCAACCTACCGCGTGGGATGATGGAGACACCATGAGCACTTCCAAGAAACCCTCGCAGAAGCATCCGCAGTCCGCTCCATCCAAGCGTCAGCGTCCGCAGGTTCGACCCACTGCGGAGGGCTGGAAGCAGCCGATGGGCCCCGACGGCCGCCCGACACTCCAGTTCGCGCAACGGCCACGTGTCAAGCAGCCGCCGCAGCATCTTGCCGACATGACGCTTGCTGAGCGGCAAGAGAAAATGAAGGAACTTGGCCTGCCGGCGTTCCGAGCCAAGCAGGTTTCCACACACTACTTTCAGCACTACACGGATCAGACGGAAGAGATGACGGACCTTCCGAAGGATAAGCGTGAAGCGATCGGGGAGGTGTTCTTCCCGCCGTTATTGACCGAGGTCCGCAGGCTCGTGACGGATGACGGGGCGACCATCAAGTTCTTGTGGCGGCTCTTCGACGGCGCCCTCGTTGAGTCCGTTCTGATGCGGTACCCGAACCGCATCACGCTGTGTATCTCATCCCAGTGCGGTTGCGGCATGAACTGCCCGTTCTGTGCGACGGGCCAGAACGGGCTGACCCGCAACATGTCTACCGCCGAGATCATCGATCAGATCGTGAAAGCCAACCGCGTGATCGCTGAGGGTGGGCTCGGTAAGATCCGCGGCGACGACCAGCCGCCAGCCCGCGTGAACAACATCGTTTTCATGGGGATGGGGGAGCCGCTAGCCAACTATAAGCGTGTGATGAATGCGGTGCATCGTATGATCGCCGATGCGCCGGAAGGGCTCGGGATGTCCGCCCGCGGCATCACGATCTCCACCGTGGGCTTGGAGCCGGGCATCCGCAAGCTCGCCGCAGAGAACCTGCAGGTGCGTTTCGCGCTGTCCCTGCACGCCCCGGACGATGACCTGCGTGATGACCTGATCCCGGTGAACTCCCGCTGGAAGGTCGATGAGGTCCTGGATGCCGCCTACAACTATTTCGAGACCACGGGCCGCCGCGTTTCGATCGAATACGCGCTGATCAAAGACATGAACGATCACGGCTGGCGTGCCGACCTGCTCGCCAAGAAGCTCAACGAGCGCGGCCGAGGCTGGGCGCACGTGAACCCGATCCCGCTCAACCCCACCCCAGGCTCGATCTGGACATCCTCAACAAAGGAAGTCACCCGCGAATTCATCCAGCGCCTCGAGGCCGCCGGAATCCCGACCACGTTGCGCGACACCCGCGGCAAAGAGATCGACGGCGCATGCGGCCAGCTCGCCGCCGCTGAGTAACGCTGCGCTGAGTAGCGCTGTGCTCGGGTAGTTGCCTGGGCGCCACCGTGGGTCACCGTGCAGCGCCTGCGGAATAGCGGGCCCCGCGTCCCGGTTGTATAGCGGGAGACGATGTATCGATCACGTAAGGAGCCAACCCATGGCGACGTTCGAATTGACTGGCGAGAAGTTCCAGGAGACGGTTCAGGCTGAAGGCATCACGATCGTCGATTTCTGGGCTGAATGGTGCGGGCCGTGCAAGCAGTTCGCCCCGATCTTCGAGGCCACGTCTGAGAAGCATCCGGATGTTCGTTTCGCGAAGGTAGACACTGAGGCCGAACAAGGCCTGGCTGCAGCCGCTCAGATCACGTCGATCCCAACGCTCATGGTGTTCCGTGACGGGATCCTCGTATTCCGTCAGGCAGGCGCACTGCCAGCTGCAGCGCTGGAGGACATCCTGGGGCAGGTCAAGGAACTCGACATGGACGAGGTGCGGCGCAAGATCGCCGAAGAGGAAGCCCAAGCTGACTCCGCAGAGTAGATCTAGAGTAGATCTGCCTTGTAGCGGGTTGAGCGGCGCCGTGCGCGCGAGCGCCCCGCGATCCCCGGTTTAGAAACCTCGAGCTTAGAAACCCAGGCTTAAATGACGAAGGCCCCGGCCGATTCTTTCGGCTGGGGCCTTCTGCGTCATCACTCGCACCCTTGAGGTGTCTACGACACTACCCGCATATCCTGGTGAGATCCTTGAGCACTCCAGGGTAAACCTGTAAAAGTACCTGTGAGAATCCTGGGAGTCGATGCTTTCGGTGCCCGGCAGCGTTGGGTTAGACGCGTTGCGAGACCCAGTCGACCAGTTGGTCCGCTAGGCCGGTGTAGGTCTGTGGGGTCAGGTTCAGGAGGCGTTCTTCCGCATCGGCGCTCAGGCCGAGGCTCTTGACGAATTCGCGCATGCGTTCGCCGTCTACGCGGTGGCCGCGGGTGAGGTCTTTGAGGCGTTCGTATGGGTTGTCCATGCCTTCGACCCCCGCGATCGCTTCGGCGCGCATCACGGTCTGTACTGCTTCGCCGAGGACTTCCCAGTTCTCATCGAGGTCAGCGGCGATCACGTCCACTGCGGTGTCGAGGCGTTCGAGGCCCTTGGACACGTTGCTGATGGCAAGTAGCGAGTGGCCGATTGCGGTGCCGATGTTGCGTTGGCTCGAGGAGTCTGTCAGGTCGCGCTGCCAGCGGGACTGCACGAGTGTTGAGGCAAGCGTGTTGAGCAGCCCGTTGGAGATTTCGAGGTTGGCTTCTGCGTTTTCGAAGCGGATCGGGTTGATCTTGTGCGGCATTGTGGATGAGCCGGTTGCGCCTTCAACGGGGATCTGCTGGAAGAACCGGATGGAGATGTAGCTCCAGATGTCGGTGCAGAGGTTGTGCAGAATCTGGTTGAAGCGTGCGATGTCGGAGTACAGTTCCGCTTGCCAGTCGTGGTTTTCGATCTGGGTTGTGAGCGGGTTCCAGCTCAGCCCGAGGCCTTCGACGAAGCCGCGCGAGATGGACTGCCAGTCCACTGCTGGTGCGGCGGCGAGGTGTGCCGCGTAGGTTCCGGTGGCGCCGTTGATTTTGCCGAGGTATTCGGTGTTCTGGATGCGGCGCAGCTGGCGGGCGAGGCGGTAGGCGAAGACCGCGATCTCCTTGCCGAGGGTGGACGGGGTGGCTGGCTGGCCGTGGGTGCGCGAGAGCATCGGCGTTTCTCGGTCAGCTTCTGCCATCTCGGACAGTTGGTTCACCAAGTCCCACGCGGCTGGCAGCCAGACGTCTTGGATCGCGTCGCGGATGCCGAGCGCGTAGGAGAGGTTGTTGATGTCCTCTGAGGTGCATGCGAAGTGCACGAGCGCTTTGAGGTGTTCTAGGCCGAGGGCTTCCAGGCGGCGGCCGATGTAGTATTCGACGGCTTTGACGTCGTGTACGGTGACGGCTTCGATTTCTGCGAGTTCAGTAACGGAATCGGTGTTGAAGTCGGTCACGATGGCGCGCAGGCCGGACTTCTGTTCGTCCGTGAGTGGTTTGAGGCCGGGTAAGACGCTGTTTTCGCACAGGTAGATGAACCATTCGACTTCTACGTGGATGCGGTTGCGGTTCAGTGCGGCCTCGGACAAGTGGTCGATGAGGCCGGCGACTGCGGAACGGTAGCGGCCGTCGAGGGAGCTGAGGGCGAGTGTGGAGTCGGACAAGGAAACACGAGAGGCAGACATGCCCCTATTGTCCCATGACTCGCCCCAGCGCGGGGTTTCGTTGCCCACAAGCGCCTCAAGCAGAGCATCTTATCCACATGCCCTCCCGGGGGAGGGTGCAGGTTTCTACCGTTGAGGAAACGCTACGAAAACGGAAGGAGGCCGTGATGCATGCGTTGAACGATCTGCGTATCAGCGTTGAGTGTTATATCCACATGTTGTATGGCATGGAGTCTGATGTCACAGCGGCTCATGCGGCTGTGAATCGGTGTCAGATTCCGGATTGGAAAGGGAAAGCTAAGCACCGCTACGAATCGGCACGAGATGAGGCATCGCTCATCATGCACGGTGCTGGAGCGTCCTTGAAGGATGTGCAGGCTTGTGCAGCGGCAGCTTTAGCGGCCATCAACGAGCAGCGCATCAGGTTGGGAATCGGGCTAGACCTGACGGGGGTGCAGTGACGGTGGTTGTGGCGAGTGGTTTGACCGTGGGTAATGGCCCCGGTGGTAACGACGCAGGCGGCAACGGTGCCGGTGGGGACCACGGGATGCAGGTGTTTGGCGGTGGTCACTCGATAGAGGTTGTGAGCGGTTCACTCAAACTAGCTGCCGGCGAGATGCGAGCCTATCAACCAGATTGGGGGCGTTTGAGCAGGGCGTGCTCAGACGTGCCGGAGGGGAACGGCCTGCAGGGGGACGAGTATCTTGAGATCTTTCGCGCGTTGCAACAGGTTAGAGAGGCGGCACGCAAGGCTTCTGAACAGATGATGCATTCCTCTGCTAGCGTCGACAAACTTGAACAGAGCCTGAGTCGCGCGGCAGAGAATTATGAGCAAGCTGAATCGCAGAACCTGTCCACGATCGGGTACGCGGATACGGACGCATCAGTGGGGGCTGTCCTCAATATGATGCAGGCGATGCCGGAGTGGAAAGAGGAAATGGCGATTTTAGCTTTCACCATTTACTCACCCGGGTTGCTCAGCATGAACCTGCGAAACGAAATGAATGCGGCTGAGCTGAAAAAAGTCGGTGCTAGGACTGTCAGAACTCTGTTCTCCGTGTTGTTCGATTTCGCCCCGAACATTGTGGTGGCAGGAAAAGAAGAGGTAACAACTATGCGTACGGATGCTACGAAACTCACCACATGGATTGAACACCAACAACTGGCAGGGGAAGGCCACGGTTCCATTATGGTGAGTAAAGCTGTGACTTCGTCCGGGGAACACAGGTGGATTGTCACGATTCCAGGAACCAACATGTCCGGGGGCTCAACGTGGGGATTGCGACGTATGGCTCAAGCATTCGACAACAACACCGACGACGTGCGCAACGCAGTCGAAGCAGCCCTCAAAGAAGCTGGCGCGATGCCGGGGGACGGCGTGTATCTGAATGGCCATTCGCAAGGTGGGACGCATTCCTTGAACCTGGCGCACGACCAAGAGTTCAAAGAACAGTACAAGCTCAAAGGAACGTTTACGGCGGGCGCCCCTCACGGGGATGACGATCCGCCAACGGATGCGCCGCAATTGATGCTGATCGACCCTGATGATGCGATTCCAGCACTCGGGGCAACTGCCCCGCTCAAAGTTTCACCGAATCGCGTTGCCGTGTTCTCTAAGAGTAGGGATCGGGTCGCATCCAGCAAACCTGACTTGCTCGGTTCAGACCACGGCTCCCATAACTATCTCGACCATGCCCGGGTGGCCGATGGAGTCCAAGACACCGCACTCTCGGACATTAAGAAGCAGATGGAACTCGATGATCTGAAGATCACCGAAACCTACCGCTTCAAAACCTCCAACGGCTCAAAGGTTCGATTACCTCCTATAATCCCGCCACCCACAGTCTTGCGGCCGCTCCGTATACGCTTCTGAACCGGGTGCAGGTCAGGCTCCCAGGCGGAGCGCGCGCATCGTCAAACCGATGAGTGCGGACACGATCGAGACGATGAGCGCACCCAGGATGCCGTCCCAGAAGAACGAGCCAATCGAGAACACGATCAGGCCCGTGAGGTTGGAAAGCCACGCCGTGAGCTCAAACAACAGCGCGTTGACCACGAGCGCGAAAAGACCCAACGTCAAGCAATAGAGCGGAATCGAAATAATCCGAATGAACTTCCCCAAAGCCGCGTTGACAACGCCGAACAACGCTCCCGCGAAAAGATAGGAGGCCATCACAGAACCCGAATGATCCGAACCATTAACAGGGCCGATGTGGATACCGCTGACGATAGAAGCCGCCGCAGCAAGCGCAAGCGCGTTGACGATAGCACTAATCAAGAGACGCATAGATACAGCATCCCACGCTGCCCTCAACAGATCCTCAACCCCGAGTATGAATCGAGGCAAAATTCAAGCGAAACTCATAGACGAGCTGGCATCGCCACGAGAAGAAAGCGACGCATCATACGAAGCAAGTCGGACACAACCGGCAATGTGTCCAGCCTCACAAACTTAAGGTGCGCGAACGTCCGTAGAAGGAATACCCTAGCGATATGTCTGATGTCACAGAAAACGCTGCAACTCCCTCACCACGCCCCGTAATCGGCCGCCTCCCCGCCTATAAAGCGGGCAAACCGCCCGTGGTGATTCCGGGACTCCAGCCCTATAAACTCTCCTCCAACGAGAATCCCGGCACCCCAGTCCCATCCGTAGCCCAAGCCATCAAGGCTTATGAGGACTACAACCGCTACCCGGACCCGCTCTCCACCAAGCTACGCAACCGGCTCGCAGAACACTTCGACATCCCAGCCGAGGACATCGTCACCGGAACCGGATCGCTTGGCGCTCTGACCCAAATCATCAACGCCTTCGCCGGAACCAACGAAGACGGCACAGGGGACGAAGTCATCTACCCGTGGCGATCCTTCGAGGCGTACCCGATCATCGTGGAAACCGCAGGCGCCACCTCGGTGCAGGTTCCCCTGACCGAAGACCACCGCATCGACCTCGATGCGATGGTGGAGGCCGTCACGGAAAACACATCCGTCATGATCCTCTGCACCCCCAACAACCCGACCGGCCCCGTGCTGCGCACCGCCGAAGTCGAAGACCTACTGAGCAAGGTCCCAACCAACGTCCTCGTCGTGATCGATGAGGCCTACCTCGAATACCTGCGCGACGATGAAGCCGTCAACGGGCTTGAGCTATACCGCAAGCACCCCAACGTGGTCGCGCTCCGCACCTTCTCCAAAGCGCACTCGCTTGCCAACCTGCGCGTCGGATACTCGGTATCCCAGCCGCACATCACCCAATACCTGCGCAAGGTCGCAGTACCTTTCGGTGTCTCCTCCGTGGCAGAAGCCGCCGCAGTCGCCTCGCTCGATGCGATTGACGAAGTGCTCGAACGCGTCGAAGAGACCGTGCAGGAACGCAATAAGGTCGTCGCTGCGCTGACGGAGCAAGGTTGGAAGATCCCAGAGACGCACGCGAACTTCGTTTGGCTCCCACTCGGTGAGCGCGCCGCAGAGTTCGCAGAGGCCGCCGGCCAGCAGGCGCTCTCGGTGCGTGCTTTCGAAGGCGAGGGCGTGCGCGTTTCCATCGGCGAACCAGAAGGAAATGCGCGCTTCATTGAGCTCTGTGCAGAGTTCATCAAGCGCAGCTAACCGCTAGATATTCCAAAAGAGGAATATCTAGGGAGGCAAACTAAATACAGCTTTGGGCCGCAGAAATACGCGATTTCTGCGGCCCAAAGCACTTCCTTTTGTGCCGTGAATGCGGGTAGGCTCACAAGGAATGTAAAAGCTAAGAAGTCATATTCCGCAGACGGAATATGAATAGCCTGTGCGGGATTCGGTTGCATCACATACGCCGCTGAATCGAAGCACGTGAGGAGCGGTATGACGGTCATCCCAGCGAACAGCGGGCCAGACTCTCGCCAGGTCATGCAACAGGTCCTGAACTCGGAGCCTGTGCAGATGCTGGATGCAGAAGGTCGGCGAATCGCCAACCCTGATTGGGACCATTGGGTCACGGACCTCACGGTCGAGGACTATCAAGAGTTCTATCGGGACATGGTGATCGCTCGCCGTGTTGACCAAGAAGGTTCAATCCTTCAGCGACAGGGTGAGCTCGTCCTGTGGGTTCCGTTGCAAGGCCAAGAGGCCGCGCAGGTCGGCGCCATTAGCGCTGCACGCTCAAGCGACTTTGTTTTCCCGACCTACCGTGAACACGCGATGGCGCTCGCTCGCGACGTGAGCATCACTGACCTTTTCCGTCTCTTCCGCGGTGAAGGCCACTCCGGATGGGATCCTAACGAGCACAATTTCCAGGTCTACACGCTCGTGCTCGCGGCCCAGACTCTGCACGCAACCGGCTACGCGATGGGCATTCAGCGGGACCAGGCCGGATGGGATCCAGCCAAGCTCGCGCAAGATGGTGAGGCTGTCATCGCATGCTTCGGTGACGGTTCGTCGTCTGAAGGCGATGTCCACGAATCCATGGTTTTCGCGGCGAGCAACCAGTCACCCGTAGTGTTCTTCTGCCAGAACAACCGGTGGGCCATTTCGGTTCCGTTCGAAACCCAATCCAAGGTCCCGCTCGCGCAGCGTGCCGCGGGTTACGGCTTCCCGAGCGTCCGTGTTGATGGCAACGATGTGCTCGCAGTCCACGCGGTGACTCAGTGGGCGCTCGAGCATGCTCGCAGCGGCAAGGGCCCGGTGCTGATCGAGGCGGAAACCTACCGCCTCGGCGCGCACACGACCGCCGACGACCCAACCAAGTACCGTGGCCGTCCGGAAGAGGAAAGCTGGGCTCCGCGTGATCCGCTCGTGCGTGCACGCACGTTCCTCGAGGAATGCGGGGTCGATGAGTCATTCTTCGACCAGGTCGAAGAACAAGCCGCAGCTCGCACCGCCGAAGTCCGCGACGCCGTCCTGAACTTTGCCGGCGCGACGCTCGACGAGCAATTCGAGCACGTCTACGCACACCCACACCCGCTCGTCGAGCAAGAGCGAGCCGAGCATCGGGCCTTCATGGAATCGCTTGAAGACGATGAAACTAACCAGGCCGACGCCGCCGACGCCGGGAAGGGGGCGTGAACGTGAGCACGCAACGCATGACTATTGCTGGCGCGATCAACGCTGGCCTGCGCCGCATCCTCGAAACCAACCCGCGCTCGCTCTTGATCGGTGAGGACATCGGCAAGCTCGGCGGCGTGTACCGCGTGACGGACGGCCTCCAGAAAGACTTCGGTGAAGACCGGGTCGTGGATTCCCCGCTCGCGGAATCCGGCATCATCGGCACGAGCATCGGCATGGCGATGCGCGGCTACCGCCCGCTCGCGGAGATCCAGTTCGACGGCTTCATTTTCCCGGCCTTCAACCAGATCACGACCCAGCTGGCCAAGATGTTCGCCCGTACGCGCGGCAGGGTCAACCTCCCCGTCGTGATCCGCGTTCCATACGGTGGCGGGATCGGTTCGGTGGAGCACCACTCTGAATCGCCGGAAGCGCTGTTCGCGCACACCGCCGGTATCCGCATCATGACGCCGTCCTCGCCACACGATGCGTACTGGATGATCCAGGAAGCGTTTGAGCTGGATGATCCGGTGATTTTCTTTGAACCGAAGCGCCGCTACTGGCTACGCGGCGAGGTCGACACCGAGAACCGCGAGGCCACGCCGGATCAGGCGATGGTCGTCCGCGAAGGCACGGATGCGACGCTGCTCGCGTGGGGCCCAGTGGTGCCTACCGCGCTCGCCGCGGCAGCAGCGCTGGAGACGGAAGACCTCGACGTCGAAGTGATCGACCTGCGCTCCCTGAACCCCATCGATTTCGACGCGATCGAAGCCTCCGTGGCTAAGACCGGCCGCCTCGTCATCGCACACGAGGCCCCAACGTTCCAGGGCCTCGGAGCGGAAATCGCGGCGCGCATCGGGCACCGTTGCTTCTACGCGTTGGAGGCCCCGATTGAGCGGGTGGGCGGCTATCACATGCCGTATCCGCCGTCGCGGGTTGAGGCAGATTATCTGCCGAACATTGACCGGATCGTTGATGCGTTGGACCGCACGTTCGAACACTAGGCACTTTGGAAGGATTTTGAGATGACGACGTTCAATTTGCCTGATGTGGGCGAGGGTCTCACTGAGGCCGACATCGTTGAGTGGAAGGTTGCGGTGGGCGATGAGGTCGCGCTGAATCAGCCTTTCGTTGAGATTGAGACCGCGAAGTCTCTGGTTGAGTTGCCGTGCCCGTTTGAGGGGACGGTGACTCGCCTGCACGCCGGGGTCGGTGAGGTGGTTGAGGTGGGTCAGCCGCTGATCGATATCGCTCGCCCGGGTGAGGAGACCGCCGACGATGCGGGTGGCGGTTCCGCTGCGTCCGCGGCTTCCGCTGGCGGTGACGAAGCCGGTGCGGCCGAGGAAGCTGGCCCGCTGGTGGGCTCTGGTCCGGTTGCGGATAAGGCGTCGTTGCGTGCTCGTCGCCGGCGTGCCCCGCAGCGTTCTGCTGAGCGTGGCGTGGAGTTTGATGGTCCGGCGGCGCGTGCTCAACGTTCACTCCCAGGGTCGGCGGATGTTCCGTCGCTCGCGAAGCCTCCGGTGCGTAAGTTGGCGCGTGATTTGGGTGTGGATCTGCGTGATGTCCCGGCGACTGGCCCTCGTGGTGAGGTGACGCGGGAGGACTTGGCGTCGTTCGCGGATAAGCGTTTGGGAACCTACCGTAGCTCGGCCCCTGCGGCGTCGAGTGAGGTTCCGCGGGGTGCTGTTGCCGCATCGTTCGGTGCGGGCGCCCAGAACGGTGTTTCGGCGGAGCCGCCTGCGGGCGAGGTCACGGTGGTTCCGGTGCGCGGCGTGCGCAAGGCGACCGCAGCTGCCATGGTCCGTTCTGCATTTTCGGCACCGCATGTGTCGCTATTCGTGGATGTGGACGCGACCCGCACCATGGAGTTTGTGCGCCGCTTGAAGGCTTCGCGTGACTTCGAGGGTGTCAAGGTCACCCCGCTTTTGGTGGTCGCGAAGGCCGTGATGTGGGCGGCGCAGCGTAATCCGGAGATCAACTCGACGTGGGTTGAGACGCAGAACGGCGCGGAGATCCACCAGAAGGGCTACATCAACCTTGGTATCGCGGCGTCGACGGACCGCGGCTTGATCGTCCCGAACATCAAGAACGCTGATGAGCTGAGCCTCAAGGAGCTCGCGATCGCGTTGAATGATCTTGCGCTCAACGCCCGCGACGGCAAGACCCAGCCGGAGGATATGCGCGACGGCACGATCTCGATCACGAACGTCGGAACGCTCGGCATCGATACGGGTACGCCGATCATCAACCCTCCAGAGGCGGGGATTGTTGCGTTCGGTACGGTGCGCGAGCGCCCGTGGGTGGTCGATGGCGCGGTGGTTCCACGGTATGTCACCACGGTAGGTGGCTCGTTTGATCACCGAATTGTTGACGGCGATAAGTGCGCGGTGTTCTTGGCGGATATCGCGGCGATCCTCGAGGAGCCGGCGCTGCTTCTCGACTAGTCCGCATCTGCTTGTTGTTTCTTCATCCTTACGGCTAAGTGTATGAGGCCAGGACGTTGTTGACGCGAATTGGCACGAGCGTGGCCGGCGGCTGACCGTCCGCGGCACCGTGCGGGCGGTGGTAGTTGTAGTGCAGGTTCCAGCGCTCGAGGGCGTTGGCGCGTTCGTCTTCTGAGGTCCATGTCCGTGCATAGAGGAACTCTTCGGCAAGGATCCGGTTGTACCGCTCGATCTTTCCGTTGTGGCGGGGCGTGTAGGGCGTGATCCGTTGGTGCCGCGACCCGGCCAGTGCATCGGCGAACGCTGAGGCGCGGTAACAGGATCCGTTGTCGGTCACGATCCGTTCGATGTGCGTGATGCCATGAGCCGCGAACCATGCCCGCGCTCGCGCGAGGAACGCAACGGCCGTCGCGGCCTGCTCGTTCGGCAAAGCCTCGGTGTACGCGAGGCGTGAGTAGCCGTCAATCGCTGAGTGGAGGTAGACGTAGCCGGCTCGCGTGCCGCGGGTTTTCGTCCGCGCGACGGCGCGAGCTTCCGGGCTGTCCTTGCCATGAGCCCGCCATCCGCCGCCATCGGGGATTCGGACGACCTTCTTGACGTCCAGGTGAACCATGTGGCCGGGGCACCGAGCGACAATCTTCCTCGCTTCGCGGTTACTTTCCCCGGTCGGGTCGATGAAGCGGCGCCGGTTGAGCTGCAGGTCGGTGAGGATGCGACTCACCGTGCGCCGACTGATCTGAATGCCGACCTGTTCGAGCTCGAACGTGATCCGAGCCGCTGACCACTTGTGCTCGCGCCGCATGCGTTCGACTTCGCGAACAACGACGTTGGGGGTGGCTGTCGGGGATTGCTTAGGCGTCGATGAGCGGTCGAGCAGACCGACCTCACCGAACTCACGATGGCGATGGACCCACTTTGACGCGGTAGCGCGGGAGATTCCCATCTCAGCTGCCACGTGAGCGATCGGCCGGGTCTTGCAACGCTCGACCAGCCGCCGACGTCCCTCGACTGACAGTGGCGAGTTGCGGTGAGTCATGCACGTCCTTCGAAGAATGTTCCAGTCGAGTCGCTGAGTCCCGGACCAAGCCCCCCATTCAGCCGTCGGCTACTGACCCTCGTGGTCGCCGCCTGACACGCCGAGCCCGACGTTCGTGGTGTCGCAGCAGGCCTCCGGCGATTCGGAACTGGCTCGACGCCGCCTATGGGCGGCGCCAAGGGCGAGTACTACGAGGAGGGAGATGACCGCGAGCGCCGCGATCGGCGCCGTGTGAGCCTGAACCCAGCCGGACAGGGTCGTTGAGAGCCTGGCGACACCGCCGGCACGGCCGGTCGCGACGAGGTTGTTGTCGGCGGTGGCGGCGGGCCACCAGTACCACGCGAGGTAGACGCCGGTGAGCAGCAAGACGGCGCCGGTGATCCGGGGGCCATAACTCCCGAGGCGTGCGACGTGGCGGGTTAGGCCGGTACCCGCGGCGGTGGTCGCGAGTGCGAGCAGCAGCAGGATGCTGGCTGAGCCGGCGGCGTAGACACCGAAGACCAGCAGCAGCCCCGCGTAGCTGGCGGTGGCCTGTGCCTGGGCGATGACAGCAAGGATCACTCCGAAGGTGCACGACAGGGAGGCGAGGGCGTAGCCGATCCCGAAGACCAGCATCCGGGCGGTTGGCGGAGGCCTTCGGTTGCTCGGCCGGTGATCCGGGGCAACCGCACGGAGATCGAACGGCCGGCCAGCATCCACAGGCCGAGGAGCACCAGTAGGACGCCTACGGCGAGACCGAGTTTGGGCGCTGCCTGGATCAGGCCCCGAGCCCCGGCGCTCACCAGCAGGCCCGCAGCTGCGAGGGTGCCGGCGAACCCGATCGCCAGTGCGATTCCGGACCGCAGGGCCCTCAGCAGCCGCACCGGGACGGGCGAGGCGTCAGCGTCGCCGAGGGTCTGGCTGATCCAGGCCGGCAGCAGCGCGAACCCGCATGGGTTGACCGGCGCCACCATGCCGGCGGCGAAGGCGAGGCTGAGCAATCCGCCCATGGATCAGGCTCCGGCCTTGACGAGTTCGGCGGTGATCGTCTTCGCGTCGGGCTCGGTGGCACGGAAGGTCACCTTGCCGTCGCCGTCGATGACGATGAGGGTGGACAGGGCGGCAACGTCGAATCGCTGGGACAAGGCGGCACCCTCGTCTATGGCGGCCGGGACGTGTTCGGCGTCGACGTACTCCATGAATCCCTCGATGGTCTCCTTGGACTCGCCGGGGTCCATGTCGACGGCGAGGAAGCTCGCCCCAGCACCCGACTTCTCGGCAGCGGTGGCGGCCTCGCCGAGGGAGCGGACGCCTTCAACGCATTCGCCGCAGCCGACGGAGAAGAAGAACACCGCGGTCGGCTTCCCGCTGGCGGGCAGGCTGACCATCTGGCCGTCGATGCTAGTAACCGCCGCTGGCGTGCCCGCATCTGCGGCTGGTGTGGCGTCGGTGTTTCCGCAGGCGGTCAGAGCCAGGGAGCCTGCAAGCAGGAGGCCGGCGACCGAGAGGGTCGCGCGGCGGGTGCGGGTAAGCGTCATCGGTTCTGGTCGTCCTTCGTGTCGCTGGGGTGGGTGGAGTTCACAGGCGGGCAACAGCCATGCCTGGCGTTGTTGCCGCCGCTGCGGCGCCGCGTGGTCGCGAGGACCGCGAGCACCAGGACGGCGATGCCGGTGCCGATCACCCAGGGGTTGCCGAGGAACCCGCCGACACTGGCCAGCAGACCACCGGCGAGGAGCAAGGGAAGTAGGGCGCAGCAGGCGACCATGAGCAGCGCGGCCCCGGCTCCGAGGAGCAGGCCGCTGCCTCCCGGTTGGTCGTCGTGGTTGGACTTCATCGGAGTGGAGTTCCCTTCGGTGTTCTTGGTCAGCAGCGGCAGTGGCCGTCGTCGGCCACTGCCGCGTTGGCCTGGAACTGGTTGAGGAAGCCGGTCGTGAGGTCGGTACCGATCCGATAGGCAACGGCCACGGGCACGACCTCGGCGCGGGGGTGCTCGGCCAGCCAGCCCGCGGCGTCCTCATCGGAGGTGAAGTAGTGGACCTGGTTGCAGAAGGAGGACCGGATCGAGGTGATCTGGTCGGGGTTGACCAGCGACACCACCGCGGTGGCGGGTTCGACGCTGGTGACGCCGGCGACGGGGTCGATGGTGACCCGGATCGGCTCGCCGCTGGTCGGGGAGACCGACTCCACGCTCGCCGCGCGCTCGAGCAGGGTCGGAAAGATCAGGGTGTCCAGGCGCACCAGGTGTAGAGCTCCTCACCGGCCACGGTGAACCGGTGAGGGGTGGGGCGCAGGGTGAGGCCCTGGCCGATGATGCGGCCCTGGTCGTCGTACTCGGTGTCCGGCACCGCGGCCAGACCCGTGCGTACGGCGTCGACCGGACGGCCGGCGGCCGCGGCGAACTGCTCGACGGTGACCGGGCCGCCCTCGACGATCAGCCGCAGCAGCGGGATCAATAGGACGGCGTCAAGGCCGGTCTCTTCGGTGTTGTTGAGTCGTTCGGGCAGTTGCGTCGTGAGCTCCGACATGGCGGTACCTTCTTCATGAGTCGGGTGGAGGCTGTCGGCTGCGGGTCACGCGCAGCAGGACAGCTTGGAGATGTCGGTGGTGAAGGCCTTGGCGGCGATCCGGATGCCTTCGGTCATGGTCAGGTAGGGCGCCCATGCGTCGGCGACCTCGGTGACGGTCTTGCCGAGGATGTGGACACCGGCGGCGGCGAGCTCGCCGGCGTCTTTGGCGACGGCGGTGAGGCCGAGGATCTCGCCGGTCTCAGCGTTGGCGACGATCTTGATGAAGCCGCGGGTGTCGCGGTTGACCAGCGCCCGGGGCACGTAGTCCAGCGGCAGGACGCGGCAGTCGCAGCGGATCCCGGCAGCGAGCACCTGGGCCTCGGTCATCCCGACCGCGCCGATCGCCGGACTGGTGAAGGTCACCCGCGGCAGCCGGCTGTGGTCCACCGACCGCTCAGCGCCAGCGAACGTGTTCTCAGCGACCATGTTGCCGTGGTGGGCGGCGACGTAGACGAACTCGGGGTGCCCGGTCACGTCGCCGGCTGCCCAGATCCGGGGGTTGGAGGACTGCAGTTGGTCGGTGACCACGATCTCGCCCGTGTCGCCGGTCTTCACCTCCACCGCATCGAGGTTCAGCCCATCGGTGACCGGTCGGCGGCCGAGGGCGACGAGGACCTGTTCGGCGTGGAATTCCTGCTCGCCGCCGGAGATGTCAGCGGTGACAACAACCTGGCCCCTGACGTCGTCACGGGCAACGTGGGTCGGGACCGCACGGCGGACCACGCGGATGCCCTCGTCGGCGAAGACCTCCTGCAGCGCCTTGGATACCTCCGGCTCCTCCTTCGACGCCAGCCGGGAACGAACCAGCAGGGTGACCTTCGACCCGAGCCGGGCGAACAGTTGGGCCTGCTCCAAGGCGACGTAGCCGCCGCCGAGCACCAGCAGCGAGTCGGGAACCTTGGTCAACTCCATCGCCGTGGTCGAGGTCAGGTAGCCGGCCTCCTCAAGACCGTCGATCGGTGGGGCCCATGCGCTGGCGCCGGTGGCGACCAGGTAGTGATCAGCGTCGATCGTCTCGACCGCACCGTCAGTCGCGGTGACCTCAAGAACGGGCGCTTCTGGCGTGCCGGCGAACGCAGCGTCGCCGTGGCGGATCTGCCAGCCGTAGGCGTCGGCGACGTCGACGTACTTCTCACCCCGAAGTTCCTCGACGAGGTCCTGCTTGCTGCTGATCAGCGCGGGCATGTCCACGTCGTCCGCTGTGGTGGCGATCCCCGGGAAACGGTTGCCCGCCTCGGCAGCGGTCTGGCGGGCTTCAGCGGCGGCGATGAGCGCCTTCGACGGCACGCAGCCGGTGTTCACGCACGTGCCGCCGAAAGTGCCGCGCTCGATCATCACCACCGACTTGCCGAGCGTGGTCGCGCGGATGGCGGCGGCGAACGCGGCGCCACCCGATCCGATGATCGCAAGGTCGTACCTGGACTGCATCCCGATTCCTCCCCTGAGTCTTGAGAATTGCTCTTGATGCAGCCACAATGGACCTTCCAGTACGGGGGAAGGTCAAGTGCGACCTGTGACACATCGGAGACCCAGATGAGGATCGGCGAACTCGCCGAGGCGGCCGGCACCACCGCCAAGACCCTGCGGTTCTACGAGGAGCAGGGCCTGCTTCCCGCGGCCGAGCGCACCGCGTCGGGATACCGCGACTACGATCCGGAAGCAGCGACTCGGATCGACTTCATCCACCGCGGCCAGGCTGCCGGACTTACCCTCGCGCAGATCAAACAGATCCTCGACATCCGCGATGGAGGCGAGATTCCCTGCGGCCACGTCCGGGACCTCCTAGACGTTCGTCTGAAGGACATTGAGCGCCAGATCTCGGATCTCGTCTCCCTCCGCGACAACGTTGCCGCCCTCCGCGACGCAGCCGCAGAACCCGAACCCGAGACCTGCAACGCCGACGAGGTCTGCAGGTACCTGTAGCCAATCCGAGATGACGCGCGCAGAGGCGGAGCCTCCTGCCGCGACCTTCCTACGTGACCACAACGTTATGGCCAGCAACAGTTGTTGCTGGCCAGGATGTTGTTGATGCTTCTTGGGAACTGCGGCGCAGACGGGTAAGCTGAGCCGTATGTCGAGCCCTGAATCGGACACTCAGGGGCTTTCGGTCACGCCGTCAGCCCCTCACCTCAGCTGAGCCCCTAGCTCTGCCGCCCAGTACTGCACGCAGCACGACATTCGGGTGTTTCTTCGGGCGCTGACCGTGGTGACGAGACGTTCTCTTGTTCGTACTCTCGCTTCGGAGCTATCTCGATGCCTTTCTCTCTCTATCTTCTTGCCCTGGTGGTCTTCGCCATGGGTACTTCCGAGTTCATGCTCGCTGGCCTCGTGCCCGACATCTCCACTCACTTCGGCGTTTCCTTGGGGACTGCTGGCCTTCTGACCTCGGCATTCGCCGCAGGGATGATGATCGGCGCACCTGCGATGGCCGCGCTCACTCGTCGCCTCCCCGTGAACGGGACACTCCTGGGTTGCGTGATCGTGTTCGCGCTGTCCCATGTCGTAGGCGCACTCACGCCGGACTTCACTGTTCTGTTCGTCACGCGCGTGATCGCCGCGATCGTCAATGCGGGCTTTTTGGCGGTCGCGCTGGGAGCGGCGACGCAACTCGTGGCACCGGACGCCAAAGGTCGGGCCGTGGCGGTTCTGCTGGCGGGTACCACCGTCGCCACCGTCGCCGGTGTCCCCGCGGGCGCTCTGCTTGGTACGGCACTCGGTTGGCAGTCGACGTTCTGGGCGATCGCTTTTCTCTGCGTCCCCGCTGCGATCGGCATCGCCGCGGGCTTCACCACTCGAACTGACAGCTCATCAAGGGAGGATCCGTCCTCGACGTCGCTGCGGGTGGAGCTGGCGCAGCTTGCCTCCCCGCGCCTCGTCTTGACGATGCTGCTCGCTGCCCTGGTGAATGCCGGGACCTTTGCCACACTGACCTTCCTCGCGCCGATCGTTACGGAGACCGCCAGTCTGAGCCAGTGGTGGGTGTCGGTGGCGCTTGTGCTCTTCGGCGTCGGTTCCTTCATCGGTGTCACCGTTGCGGGACGGCTCTCGGATGCCCGACCTCGCGTCGTCATCGTGGGCGGTGGAAGTGTTCTTGTGCTCGGGTGGCTCGCTTTGGCGATATTCGCGACGAACCCCGTTGCCCTGCTCGGTCTCGTTTTCGCTCAGGGAGTGTTGGGCTTCGCTGTCGGGAGCACGCTGATCACGCGAGTGCTCTATGCGGCGGCGGGTGCGCCCACCATGGCCGGGTCATACGCGACAGCGGCGCTCAACGTGGGCGCAGCCGTCGGTCCCGTACTTGCCGCTGCCGCACTCAGCGTTACGCCGGGCGCGCTCGGGCCGGTTTGGGTGGCCGTCTTCGCGACCGCAACGGCATTGCTGCTCGCAGTTCCGCTTCTTCGACTGATTGCACCTGTCGAGAGCGAAGCGGTCAAGTGACGCACCCAGACTCACCCTTGACGGTCGAAGGTTGTCCCCGGCTCATCGCGCGTTGTCGGACTTGACCTCTCGCGCATGTCGCCGCCGAGATGGGCATCTCTCGAGCCACCGCATCCAAACGGGTTGGACGCTACCGTTGATTCGGTGAACTCGGCTTGCACGACCGTGCGTCTGCACCTATCCGCCAGCCAACGGCAACGCGGAACGAACTCGTGATGATTATCGAAACCATGCGACGTCACCACAAGTGGTCGGCTTCACATGGTGCACATCGACGTGAATGAAGAGCGGACACATCCCGAACGGCGGTGCCGATTCCTGCTAGAATTCCTCCCATGAGTTGGCAGCAGCGATTTTCCAGCCCCCGGCCGGGTAACGGCCGCGGGGTTCTCGACGTGCGCCTATAGCTCACTGGGTCTCCGCAGGCGCGGCCGGGGGTGTTCTCCTCGTTCATCAGCCCACGATCCTGTTGGAGACTCTCATGGCTTATGCCGATTACTTGACCCCTGAACAACTCTGCCGCGCCCTCGACCTCCGGGATCTCACCGATCCCGCCCAGGGCGAGCATGCCATCCAAGCTCTTCTGAGTGCCGTCGTCGCAAGCCTCGAATACACCTGGGGCAGCACGATCCGGTACGTGCGCAGCTCTCCCATCGTCTCAATCACCGCGAACTACGACCGCCTCGGTTACGCCCGAGGCGACGTTACCCGCGCCCGCCGCTACACCCGATACATCAGCCCGACGGCCATGTTGCGCAGCCACATGAGTGCGGAGCTCCCCACCGCGCTGGAAGCCTACGCCGGCTGCGGAGATGTCGATGAGCTGATCGTCGCGCCGGGGCTCGTGTATCGACGCGACGCCGTCGACCGCAGCCACGTAGGAGAACCTCACCAGGTCGACCTCTGGCGCATCCGCAGCACACCAGACACCAGAGACGAGGACATGCTCGACATGATCGAAGAACTGGTCGATGCCGTTCTCCCAGGAGCCGAGTGGAGGATCACCGAAGCCGACCACCCCTACACCGTGGGCGGGCGTCAGATTGATGTTCGACATGACGGTGAATGGCTCGAACTCGCCGAGTGCGGACGCATTCACCCAGAGGTGCTGCGCGGCTCAGGGCTCGACCCCGAGCAGTGGTCGGGACTGGCGCTCGGGATGGGGCTCGAACGGGCGCTCATGCTGCGCAAGGCGATCCCGGACATCCGCTATCTGCGAGCCGCCGACCCGAGGATAGCCGAGCAGATGCTGACCCTGGAACCGTGGCAACATGTATCCTCGCTGCCACCGGCCCGACGTGATATCTCCGTAGTCGTCACGGACGAAGAGGACGAGGAGACCCTTGGCGATCGCATACGCACGGCGCTCGGTGACGACACTGACCTGATCGAGACCGTCGCAGTGCTCAGCCGTACCGAGCATGAGAACCTACCCGAGACCGCACGAGCGCGGTTGGGGACGCGGCCGGGGCAGGTCAATGTGCTGCTGCGGATCGTGCTTCGCCCGATCGACCGCACACTCACCGCAGATCAGGCCAACTCGATCCGCAACACGATCTACCGCGCCGTCCACGAGGGGCCGGTGATGGAACTCATCTGAACCCGATATGCCTGCGTTGCGAAGGCTCCCTTCAACTCTGACCGGATGCGGCGATCACCAGCGTTACGAGTGCGCCAGTGCTCAAGACGGTTCGGGTGTGGTTCCATCTGTTCCAGGGAGCCTCGAAACCCTTGCGCGTGTCGCGGAGCCGCTGTGCCGTGTCTGCGGGTGCCCGGTCGAGCGCGCGGTTCAGCGGCACGTTCCCGGCGGCAGTGATGCCGAAGGAGAGCACCGAGCAGGCAGCGCCCACGACGAGCCATCCGAAAGCCGAGACGTCCTCTCGGCCGACGGCCAGGATCGCGCCTGCGACGGCAGTGAGTGGTGCGACGAGGAAAACGCTGAGGAACCAGCCGTTCAGGATTACCCCGTTGATGGCGCGAAAGGCTCCGACGTAGCTGCGATCGTCGATGTGTCGGAAGCCGGGGTTGATCGCACAGGAGAACGCGAAGAACACCCCGGCCAGCAGTCCGTTGGTGACGACACCGGCGACAAGCACGGACGTGAAAATACAGTCGAACACAATCGTCACCCCAAGCCGGAGGTGAGCAGACGATCGATCGTGACCTCGAGGCTCGACTCCCCACGGATAATGCGGTCTCCGCGCGGGGCAAGCAACCCTTGCTCGTCAGCCCGGTACAGTTCGGCGAGACTCTCGGCAATATGCGGACGGAATCCCGCATTGACCAGTACCTCGATCCAGGTGTCCTCGGGCATCGTCGCAACGTGCAGCTCGCGCCCGAGGGCGGTACCGAGCACCCTGGCGACATCGCGTTCCGAGTAGGCAGGGCCGACGATATCGACGCTCTCGCTGCGAGCTGGCGGGGAGAGCAGCATCTGGGCCGCGGCGACACCGATGTCGCGAGTGGCGATCATGGGAATCGGCGCCTCGGCTGACGCTGCGAACACCGGGTAGACGCCACTGTCACGAGCGACGCCGACCACGTCGACGACCTTCTCCTGGAAGTGCCCCGAACGCAGGGCCGTCACCACGGCACCAGTGGTGAGCAGCGCCCGCTCGAGCCGATGCAACCCCACGATCGGACCGGTACCCTCGGCCAGATCCGCCCCGCCCGAGGACAGCATGACGACGTGCGGAACCCGTCGATTCACGACCGCGCCGCTGATCGAAGCGATCAGGGCATCGGCGTGCGCATCGAGGTCGTCGGCGGTCAGATCGAACGGCAGCAGCGCGAAGACCCCGGTCGCTCCCTCAAGCGCGTCGCTCAACGCCGTCTGGTCGCTCAGCTCCACGACGCGGGTCTCGGCACCCTGCGCTGTCCACGCTTCCGCATCTATCTGGCGGCGCACCAGAACACGCACGTCGGCACCGGCATCCAGCAGCCTTCGTGCAGTGACCGATCCGACCCTTCCTGTGACCCCAGCGATGATGTACATGTTGTTTCCTCCTGTGAGCATCGATTGATTGTTCTTCGACGCTATGCGGCTCCATGCGGCAGGAGCATGCTTATATATCCAGATTTCTTGCTCATTCGTCCGATTCAGTGAGCGTATTTGCTCAGAGGTGTGACACGATTGCAACATGGAGGTCATCCCACGCTTCGAACACCAGGCTCGGGTGGCGCGCGTGCTCCACACGCTGCGGATGCGCAGCACCTTCTACTGCCACGCCGAACTCTCGGAGCCTTGGGCATTGGAAATGCCCGCGATCGCCGACTCAGTGAGCTTCCACGTCGTCACGGCAGGGACTTGCTGGCTGCGCCTGCCCGAGGCCAACTCAATCGAGCTGCGCGCCGGAGACCTCGCACTCGTGCCGCACGGCCTCGGCCACCACCTGCTGAGCGAAGCCGATGCGCGTCGTGGCCCAAGAGTCGACCTTTTGCCCCAGGAGTACCTGAGCACCAACTACTCGATCCTCCAGCACGGAGGCGGTGGTCGAACAGCGCAGCTGATCTGTGGTGTCGTGTCTTTCGACGAACCCGCCGCACGAGAGTTGATGCGCACGCTTCCCGCCGTGATGTTCATCGGTGGCGACACGCTCTCGGCTGCGTCCTCGATCAAAGACACGCTGCGCCTCATGGCCGGCGAGCTCGGCCACCCGCAGATCGGCGGCGAGGCCATTGCGACCAGACTTGCCGATGTTCTCGTCGTACAGGCGATCCGCTCCTGGCTCATCAGCGACGCGACGGCCCCCACAGGCTGGTTGCGCGCACTCGAAGACGACAGGATCGGTCGCGCACTCGAAGCGATCCACCAAAACCCCGGCGACGACTGGAACCTCGGTCGTCTCGCCAAGGTCGCCACAATGTCCAGATCGTCATTCAGCAGCCGCTTCACCGCACTGACCGGTGAAGCACCGATCGCCTACCTCACCCGCTGGCGCATGAGCATCGCCTCATCACGGCTGCGCGAAGAAGACATCACCATAGCCCGCCTCGCCTCCGAACTCGGCTACCAGTCCGAGGCCGCATTCAACCGCGCCTTCACCCGGCTCAACGGCCAGCCCCCAGGCTCTCAGCGTGGACGCCGGAGAAGATAGTTGAACAACCTGAGCTCACATATCGGGCGGATCTGTGTGGCTGTCACGGAGGAGAGCACGGACATAGCCAAACCCTGCGACGGCGTGGAGGAACGCTCCTATGACGCAAAGGATTCTGCCTGCGGTTCCGACTGGAAGGAGCGCGGGGACCAGGCTGAGTCCGATGAGCGCGAGGCCTGACATGAGCACCGCGGTACGTACCTTGCCGACGCGGGAGACCTTCGGCGCTCGTGCAGGACGAGTCACCAGGTAGGTGACGGCGAGTGCAGCGTCGACGGCTGCGATGGTGAGAACGACTCCGAGGGAGAGATGCCCTGCTACGGCGAGGGCGAGTGCGATCATCGCAACGCCGATGCGGTCTGCGACAGGATCGAGTACCGCTCCCGTGGCACTGACCTGGTTCAGGGCGCGAGCGAGATAGCCGTCGATCCAGTCGCTTGCGCCGAAGACCGCCAGGAGTACGACAGTGAGGACGGGCTGGGCATGGTTGAGGACGAGGATGACAATCGGAACCACGAACCCAAGCCGCAGCAAGGTGATGAGATTGGGCAGAGTCGCCCAGTCGGGGTGCGGGTGTGCCGAGGACATGCGGTTCATGCGCGCACCCCCCGCTTGTGGCGTGCGAAGAGCCAAAGGACGAGTGCAGCGGCCACGACGATGAGTGCGGGCAGAGTGTAGCGCTCAACGACATCGAGCAGTGCGTTGCCGATGAGCGCACCACCCACGACCCAAAGCCCCGCCCAAAGCAACGCCGCAACACTACAAGCGGTTGCGAACCGCGAGTATGGCACCGCTGAGGCGCCAGCTGCAGCAGCGACGAGGGTGCGGATACCCGGAAGCAGACGGGCGAGGATCACGATCCAGAATCGGCCGGCAACGTAATATCGTGCCTTCTCCCAGCGATCCCGACCCAGGCGCTTGATCAGTCTGGTGTCGCCGAGGCGGGCTCCAAGACCGCGTCCGACCGCGAACCCCACATGGTCTCCGAGAAATGCGCCCAGCGCAGCGACGAACACGCCGGCGGCGAGCAGCTCGGCACGGTCAGAGAGCGTAACCGCGGCCAGGACGATGCCCGTTTCCCCTGGGAGGACAGCACCGATACCGAGGGCTGCGTCAACGGCCGCGAACAGGAGCATGCAGGCGAGCACGAGCGTGACGTGCTCGCCTGCCTGTGCAAGGAACATGCGGAGAAGATCGACCATGCATACGACGGTAGATTCATGGGTCAACGTGCCGATATTGCCGAATGCCCATTCATGACCTAACGATCGTGAGTTCACCGGTTGGAGCCGCGCGCATAGATTGGGAGTATGAGTGGTAGCTCCAATGATCCTGCGGCACTCCGCCGTCGGCAGACCATCGTTGGATGCGTCGTCGCGATCAGCGGCGGCATGTCGACGCGTTGGTTGCCCGATGCTCCCGTGCTGGTGCTGAGCCTTATTGCGACTGCTGCGATCGTGCTCATGTTCGCAACCCCGGCTGCGCGGGTGTGCGTGGTCCTTGCCGGTTCCGTACTCGCCGCTACCGTCGTCAGACTCCCCGAACTGCGAGTTGAGGAGATCGTCGAGGGCCTCGTGTATGGTCTGCTGACCGCCCTGGTGCTCGCCGCACCGCTGACCACGCGGCGCGCGGTGTCGCAGCGGCGAGAGTTTCACCGCCGGGGCTGGGAGCTTGCCGCGATCGAATCCAGACGACGAGCAAGCCAGACCCGTGAGATCCTGCAACGAGAGCGGATGAACCTTGCCGCGGAGATGCACGACGGCCTCGGCCACTCCTTGACGCTCATCGCCGTCCGGCTCGGACAGCTCTCCCTCACGCCCACGCTTCCGGATACCGACCGAGCAGAGGTCTCCGGTATCCGCACGATCGCAGCGGACGCGGCGGATCAGCTCGGCCTCGCCGTTCGACTGCTGCGCCAGTCCGAAGACCCGGCTGCCGGATGGAGCGCCCCGAGCATCGACGAAGCAGTGATCGGTGCTCGTCAGGCCGAGATGCACGTGGAAACGCACATCGCCGCAGATCTGACTGACCGACTCAGCGATGAAGCGCTCAACACTGTCGCGCGGGTGGTGCAGGAAGGACTCACCAACGCGTCCAAGCACGCTCCTGGGCAACCGGTCACCGTGCGCGTCGAGGTCGAGGGCGATACTGTCACTGCGATCGTTTGCAATCCGCGTGACGAGGAGGCGTCCTCAGCCCATCCGCTCGATGGTGGATTCGGACTGCATGGCCTGCGGCATCGCGCCGCGATGCTGGGCGGCGCCCTCACCGTCCATCAGATGCCGACCCAGTTCGCACTGACTCTCACCCTTCCGGCGCACGCACGCCCATCTGCGGACAGCGCAGCATCTGATGGCGACATCGTCGCCGCCGAGGACGATGCCGCGACCCTTCGATCCCGCGCCACGCGTGCTGCCATCGCCGTTCCCTCAGCCATCCTCGGCGCACTCGTGTTCATCGCGGTCGCTTACTTCGTGCTCGCCAACACGCTATCGGTGATGACCACGGCACAGTTTGCGGACATCTCCGTCGGAGACACCCAGGAGACGGTCGAGCGTTCCCTCCCCGCCCTGGAGATGCTCGATCCTCCACGCGATGAGTTCCCGCCTCGCCCCGACGAGACCTGCCACTATTACGAGGCGGAAATCAGCTTCTTCGAACGAGTCGACGTCCACGTCGTCTGCTTCGCCTCCGACCAGGTCAGCAGGATCGGAACGGTTCCTGCGCCATGACCCCGGAGGATCGCACCGACACCCCACCGATCCGTGTCCTGATCGCGGATGACGACCAGCTCGTCCGCACCGGCGTCGCCGCTATTCTCGCCTCCGCCACTGACCTTGACATCACCGCCCTCGCCAGCAACGGCCACGAGGCCGTCGACGCCGCGGCAACACACCGCGTCGACGTCGCACTGCTGGATATCCAGATGCCACGACTCGACGGCATCGGAGCTCTCCGTGAGATCCGGCACCGACAGCCCGAGCTTCCGATCGCCATGCTCACCACCTTTTCCGACGACCATCTCATCGCCGATGCGATCAACGCCGGCGCCCTCGGTTTCCTCCTCAAATCCGACGAGCCTCAGCAGCTTATTGCCGGCGTCAGGGCCCTCGCGCACGGCGGCGGCGCGTTCTCCCCCCGAGTCGCCCGCTGGCTCGCCACCGAGCAACAGGCGGGCCACCGCACCCGAACCGCGCGAGACGAACTCACTGCCCTGCTCACCGAGCGCCAGATCGAGCTCCTCACCCACATCGCTCGCGGACTCTCCAATGCCCAGATCGGCCGGGCCATGCACCTCTCCGAAGGCACCGTCAAGCAGTACGTCTCCCAGCTCTTCAACACCCTCGGCATCGACAACCGTGTCCACGCCGCCATCACCGCCTACCGACACGGACTCATCACCTGAAGCCGACCCTGACCGCGCTAATGCTGGGTAGTGGAACACTCGAGAGCACGGTCACCGTCGGGATCCAGATGGCGGTCGTCTACAGCGGCGCAATCTTTCAACCAGAGTGGACAGCGCGTTCGCAATCAGTTCCCGCTCACCTGACCTCGAAGGCAGTGGCGTCGTGACGGTTTCGATGCGCGTGATGATCGCGAGGGATGGCTACTAGCACCTTCTGCGCACGGTCGCGGCTCAAAAGCAGTTGCGTTTCGATCGGGTGGTTTCTGCGGTTCCTAGATTACGGACTCAAGAGTCGCTCATGCTGTCCACAGAGGCCTTAGCCAACCTACGTCTCGATACAGTAGCTTCGCAGTTCTGCGAACATCGCGGTCTTCGGGTGCTAGACGAAGCGGAACGCATGGCTGAAACGGACGTGCCTTCCTACAGACTCGAGGTATCCATCGTAGGAAGCGCGTCGTCCGTGGGCGATGACCGAAATGACTTCCACCCGCTCGGGAGGACGGCGGGCGCACCTCTCGGGCTGCACTGGGGCCGCTGTGTGTGGATTTCTCGATGAGCGTCCAGCTCATGTCATCGGCAAGCTACTCGGAGAGGGCCTCCGGCTCTCCCTTGGCCTTCTCCGCGATCGGCACGCACACTTCAATGGGTCTTTAGACTCCCAGCTGACCTATCCTTGGCAGATGATGCCGAGTTGCCCGGTGGCACCGACTCGCTCGTCGGCCGTGGCGAAGACGTGTCGCCGTCATGTTGCTCCTGCTCACAACTCACATCGAGTCGCCGCTCGCCCATGAGCCGAACTTCGGGGACGCCGCTGTACCACGCACGATGAGAATCACGCAGGGCACGTAGAGTGCTGCGGCGCAGAGCCAGAGGAAGCCGTCGGCGTTGATGTAGGTGAACGCGAAGATCGTTGTGAAAGCGACCGGTCCGAAGATCGATGTGACGCTGTTGATGCTGGCGAGCACACCCTGGAGGCGCCCTTGCCGCTGTTCATCGACGCGCTGGGAGAGAAGGGTTTGCAGAGCGGGGAGGCCGATGCCACCGATCCCCAATGCCGCCAAGATAGGCGCCATGGACAATCCGTCAGTGACTATCGCCAGGCCTACGAGACCCAAGGCGTCGGTAACACACCCGATGATGACTGTTTTTGCCTCACCGATCCACTCCACGATGCGGCCAGTAAGGAGGGCCTGCACGAGAACCTGTACGATCCCGAAGACGGACAGGGAGATTCCAACTTCGACGGGACTCCAGTCGAGGCGGTGTTCAGTAAACAGCACCCAGGTCGCACCTGGAGCCTGCCCAATGAATTGAACAAGGCCGAATGCGACTAATAGGAAGGTAATCCCAGGCACCGCGCTGAGGCCGGGGCGACCACGATGCTGAGCGAGCGACGCAGAGCGCGCAGGGGAATCAGGACGGGTCTCGCGTAACAGGATAAAGGTGAGTGCCAGATTGCTCGCTGAGAGAAGAGCAGCGAGCAAAAACGGCAGATGTGGCGAGATGGCACCGAACAGTCCACCCATGGCTGGCCCCGCGATCATTCCGCCGCCATAGCAGGCACTGAGTAAACCGAAACGCTTGGCGCGCTGGTGGGGTGGCGTGATGTCGGCGATCACGGTGGCGGTGACCGCATTGGTCGCTCCGGTTATCCCAGCCACTGCGCGGGCGATATAGAACACCGACAGAGCGGACGTCGTGGCGAGCACGAGATAGTCGACGGTCGCACCGGCTAGGGAAACAAGCAGCACCCGGCGGCGGCCGAATCGGTCCGACAGCGTTCCCAGTACGGGGGCAAAGATGAACTGCATTACCGCGTAGAGCGCGATCAGCACTCCGACGTTCAGCGGAACCGCATCAGCGGTGACCCCTGCCTCGTGTAGCAGTGCGGGAAGAATCGGCATCACCAGGCCCATGCCGGCGGCGTCGAGGCTAGCCGTGATGAGGACCGTGGCCAACGAGCCACGAGCGGAAGTGAGAAATGACACCTTATCAACGATAAAGTTATCGATGATAAAGTGCAAGCATGGCTCAGAAACAAGCGCGACTCGATCGTGCAGCAGTCTTGCGCGGTGCGAGGCATGTGCTCAATAACACGGGGATCGACGGTTTCACCACGCGGGCGCTGGCTGCGCATCTGCGGGTGCAGCAGCCAGCGCTCTACTGGCACTTTCGGACAAAGGCCCACCTGCTCGGATCGCTCGCAGCTGATGTGCTTGATCGCGAACACCACGCCTCACTCCCAGAGTCAGGGGAGCGCTGGGACGACTTTCTCCTGCGCAACGCGCGGAGCTTCCGGACAGCGCTTCTGGCAGTCCGGGATGGAGCACGGCTGCACGCAGAGTTTCACCGTCAAAAGAGTGACCAGATGCCAGCGGGCTCGGATGCCCCCGAAAGTCAGATCGAGTTTCTCGTGTCCGAAGGATTCGCTGAGGGCTCTGCGGTCCGAGCTCTCATGGCTATCAGCCGCTATACGGTCGGTTTCGTACTAGAAGAACAAACAGCGCTCGACAACGGATGTGAGCCTGTCGATCAAGACCTAGATTTCGAGTTCGGGTTAGTTGCAATGGTTGAAGGGCTGGCATCAAAGCGATGAGGGATGCTCGCACTTTGGGTCTCTGCGTCAGTAAGGTCAATCCTTTCCCGCTCCCGCAGCACCTCCTCCGCGATACTGACGATTCGCTCATGGCTACGGGGCTCACAAACGAGCAAATCAGGGACCGTGTGTATGTCGCGTCGCGATCGCGGAACGGCACATCAGCAGCATCTTCACCATGCTCGACCTTAACGAGCGCACAGGGAACAAGCGCGTCATCGCCGTCCTCGAGTACCTCAAGAACTAAGCGTCGAGTGCGCGACCGGCGCGATGACCATAGGTAACGGCGGTTTAGCATCGGTGCCGCATCTTGACCCGACTCAATCCGCGACAGCTAACCTCCGCATATGGAGTTCGACGGAATGGAGATCCCCGACGATATCGAGGTCACGGTCTGGGGGAGCAACGAGCACCGGTTCTGTAACGTCTGCCGCGCAGAATGCGACCCCGAGCCGAGCGGCGCCGACGGGTACGGCGTGCGAATCATCTACGTCTGCCGCGACCACGGACTCCAATCCGTCGTGGACCCATTCGAGCATCTCCGTTGAAGCGCGCTCTTCGCTATCTCCCTGCATTGACGCAAACATCGCGCTCTCCGCCTTCCGAGGGTAGATCCCAAGATCTGCGGCGCACCTGCCCAGTGTGACGATTTCGATCAGGGTCATGACCGCTGGGGACGGGTACCGGTACCTGCTGAACGCAGTTGTCGCTGGCGACGGGGATCGCGATGCGTCGTCAGCGCTGACAAGGTACTACCTTGAAGCAGGAACGCCTCCCGGCATCTGGCTCGGGGCCGGCCTCCCAGGACTCGCCGGAGAGATCGCCGTCGGTGCCTCGGTGAGCGAGGAGCAGTTACGGCGCCTCATGGGGCACGGGCAGGATCCGAACAGTGGCGAGCAACTGGGGCGCCCGTACCGGAAGTTCGCGACCGCGGGCGAGCGGACGCAGCGCCGCCTCGATCAGCTCCCGAAGTCCCTCACCGCAGGTGAGCGTGCCGCGCAGCAAGCGCTGATCGAGGCGGAGGAGGCACAGAAGCCGACCAATGCGCCGGTCGCGGGGTTCGACCTCACGTTCTCGGTGCCGAAGTCCGTGTCGACCCTCTGGGCAGTTGCCGATGGCGGAACTCAGGCACTCGTCGCTCAAGCCCATCACGCCGCGATCCGAGACGTGATCGCCCTGCTTGAGCGCGACGTCGCGATGACCAGGGTCGGCGCGAAAGGGCCGCGCGGAGCTGTCGCGCAAGTCGACGTGCGGGGTGTGATTGCGACCGCCTACGATCATTACGATTCCCGCGCCGCGGATCCGCAACTCCACACGCACGTCGTGATCGCCAACCGCGTCCAAGCCGTCGATGACGGGAAGTGGCGCACGCTCGATTCCCGCGCTATCCACGCCGCCGTCACGGGCCTATCGGAGCATTACAACGCCGTCCTCTCCGACCATCTCACCCAGATCCTCGGCGTCGGGTGGGAAGCCCGCGACCGCGGAGCCGGACGCTCCACTGCGTGGGAGATCGTCGGCGTGCCGCAAGAGCTGATGGATGAGTTCTCTTCCCGCACACGCGATATCGAGCAGGTCAAAGACCGGCTGGTCGACGAGTACGTCTCGAAGCATGGCAGGCAGCCATCCCCGAAGCTGGTGTGGCAGTTCCGGCAGCAGGCCACGCTCGAGACCCGGCCCCCGAAGCAGCAGCACTCCCTCAGCGACCTCACCTCCCAGTGGCGAGAACGCGCGACCACGTTGCTGGGTGAGGACGCGCCAACCTGGGCGTCGGCACTGCTCGCCGGTAGTGAGCAGGAACCGTTGCTGCGGGCGGACGATATCCCGTTGGAAGATCTCGAGCAGGTCGCCGAGGTTGTGGTGCAGCAGGTAGGTGACCGGCGGGCGACGTGGAAACGGTGGAACCTTCACGCGGAGGCGATACGGCAGACGATGGATCTTCGCTTCGCGTCCGCGAACGACCGGGACGCTATCACCCAGCAGATCGTCGATGCCGCTGAACGGGTCTCGCTGCGTCTCACCCCGCCCGAGCTCGCGACGAGTTCATCGCGGTTTCGCCGTGCGGACGGGTCGAGCGTGTTCCGACCCAAAGGCGGAACGGTGTTCTCCTCCGAGCAGGTGCTCGCGGCAGAAGACCGGCTCCTTGCCGCGTCGAATGATCGATCGGCGCCGACCGTGCCGCTGGCATGGATTGAGGACGCCGCCAGAACGAAGAACCGCGACGGGCACACCCTGTCGGTGGATCAGGAGCAGGCGATCGCGAAGATCGGCGTCTCCGGCCGCGTCCTCGACGTCCTCGTCGGCCCCGCAGGGACCGGGAAGACCACGACGATGCGTGCCCTGCGCCGCGCCTGGGAGCGACGCTACGGGCAGGGCTCGGTGACCGGGCTCGCACCCTCTGCCGCTGCCGCCGACGTCCTCGCCGGGGATCTGGAGATCGGTACGGAGAACACGGCGAAGTGGCTGCATGAGCATCGCCTCGGGAAATGGAACCTCACGCGCGGGCAGCTCGTCATCATCGACGAAGCCTCGCTCGGTGGCACGTTCGCGCTCGACGCCATCACCAGCCACGCCCAGCAGGTCGGCGCGAAAGTGCTGCTCGTGGGCGATTGGGCGCAACTCGCCGCCGTCGACGCGGGCGGCGCGTTCGGGATGCTCGTGCGTGATCGCGGCGACGCCCCGGAACTGGTCGATGTGCGCCGCTTCAAGAACGACTGGGAGAAGCAGGCGTCCCTGCAGTTGCGGATCGGCGACACCGACGTCATCGATACCTACATTGCGCACGAGCGCGTTACGCCGGGCGGATATGACGAGATCCTCGAAGCCGCCTACCAAGCCTGGCGCACAGACCTCGCAGCGGGAAAGAGTACGGTGCTGATCGCGGAAACCCTCGACACGGTCTCCGCGCTCAACACCCGCGCCCGCACCGACCGAATCCTCCAGGGCGACGTCGCCGTGGACGGTATCAAGCTTCACGACGGCAATGAGGCGTCTCGCGGAGATCTCATCATCACACGGGAGAACAATCGGCGCCTCTCGCTCGGGCGAAGCTGGGTGAAAAACGGCGACCGCTGGAACGTCGCCCATGCGAACGACGACGGATCCCTCACCGTACGGCGGGCAGGGTCACGGCGTCGCACCACGATCACGCTGCCCGCGAGCTACGTCGTCGAGCACGTCGACCTGGGCTAGCCGAGGTTCCCTAAACGCACCTACCTCTCACACGAGTAGGAAGGTGGGGCCGAAGCATGGGCCACAACAAGCAAGAACAAACCACGGAGCCTTTGCGGGCAGTGGTGTACGTCAGGATCAGCGACGATCCCGAGGGTAGCGAGCGTGGCGTTGACCGGCAGGAGGTCGACTGTCGCGCTTACGCCGCTGCGCACGGGTGGGAAGTAGCGGCGGTGTTTCGTGAGAACGACACGTCAGCGTTCAAGCAGCGTACGATCACGTTGCCGTCGGGTGAGCGGGTGCGGCGAGTGATCCGGCCCCAGTTCCGCGCCATGCTCAAACACTTGGGCACTGGTGAGGCGCAGGTGATGGTCGCCTACGACCTGGATCGTGCGGTACGCGACCCGAGAGACTTGGAGGACTTGATCGACGCGAAAGTCCTCGGCGGGTTCACTGTCCGCTCGGTAACCGGCTCACTACGGTTAGATGTATGAGGCCAGGACGTTGTTGACGCGTAATGGTGTCGCGGATGCGGGCGGCTTCCCGTCATGCACACCGTGGGGCCGGTGGTAGTTGTAGTGCAGGTTCCAGGTTTCCAGCGCTTTCTCGCGCTGGTCTTCTGAGTTCCAGGTCCTTGCGTACAGGAACTCTTCAGCGAGGATGCGGTTGTAGCGTTCGACTTTCCCGTTGTGCTTGGGCGTGTAGGGCTTCGTACGGCGGTGCTCCGCGCCATTCAGAGCGGCGGCGAATGCCGCGGAGCGGTAGCAAGCGCCATTGTCGGTGATGATTCGCTCGATCCGGGTGATGCCGTGAGCGGCGAACCACACCCGGGCGCGGTTCAGGAACGAGACGGCGGTGGTGGCCCGTTCGTTCTCGAGCGATTCAGTGTATGCCAGGCGGGTGTGCCCGTCGATTGCGGAATGGAGGTAGGCGTACCCGGCGCGTGCCCCGCGGGTTCTCGCTCGGGCGGCGGCACGAGCCTCAGGGCTGCCTTTGCCATGAGCCCGCCAACCACCGCCGTTGGGGATGCGTCCGACTTTCTTGACGTCGAGATGCACCATGTGCCCGGGATGCTTTGCCGTGATCGTCTGCACTTGCCGGTTCGTCTCGCCGTTTGGGTCGATGAATCGACGGCGGTTCAGGCCGAGCTCGGCTAGGTGCCGAGTGACGGTGCGCCGACTGATCGCAACGCCATCTCCATGCAGTTCGAAGGTGATGCGGGATGCTGACCACTTGTGCTCGCGCCGTAGTTCCTCGATTCGCGCTAGCGTCTCGCCAGGTGTCGCGCTTGGCTGCCGGATTGGAGCAGATGAGCGGTCAAGCAGGCCGAGTTGACCGAACTTGCGGTACCGGGTTACCCACTTCGATGCGGTTGCGCGGGAGATGCCCATCTCTGCGGCGACATGCGCGAGGGGTCGAGAGCGGCAGCGCTCAATGAGTCGGCGACGGCCTTCGACTGTCAAGGGCGAGTTAGCGTGCGTCACTTGACCACTTCGCTCTCGGCGGGCGCGATCAGCCGGAGAAGGGGAATGGTGAGCAGCAATGCCGCTGCGGTCGTGGTGACGGCCACCCAAACGGGCCCGAGCGCACCGGGTATCACGCCGAGCGCGGCAGCGGCAAGTATGGGACCGACTGCTGCGCCGACGTTGAGTGCCGCGGTCGCGTACGAACCCGCCATGGTGGGTGCACCCGCCGCCGCATAGAGCACTCGCGTAATCAGCGTGCTGCCGACAGCGAACCCCAACACACCCTGAGCGAAAACGAGCCCGAGCAGGGCAACGGGGTTCGTCGCGAAGAGCGCCAAGGCGACCCAGCCGAGTACAAGGACGCTTCCACCGCCCATGATGACGACGCGAGGTCGGGCGTCAGCGAGCCGTCCCGCAACGGTGACGCCGATGAAGGAACCGACGCCGAAGAGCACAAGCGCCACCGACACCCACCACTGGCTCAGGTCGGCGGTTCCCGTAACGATCGGCGCAAGGAAGGTCAGCGTTGCGAAGGTGCCGGCATTCACCAGGGCAGCCAGCATCATCGTCAGAACGAGGCGCGGAGAGGCAAGCTGCGCCAACTCCATCCGCAGCGAGGACGAATCCTTCTCGGACGTGTCGCCAGCTTGAGTGGTGAAGCCCGCGGCAATGCCGATCGCAGCGGGGACGCAGAGGAGAGCGATCGCCCAGAACGTCGACTGCCAGCCAAGGGCCGTACCAAGTACGGCACCCGCGGGGACGCCGGCGACGGTTGCGACGGTGGTGCCCGCCAGCAGAATCGATACGGCCCGACCTTTGGCGTTGGGTGCCACGAGTTTCGTCGCCGCGCCCAGTGCGACCGCCAAGAAGCCTGCGTTGACAATCGCGGCGATCACGCGCGTGATGAACAGAACAGTGAAGTCGGGCGTCAGCGCCCCGACGACATGAGCCGCCGCGAATACAGTCACGCAACCCAAGAGTGTCGATTTCACGGGGAGGCGACGAGTGAGGGCGGCCATCGCAGGTGCGCCGATCACCATGCCCGCGGCGAATGCCGATGTCAGGAGACCAGCTGTCCCCACGGGAACGCCGAAGTATGTGGAAATGTCGGGCACGAGGCCGGCGAGCATGAACTCGGAAGTACCCATGGCGAAGACCACCAGGGCAAGAAGATAGAGAGCGAAAGGCATCGAGGTAGCTCCGAAGCGAGAGTGCGAACAAGAGAACGTCTCGTCACTACGGTCAGCGCCCAGAGGACACCCGAATGTCGTGCTGCACACAGCACAGGGCAGCAGAGAGCTGAGGGCTCAGCGAAGGTGAGGGGCTGACGGCGTGACCGAAAGCCCCTGAGTGTCCGATTCAGGGCTCGACATGCGTCCCAATCTACCCGTCTGTGCCGCTACCCCCAAGAAACGTCAACAACCTCATGGCCAGCAACAGCTAAGTGTTCACGCGGCCGTCTTGTCCTTATAGGGTTGAGGTATGCCCATCCGTAATATTCGTGCTGCTGCTCTTCCGGCCAAGCTTTCGAGGTCTTGGCTGCTCGTCAACGCGTTGAAGCCTGAAATTTTCGGCAAGGCGTTGGCGTCTGAGTCTGATTCGGTGATTTTCGATATGGAGGCGCCGATTCCTGAGGATCAGAAGGAAGAGGCCCGCCAGAATGTCGTGGAGGCGTTGCATGCGGGGATGAGCGGTTGGGTTCGTGTGAACCCGATTCGTTCTGAGTTTTGGGCTGATGATTTGAAGGCTTTGCAGGGTGCTCCGGGTTTGCGTGGGGTGATGCTTGCGGAGACTGAGAAGCCTGAGCAGGTTGCGTTAACTGCGATGCGGTTGGCGGCTGGTACTCCGGTGTTGGCTTTGATTGAGTCGGCTTTGGGGATCGAGAATGCGACGGCGATCGCGTCTGCGCCGGGTACGTTCCGGTTGGCGTTCGGTGTGAATGATTTCCGTAAGGATACGGGTGCTGGTGGGGATCCGTTGGCGTTGGCCTATGCGCGCGGCAAGCTTGTGGTGGCTTCGCGTGTGGGGCGCTTGCCTGGCCCGATTGATGGTCCGTCGGTGCCTTCCGCTGACGATGCGGAGGTCATCGAGGATTGCGCGGTGACGTCGAAGATGGGTATGACGGGCAAGCTGGTTTTGAATGTTGATCAGGTTGACCGTGTGAACGCTGGGCTCTCACCGAGCGAAGATGAGCTGAAGTGGGCTCATGAGTTGTTGGATCAGCATGCTGAGGGCGCGCCGATGACGGACGGCTCGTATTTGCCTCGTTTGAAGCGTGCGCAGAAGATTGCGCAGCTCGCGGATTCGTATGGGTTGTGGAACGCCTGATGTCGACGACGTATACGTATGTTGCGTGCCGTGACGAGGGCAGCATCGAGGCCTATGTTTTGGATGAGGCTGAGGGCCGACTGAACCGTTTCGCGGTCATCGAGGGCCTTGATGATGTCGCTGTTGTGACGATGGATCATCGTCGCGGGATTTTGTATGCGGCGCAGGGCGGCTCCGAGCATGAGAACCCGCTGTTGTGGGTTTTCACTGTGGTGGCTGGCGGCCGTTTGGCGTTGCGTGGGACTGCGCATTTGCCGCGTTCGGTTGCGTATTTGGCGTTTGATCCGACGTCGGGGGATGAGCATCCGGCGGTCGCTGGTTCGGTGGGCCGGGATGGCTTGCTGGGGGCGAGCTATTTCGGGGATGCGGTGTTCCGTGTCATGTTGGATTCCCAGGGTTTGCCTCAGGAGGGGCAACCGGCGTGGATCGATGATGCGGCTGGCCGTGCGATGAATTGCGTGGTGCCGTCGCCTGATGGCCAGCATGTGTATGCGGCGAGCCTGGGCGATGACCGTTTGGTGATGTATCGCCGGGGCGCCTCTGGTGAGCCGCCGTTGGTGCGCGCGGGTGCAGTGAATGTTGCTGAGGGTTCTGGTCCGCGGCATGTGATGGTTCATCCGGATGGCACGTATGTTGCGTTGTTGACGGAGATGAGCGGTGAGGTTTCCACGTTCCATCGCGACGCCGAGACGGGCGAGTTGGCTGAGTTCGCGCGGGTTCGCATTGATGAGCCGGAGGATCAGCTTGCCCCGGGTGTCGCCCGCGATAGCGGCGACGCTGGCTTGGCAGAGGGCGTTGAGGTTCCGGAGCGCCCTATGTGGGCGGGTGCGCTGATGCATGCGCGTAACGCGAGCTATATTTTGGCCACCGAGCGCACGACGAGCGCGTTGACTGTGTTTGATACGGGGGCTCAGCCTCGCCGTAGGGCTAGGACGCGGACGGAGGAGCGTCCGCGTGCGGCTGCTGTTGCGCCGGGCCGTGAGCTGGTTTTGGTGGGCGGCGAGCTTTCGGGACACATCAGTGTGTACCGGATCACCGAGCATGGGGTTTTGAACCCGACGCAGCGCGTCGCGACGGGCGCTGGGCCGTCTGCGTTCGAGTTCTATCGTCAGTAATCGAGTGTCCTAGGCGGAGTTATCCGAGCCGTTTTCACGCCGGTTGCCACCTTTGTGTGGCAGCCGGCGTTTGCGTTCTAAGGGGGCGCCGCATCGGGCCGTGTGAGTCACATCGAAATGATTGATCGCATTTGAATTCCGGTGATGCTCGCCGGCATCCGTACTGCGTTGGTGTTGCTGGTCGGTACCGCAACGCTTGCAACCTTCGTTGACGGCGGGGGTCTGGGCTTGCTCATCACGTCTGGCGTGAACGTGTCACAGACCACGATTCTTGTGGTCGGAGCGGTTTTGGTTGCGCTGCTGGCTTTGGTTATCGACGGGGTGGGGCGTGTGGTTGAACATGTTGCCCGCCCGAAGGGTTTGTGAGATGAACAACGAGACCTTCCAGGAGTTGAACCTCAAGGTCGACGTTGAGGGCCAGGATCCGGCGGATGTGGCTTATGACTGGATGGTCGAAGAGGGGTTCATCAGCGAGAAGTAGCGGTTAGCTCGTATACAAAGCGCCTGCCATCTTCGGTCAGCTGGCCGGCGGCGTCGCGCAGACCGCACACGCCACGTAGGTGGGACGACGTGACGTGGGCGTCGACCATCCCGACTGCACACATGAGCGCGAATGCGGTGACTGGCCCGACGAAACGGAACCCGTGCTTACGAAGATCCTTCGCGAGTTCGCGTGACTCCACGCTCTGAGACGGGATCTCATCTTCGGTTGTAGGTACGCAACTCTGTTCGGGTGTGTGCCGCCACACAAACGCTGGCAACCCTCCCGCATCACGCAGAGCAACCGTGGCTTGAGCGTTGGTGATCGCGGCCTCGATCTTGGCACGGTTGCGGATGATCCGAGCGTCGCCCAGCAACCGGTCGATGTCCTCTTCCGTGAACCCGGCGACTACCTCTGGATCGAAGCCTGCGAAGACCTCGCGGAGGGCATCGCGCTTCTTCAAAACCGTGAGCCACGAAAGCCCTGACTGGAAGGACTCAAGGACTATCCGCTCATAGAGTCCGCGCTCGCTCGTGACGGGGCGGCCCCATTCGGTGTCGTAGTACTCGGTGAGAAGCGGGTCTTGCAATGCCCATGCTGTGCGGGGTCGGTTCTCGCTGCCGGTTGCTGGCTGATCCACAGTGGTCTCCTGGAGGTCTAAGTTATGCGTTGGACTTCCAGCTTCTCAGTACGGTGAGGGGCCGGAATAGGCTGGCCTCATAATGTGGATAAAGCTCTCGTGAAAGACCAGTGTGGAACACCGAAGCCCGTTTACTGAGGCTCTTTGCCCAAGGGACGGACGCGGCTGTCGTTGAGTTTCTTCATGAGCGCTGCGAACGTCGAAACTTCTTCAAGAGTCCACTCTTCAAACATGGCCGCCGACTCTTTTTGCCGCTTCAGAGCATATTCCTGGAGCCGCTCCCGGGCTACATCGCTGAGGGACAACAGGAAGCTTCGGGCATCCTTCGGATCCGTGGTCCGAACCAACAGGTCCGCCGATTCCAGCCGCTTGATCGCACGCGAAACCATCGACTTATCCGCGTCAACAACCTCGGAAATCTCAGTGACCGTCATCCCGGTATCAGGGGTCTCACTATCGGTCTCCATGCACTGGCGGTACAGCGCCGAGGCAACAGCCCCATCGAACGGTTGAAGTGACGCATCCAAAGCCGCCGCCTGCTCGCGGAAACTCCGGCGAGCCGCAGCCAACAAAATCCGATACTCGCGGGTCAGTGAACGCAGCTGCTCTGCGAACTCATCGCTATGCACATCAGACATCGCCGCGCACCTCCTGCCGTGCTACTCGGCCGTCAAGCTCTTCAGCTTTGCCGCTATGATCCGTAACTTTATCGGCGGATTCTCCAGCCGCGCGAGCTAGCTCTTCATGACGGGTGTGCGTCGACAAGCTCAGGTTCGGAATAAAGATCGCCGCCAGCAAGCCAAGTGCGGCAATCGGGGCCGCATACAGGAACAGATGCGCAATCGCTTCGCCGTAGGCGTGCTCGATGATGGTCGCAACCGAATCAGGCAACATGCTTGGCGCCGGAAGCTCGCCCGATCTTTGCATCTCCATAATCGAGGCCCGCTCACCGGCAGGAAGCTTAGCGATAGCGCCCATCAGATCCTGCTGACGATCAGCGATCAACGACGGCGCAAGGTTAGCGAGCACACCGCCGAGCCACGCGATACCAACGGTTCCGCCCATCGAACGGAAGAAAGCCACAGCCGACGACGCGACCCCCATGACCCGCGGATGCACAGCGTTCTGGGTCAAGAGTACAAAGTTCTGCATCGTGCCGCCCATGCCCGCGCCCATGAGGAACATGAGCGCCGCCATGAACCAGTAATTCGTGTCCGCGCGAACCACAGACATCAACCCGAGACCCGCCACCAACATGACCGAGCACGCGATCACATACGGTTTCCACGCGCCCGTGCGGGTGATGATCAAACCGACGACGTTGCCGGAGATCATGCTTCCCGCCATGATCGGGATGGTCATGACACCCGCCATGGTTGGGCTTGCGCCGCGCGCCATGATCATGAACTGAGACAAGTACACGGTCGAACCGAACATCGCGAGCCCAACAGCGATCGAACCGACCACTGAAAGCGTGAACGTACGGTTCTTGAACAGTCGCAGGTCCAAAAGCGGCTCATCGGTGCGCAGCTCAACGAACACGAATGCGATCAGCAAGATAGCCGATGCGCTGGTCATCCACAGCGTTTCAACGGACTTCCAAGGGAACATCGCGCTGGGGCCGCTGCCGCCCATCGTGACCCAGATGAGGAACAAGGAGATGCCGCCAGAGAGCAGAACCAGGCCCCACACATCGAGGCGGAAACGGCGACGTTCTTGCTCCGGAAGGTGCAGGCGCGTCTGGAGCATGACGAACGCGACGATCGCAACCGGGAGCGCGATGTAGAAGTTGTAACGCCACGTGAACGTGTCGGTGATCCACCCGCCCAGCAGTGGGCCGCCAACGGTAGCGAACGCCATGACGGCGCCGAAAACACCCATGTACTTGCCGCGTTCGCGTGGCGAGATGACGTCCGCCATCACGATCTGCGACAACGTCATGGTTCCGCCGATGCCGATGCCCTGGAATACGCGGGCACCGATGAGCATGTCGATGGATTGTGAAAAGCCGGCGAACGCTGTTGCTGAGACGAAGATCGCGAGCGAAACCTGCATCAACATTTTGCGGTCCAGCAGGTCAGATAGCTTGCCCCAGATGGGGACGGTGACCGTCATCGCGAGCATTGAAGCGGCGATGACCCACGAATACTGTGCCTGTGTACCGCCGAGGTCGTGAACGATGCGCGGCATCGAGGTTGAGACGACCGTGTTGGCGATCATGCCCACGAACATCGCGATGATCAGCGCAGTCAGGGACTGGATTTTGGCGCTGTGAGACATCGGCGTTGTCTCAGTTGCAGGCGCAGAACTATCGGTAGCTGCAGATTTTGATTCCGGCGCTGGGTTTTTGGCCACTCAACCTCCTGGAAGGGTCACGGAGCCCATGACGTATGTTGTTGACGAAAGTCAACAATAACCCAAGGTAGTTGCATATTGTCAACTATCTCTAGGAGGGGGAGGTTTTCTGAGGCCTTACTGCGCCCGCCGGCCGGGTTCTACTGTGTGAGCCGGCCCTTACTGTGCGAGTGCGCGGATCCCGAGCTCGTAGCCAGCAACCCCGAGTCCCACGATGATCCCCTTTGCTACAGGAGAAAGGTAGGAGTGGTGGCGGAACTCTTCACGCGCGTGAACGTTGGAGATGTGCACCTCGATCGTGGGGCAGAAGGAGCCCGAGATCGCGTCCGCGAGCGCGAGTGACGTGTGCGTGTATGCCCCGGCGTTGAACACAACGCCCACCGCGTTTCCGTCCATGACGGCGGCGCCGGCTTCGTGGATCCAGTCGATGAGCTCGCCCTCGTGGTTGCTTTGCCGGAAATCCAGAGTCAGCCCGTGCTCGGTGGCAGCGGCCTCGCACAGATCCTTGACGTCGCTGAGGGTCGTGGTCCCGTATGTTTCCGGGTCGCGGGTACCTAGAAGGTTGAGGTTGGGGCCGTTGAAAACGTAGACGGTACGTGGTGCTTCGGTGCTCAAGGTTTCGCTCGCTTTGTGCTGTTCGTTCGGGTGGAGGTCGGATTGGTTGGGATAGATGCAGGGCAGGTTAGCTGTAGATCGGTTTTCCGGCGTCCCGGTAGGCGTCTTCGCCCCAGAATTCGATGCGAGGTTTAGCACCGGGTTGGCGCGTGATGCTTGGCATCGTCACGCCGGTGGTGGCTGGTTTGAGGGCGTCCTCAACGGTTTCTGCTCGCGCTAGCCGCTCTAACTGTGCCCATGTGGGGGCCATGACCATCAGCGTGCCTTCCTTATAGCGGCGCAACGCTTCTTCGGGGCGGATCCAGAAACTATCGACCGATTCGCTCGTGTGGCCGTCCGCGATCTGCCCTTCCGGCAGAACTGCCGCGAAAAACCGGGTGTCATAGCGTTTAGGTAGCCCCGTTGGGGTGATCCAGCGGTCAACGCACACGATGTTCTCAAGGTAGGGGGCCGCATCGAGCGCGGTCATGGCCTGGTTGATTCCGATGCGGTGTTCTTCTAGCTCGCGACGCCGGGCTTCCCTGTCGGGATGCAGCTCAGTGCCGGTGGCTGGGTTCGCTGGCTCGGCGAGCAAAACACCGCATTCTTCGAAGGTTTCCCGCACTGCGGCAGCCACGAGGGTTTGCGGCGTGACCGGTTCACCACGATCAGCCGCGGTGACACCGGAAGCTTCCGCGGCGTCGTCGGTTAGGGACGCAGCAAGGGCATCAGGCAAGCTCCACGAGGCGGTTCCTTCCGCATCGCTCGGATCAACGCCTCCGCCGGGGAACACCACCGCGCCCGGCGCGAACTCCATGCTGTTCGCGCGGACGTGAACGAAAACCTCAACGCCGCTACCGGCCCCAACGCCGCTATTGGACTTGGCGGCCGGGCGGACCAGCAATACAGAAGCCGAGTTCTTAGCTCGCACGGAAGTCGAACCTGTCACACCGGAACCTTTCTCTTGTCGCCGCCGTTCGGCCAGGTATGGGCTTGAGTCTAGTTCTTTTGCAGAATCATGAACCATGCCTGTGGAGAAAGAACAAGGCAAGGTCTAGCCTGAAGATCGCGACACTTCCAGCCCGCCACCTTCGAAGGAGCGCCACGTGGCCCAGATCCAAGCCCAACAAAACGGCAATGCAGCCGCGAAACCATCGGTGTGGTGGGGGCTTGGGCTCGCGTTCGCGGTGGGGGCTGTGTGTATCGGATTGGGTGCGTTGAATGCTTCGATCCCGGTCATGCTCGTCGCGATTCTGCTGGGTGCGGTGTGGCGTAATGTTGCGCCAGTGCCCGCTATCTTCGACCCCGGCATCGCTGTTGCCGCCAAGAGGGTTTTGCGGCTCGGCGTTGTGCTCCTTGGCTTGCAGCTGTCCCTCACGCAGGTCATCGGCTTGGGCTGGGGCGTGGTTGTGGTCGCTGTCGCGGCGGTCGCGATCACCTTTGTTGCGACGCTGTGGCTCGGCAAAGCGCTCGGCATAGAGAAGGATCTGCGGATGCTGATGGCCGCCGGTTTCTCGATTTGTGGCGCCGCGGCCGTCGCCGGGATGCAGGGTGTGACTCGCGCTAAGCAGGAGCTGGTTGCGGCTGCGGTCGCGATGGTGGTGGTGTGCGGAACGCTCATGATTCCGCTTGCTCCGCTGCTGGTTCGGTTGCTGGGATATGACGACGGTGCGGCCGGCATGTTCATCGGCGGTACGGTTCACGAGGTCGCTCAGGTGGTTGCGGCCGGCGGTATCGCGCGCGGCGGGGTCATCTTGTCGACGGCCGTGACGGTCAAGCTGGCGAGGGTCCTGATGCTGGCGCCGATGATCGCGACCGTGTCGCTTGGCGCTCGCCGTGCCGCAGGGAACGGCTCAGACGGTGGCGCGGGCGCGGACACGAAGCTCCCTCCGATCATGCCGCTGTTTGTTCTCGGCTTTATCGTGATGGTCCTGATCGCTTCGCTACACATCGTTCCGCAGCCGGTGCTGGATGTCGCGAAGATCGCGCAAACCCTCCTGTTGGCTTCGGCGATGTTCGCGCTCGGTCTCGGCGTGCACGTGAAGTCGCTCATCAAGCTCGGCGGCCGCCCGCTCGTGCTCGGTGCGGCTTCGACTGTGGTGATCGTCCTCGTGGTGATCGTGTGCATCGCGCTCGGCGCGGCACCGGCGCTCAAATAACCCGGCGCGGCACCCCAGCTTTAGCCAGCAAGCACATCAGCGTTAGCTAGCAAGCACATCGGCGGGTGCAACAAAGTCCATTCCGTGTGCCTCAGCGACACCGCGGTTGGTGACCTTCCCGTCGTGCGTGTTGAGGCCGGAAGTGAAGCCTTCATCTGCTGCCAGTGCCTCGCGCCATCCGTTGTTCGCGAGCTTCAGAACGTACGGCAACGTCGCGTTGGTCAGCGCGGCGGTTGAGGTTTGCGGGACGGCGCCCGGCATGTTGGTCACGCAGTAGTAGAGGGCGTCGTGGACGCGGTAGGTCGGGTTGTCGTGGGTGGTTGGCTTGGAACCTTCGAAGCAGCCGCCTTGGTCGATCGCGATGTCCACAAGCACCGAACCGGGCCGCATCGTCGCGACCATGTCGAGCGTCACGAGTTTAGGGGCCGCCGCACCCGGAATGAGCACGGAACCGATCACGAGGTCGGCGTCCTTCACAAGCTCAGCGATCGCGAGCTTGGTTGAGGCCATCGTTTTGATGTGGCCGCGCGCGAGGTTGTCGATGTCGTGCAGCCTCGAGGCTGAAATGTCCACGATCGTGACCTCGGCACCCATGCCTTGCGCGGTGCGCGCTGCTTGTTCGCCCGCGTTGCCGGCGCCGATCACCACGACCTTCGCGGGCCGGGTTCCGGGCACGCCGCCCATCAGGATTCCGGATCCGCCGGCTGGCTGCTGCAGCAGCGTCGCACCGATCTGCGCGGAGAGGCGCCCCGCAACTTCCGACATCGGCGACAGCAACGGCAACGTGCGGCCTTGGGTCACGGTTTCGTATGCGATCGCGGTGGTTCCGGCTTCGAGTAGGGCTTCGGTGCAGGCGCGCGATGCGGCAAGGTGCAGATATGTGAAGAGGATCTGGTCTTTGCGCAGCAGGTCGTATTCGTTCGCTTGTGGCTCTTTGACCTTGAGGATGAGTTCGGCGTCCCACGCTGGGGTGGCGCCGTCAACGATTGTGGCGCCCACGGCCGCATAGTCGTCATCGCTATGGCCTGCGTTGATGCCAGCGCCGGACTGGACCAGGACCTCGTGGCCTTGAGCCGCGAGTTCGGATACCCCGGCAGGAGTGATCGCTACGCGGGACTCGTTGTTGAGGACTTCAGTGGGGACACCGATGCGCATGTGGACTCCGTACTCATAGTTGGGTTGTATCTGCTTGGGTTGTGTCTGGTTAGGCTGTGCCTGTTTAGACCGTGACTGTTCGAAATGTGGTCCGTGGAGTGGCCGTAGTAAAGCTGTGACCTATCACACACATCATGCCTTAATGTGGCGGTCACATTCACCTTGAAGCGCCGCGCCTGGCTGTGTGCCCGCTTTGCCTCTCTTTTATGCTGTTAGCTCTTTCTTGCTGGCGCCTGGCGGTGATATTCTGTATCTAATTCCATAAGAAAGACCTGGTGGGGTGCATCCACATCTGTTCGATGACCTGTCCATCGGGGATAGTTGTGAGCTTGTGGAGAACCGTTTGGGGGAGAACCGTATGGAGAAAAAACAGCCTCGTTTCCTACGTCTAGAGGACGTAGCTGATGAGTTGAACGTCAGCATGCAGCAGGCCCGCTCGCTGGTGCGAACAGGCGCTCTACCAGCCATTAAGGTTGGTGGCCGCGGCATTTGGCGCATCGAACGCGACGAGCTCGAGTCCTACATTCAGCGGCAGTACGAATACACCCGTGAAGCCGCGGCGATGGATAAACTCGCTGACGAATTCGCCGACTAAGCGCTGAGACTCGGCTAAGAACTGAGCCCCGAAGCTAGACCGCTGGGCTTAGCTAGCGCAGAAGACCTTCGTTGTTAGAAAACGCGGAGGTCTTCTGTGCTCATAAATCTAGAAGACTCGCAGGTCTTCTTTACTCATGAATACTGTGCGGCCGGTCTTGGTGTTCCAGCACGTGAGGCCGGCCTTTTCGGACTGGCATACGTAGTCTCCATGTTTCACGGCGGTCCCGTACTCGAGTACCTGGCCTTCGAAACCTTTCTCGCACACGTCTTTCTTGTAGCACTTATCTTCTACACGGCCGCTTCCGTAGAACGGTTTCCGGTCGGCTTCGGTGATCGCGACCATCGCATCGTCATCCGGGGTATGGTGCGGGGCTTCTTCGCTGAAGTTCTTAGGCGGGTTGGTTTTCCAGGAGTCGACGGTGCACATCAGCTGATTGCCCATGCGGTCTTGGTCTGATTCAGGTTTATAGATGTTGCATCCGATGTTGCCGCTCGGTACCTGGATCGAAGCAACGAGGCTGCCGCGTACCTTACGGGTACGTTCCGCTTCGATAGCGGAGCGTGGGGCGGGTGCCCCAGCTTTCGGTAGTTTCCCGGCCTGAACGTCCACGCCCGTGTCTGGCTTCCTGTCCGAGCCGCCGCCGGGCTCGTTGCTGCCCAGGTCGCCGCCGTCGCCGCCGTCGTCGCCGGTGCCGTTCTCGCCGGGTTCTTCTGAGGTGGCGTCCGTAGCCGAGGCCTGAGTATCCGAGGGAGCCGCCCCGCCATTTTCTGCGCCAGTGGTTGCTGTGGCGGCTGGGTTTTCAGGTGAAGGCTGTTTCGCGTTGTCGTCGGATCCGCCGCGAACCACGATCCATATGATCCCCGCAATCAATACGAGAACAGCGACCACGGCGCTCACAATCGCTATCACCCGGGCTGAGCGTTTCTGCTCGCGAGAGGGTGGGGTGGAGGATGGTGGCACCGACTGTTGAGGGTTCTGGCTGTTCATAGTGCTCTCCTCAGGGCGGGGCGAAACAGTCTACAATCAATGTTTGCACTGTTCTTTAGCTGTGTGAATAGCACAGCTGAGGAGTTTTTGACGTCGTGTTCGAGGATGGGGAGATGGACGAGGCGCGTTCGCGTTTGCAAGATCCGCAACTTTCTGCTGATGAACTGGTTCGTATCGCTGAGCAATATCCTCAGCTGAGGAGCCAGGTCTTCATGCACCCGAACTGCCCCGCCGGTTTGGTGGCTCAGATCCTCGCCGAAATCCCTGGGGCAGACGCCTCTGACGCTGAGGCTACGCAGCACATGCAGGCCGTCAGCGAGCCTCCTCGCCCAGCCGAAGGGCCTGTGTTTTCCCCGATCCTGCCGCCGGTCAACCCAGAGGATGCGGCGGTGGGGGACATGCCTCCCAACCCGCCAGCTCAGCCACACAACGCTCAACCACACAGCCCGCAGTCGTATGGGGCTCAGCAATACGGTGCTGCGCAACAGTTTGATGATCAAGCAACGCAGCAGTTCAATGCTCAGCAGCATGACGATCAAGCTACTCAACAGTTCAACCCGCAGCAGTATGGGGCTGGGCAATACGGCGCCCAGCAGTCCGGGGATGCGCAAGCAACCCAGCAGTTCAACGCCCAAGCGGCAGCGGCCCCGCAACAATTTTCAAACCCGCAGCAACCAGCCCAACAACCTGCTCCACAGCAACCCACTCGGTACGCGGGCTTTTATCCGCCGGAGGATTCCTACGATGATCACTCCGACGAATATGTTGAGGAAGACCAATATGTTGAGGAAGATCGAGAGCCGCGCCGCCGTTCCGGGGCCGTGTTGCCCATCGTGATTGTGGCGGTCTTGGCGATCGTTGCCGTGGTTTTTGCGGCGACAACTCTCTTTGGAGGCAATAAAGACAAGGACCCCGCGCCGAATACGGTCGCTGAAGCCACGGACGCGAGCCCATCCGAGGAGCCAAGCGACGAGCCCGCGAAGGATGAGGACGAGGAAGAGCCCGAGGAGAAGGACCAGACTCCGTTGCCGCCGCAGGTGTATGCGGGTGCTCGCGGCCCCGCCCCGGATGATGCCCAGCAGCCGCAGGCCACGGTCGAGAAGGACGGCATGACGATCGCCTCGGTCATGACCCCGACCGGCAATATCGGTTGTGACATTCGCCTGCGTGAAAACAGTGACGATGACAGCGGGGATGCTGGCGACTCGATCGCGTGCTCCGTGAAGTCGTGGAAGGACCGGGCGCCGGTAGCCGCGAACCCGAAACCTAAGCAAGGCACCACCCCGTACGTGTTCTTGGGTGCCAACAAGTCTTTGGCGAGCTACGGCGGCTCCCACGAAGGTAAGTTCTGCTTCGAGAAGAACGGCTGTGAAGACGGGTTCAAGGGTCAGAAGCTCGGATACGGCGAATCCGTTGTCCACGGTGATTTCGTGTGCGTCTCTGAAGAGCACGGCCTCACCTGTTGGAACAGCAAAACCGGGCGCGGTGTATTCCTGAGCCGCTCCCACTTCATCACGTACTAGCCGCAAAGCCACAGAGTCACAGAGCTACAGCGATACAGCAACGCCCCGGGGTGCAGTGAACTAGCCCCGGGGCGTTGCTGTGTTGTAAGTCCTAGCCCGGTTGGGGCTGGACTTGCTGTGGCTTAGTGTTCTTCGGCTGGGTTTTCAGCGGCCGTGTTCTCGCCTTCGAGGTTGTCTTCCTCTGGGTCGTCGCCGGCTTCGGCTGCGGTGGCTACCGGGAGGTCGAGGTGCTTGAGTTTCTCCGCGCGTTCAGCGATGAGCCGCTGCACGGTGTCGATGAAAGCGACGCGGGATTCGCCGACGCCGTAGTCACCGAAGTACAGTGCCCGGGCTTCAGCGCGAGCGTCCTTATCGCCACCGTTGGCCAGCGCATCGGCGATCATCTCAGGCAGCGTATCCACGGTGTCTGCGTCGATCACTGGTACAGCGGAGGCGACCGGGGATTCGTCGGTGAGCTGTTTACGGTTGGTGCGGCGGTCGGTCAACAGCATCGGGCTGTGGGCCTTGAGGTAGAGGAAGTCCAGGCCCACGCTGGAGATGTCGGTGATCATGAGGTCAACGTCAGCGAACATCGCGAGGATGTTGCCGTTGCGCAACACGAGGTGCTCGCCGCCTTCTTCGTTTGCGGCTTCGATGAGTTCCATGATCCGGCGGTGGCCTGCCTTCATGTCGGCTTGGCGTGCCCCTGCCACGCGTGGGTGTGGCTTGTAGATCACGCGGGTGCCTTCGGTTGCGAGGGCGGCTTCGATGATTTGTGGGCCGTAGCAGTCGATCGAGGTGTAGTTGTTGTTGTCGTTTTCACCCTGCCAGGTTGGTGCGTACATGATGGTGCGCAGGGTGGTTTCTGGCAGTTCGTTCTCGTAGTCGAGGTCCAGCTGTGGGCGGCCGACGGAGATGAGCTTGGATTCGTCGAAGTCGATGAGTGCGCGGCGGTGGCGGCGTAGCGCGGCCGGGCCGGCGGTGAAGACGGCGTCGTAGGCTTTCGCCTGGTTGGATACCATCGAGAGCTTGTCGGATTCGCCGTGGTTGATGTGCACGTGCACGGCTGGTGCGTAGCTGAGGGTCTGGAAGTTGGAGCGGCCGTTGTTGACGTAGAGGAACAGCTTTGGCTTGTGTTCTTCGTAGTAGCTGATCATGCGGTCGAAGCTGCCGCGGTAGACGACCGGTAGGCTCGTCATTTCTTCTACCGCTTTAATGGCCGATGGGCGGCGCAGGAAGATCGCGGTCGGTACGGTTTCGTTGAGCTCTTCAAGCACGGGGATCCACTGGCGCAGCTGGTAGAGCTTGGCGCGGGTATCGCCGAAGTATGCGAGGATCTGTGCTTCCGGAGCGGCGGAGTCTGCGTACTCTTTAGCGGTCAGGTTGTAGTCGCGGGTGCCTCGCAGCCACTGGCTGGAGGCTTTCCAGGCTTTGGACCGGAAAATTTTACGGGCGAACTTCTTCAGCTGCTTTTCCACAGGACTCCTGCATAAACGTAGAACGAGGGCTCACTCACAATGAGGGCGCGCACATGATGGGGTAGGTAACGGCCTTGTGGCCCTAGGTGAACGAGGGCTTGCCAAATAATCAACTCTATATTACAAGCGTGGAACAGGTTTCTGTTCGAGGCATGCTCCATAATTAAAGCTGTGGGTGTGCGCCTTGATGATCTGCGCGGAACTGGTGGCTGCGCGGGCTTAGTGACTGCGTTGATGTGACCGCCAATAGGAAATAGTGACTACATCTTGTAGAGTTAGGCGCGTACTCGATATCACAGTGTTCAAACATGTATAACTCATGGGGGAGATCGGAAGCATGACGCGCACACTAGCGAGGTCTACCGCTGCATCGGCGCCCGTCGCTACACCGGGCTCTGCTGTCGCTGCATGGGCCTCTGCTGTTGGTGCACAGCGCCTTGCCGTCGCATTAGGTGCGGTGGCGTTCACGCTGTTGTTGCTCGTCGCCTCGATCTTTGGTGCGCCAGCCGCGCACGCTCATGACCGTTTGGTTGACTCCACCCCTGCCAGCCAAGAGGCACTTGATCAGGCTCCGCAGGACATCACGCTTGAGTTCTCGGGGCGCCCCATGGATTTGGGAACCATGATCATGGTGGTGGATGCCGAACAGAAGAACCACGCTGAGGGCCTTGACGCGAAGATCAAGGACTTCAAAGTCACCCAGCCCTTGGACGGGAAACTGCCGGATGGATACTACGAAATCCGGTGGCGTGTGGTTTCTGAGGATGGACACCCCATCTCGGGGACTATCCCGTTTTCTGTAGGTGATGTCACTGACGCGCCCAAGGTTCCTGCCCTTGACGGTAAGGACGTCGATAGCGGCAGTATCTATGACGGTGCTGCCGAAGCCTCAGCTAGCGCTGATTCCGGGAAGGAATCTGGTGTCCCTGTCTGGGTTATCGCGGCCGCCGGCGCAGGCGTTGTGATAGCGGGTCTGGCCGTCTGGTATTTCGCCAGCCGAGGCCAAAAAACTAACTGAGGCACAACCTTCGTAAAGGACCATCATGAACCGTCGTATTTCCGCCGCAATCGCACTGAGTGCAGCCGCCCTTCTCGGCTTGTCCGCATGCTCGGGTGAGACGAAGAAGGAAGAGACCAAGCAGGAGGCCTCGCAGGAAGCGCTCGTGGCCAAGGACGCCTGGGTAAAGGCGGCCTCTGAAGGCATGACCGCCGCATTCGGCGTCATCGAGAACAAGACTGATAAAGACGTCACTATCGAGTCCGCAACCAGCGAGTACGCGAAGAAGGTAGAGCTGCACGAGGTCATCGACACCCCGGATGGCAGCAAGAAGATGCAGGAGAAGGAAGGCGGCTTCGTTGTTCCTGCGCATAAGAGCATCACTCTCGAGCCGGGCGCTGACCACCTGATGTTCATGGGCTTGTCCAAGGAGATCAAGCCGGGTGACACGATCAAGATCACACTCAAGACCACCGACGGCGAAAGCTTCGACATTGAGGCCCCAGCCAAGGAATTCACCGGCGCCAACGAAAACTACGATGACGACCACGCCGGCCACGGCGATCACGGTGGACACGGTGATAAGTCCGATAAGAAGGACAAGGACGAGCACAGCGATCACAGCGGCCACGACCACGGCGACCATGATCACGGTGACAAGGAAGACAAGAAGGACAAGTAAGTTCCTTCCTGCTTACGCATCGGCGTCGACAGAAAGGATGAGGCACGTATGACCCACGCGGAACAAGACGACCAGAAAGGTCGGGGTGGCTTATCACGCCGCTCATTGCTCTTCGGGGGTGCCGCGACCGTAGCGGGAGCTGCGGCCGTTGTCGGCGTCGATGCGTTCGCAAGCAATCGAGAAGATCAGGCGAGGCAAGAAGCTCTCGCGGATGCTGACGTCATCCAAGGCGTCAAGAAGCTACCGTTCTATGGCAAACACCAAGCCGGCATCGAGATGTACCCGCAGGCGCATCAGACTCTGGTGGGGTTGACGCTGAAGAAGACAGCGGACCGCGAAGGTCTCCACCGGATGCTGAATATTCTTACCGACGATGCGTCCCGCCTCACGCAGGGTGACGGTGCGTTGGCGGATACGGAGCCGGAGCTCGCGCTCTATCCCTCGCGGCTCACCGTGACGTTCGGTTTCGGCTCTGAGATGGTCAAGCGGATCAACCCTGACCCGAAGGTCATGCCGGACTGGCTCAAGCCGCTGCCGAAATACAAACGTGACACCCTGAAACCGGAGTGGACTGGCGGGGACTTCCTGATTCAGGTGGCAGCGGATGATCCGGTGACGGTCGCTCACGCAACCCGCATGTTGCTCAAGGACTCGCGACATTTTATGGATGTCGCGTGGGTTCAGCAGGGTTTCCGGCGCGCCTATGGATCGCAGAAAGACACTCACACGCAGCGCAACCTTTTCGGGCAGCTGGACGGCACCGTGAATATGGCGCCGGAGACGGATGATTTCGCTTCCGTCGTGTGGGAAGGGCCTAAGGCGAACCCTGCCTGGCTTGATGGTGGGACGAGCTTGGTGATCCGCCGCATCGAGATGATGCTGGATAAGTGGGACCGCCTGGACCGCGATGGCCGCGAAGCCTCTGTAGGCCGCCGCATGGCTTCCGGCGCCCCGTTGACGGGCCAGAAGGAGCACGACGAACCTGACTTTGAGGCCAACAACGCGGCCGGGTTCCCGGTGATCGCGGACTTCGCGCACATCCGCCGGGCACGCTCGGATAACCCGCACGAGCGGATCTTCCGCCGCGTCTATAACTACGACGTGCACCCCACCGGGACCGAAGTCTCAGATTCCGGGTTGATTTTCACCGCGTTCCAGCACAACCCTGTGACCCAGTACGCGCCGCTACAGAAGCGGCTTGATGAGCTTGATCTGCTCAACGAGTGGATCACCCACATCGGCTCGGCAGTGTTCGCGATCCCGCCAGGATGCAAAGACGGCGGGTTCATCGGCGAAACCCTCTTCGCGTAACTGTCCTCAGGGCGCCGCTGGAGCGCACAGCGAGGCCAGGCCTCCAGCGCGGCTAGGCCGCCGCTGTTTTGGCGTTGGCTTTAGCTGAGAGCCGTTGCGCGCGTGCGAGCATGCCGGCGTCACCAAGCTGCGTGCCCATCGTGGTTAAGGCCCCTGCGAGTGCGGTGGGGCTCGTGGCTTTGGCTGAGGCGTCGTCGGCGGCTAGCTCAACCAGCAGGAGTGAGGCGCGGCGTAGCTCGCGGCCGGCCCGTAACGCGCCGAGGGCAATCGAGTTCACGTGGGCGATGCGTAGCGCGAGCCCGTGGCGTTGGGTGAGGTGGGCGTGTTCGTGCGCTATGACCGCGTCGAGTTCCGCGTCTGTGAGGGCTTCGCGCAGGCCGGAGGAGATGAAAACGGTCGCGTGCTTGAGGGGCACTGCGCATGCGAGCAGTTCGGCGGCGTGGAAGAGGATGAGTTCGTAGTCGCGGTGCTGGATGCGTTGATAGCTCGCTGATTCTAGATGCGAGACTGTGGATCTCTGGATTTCCACGAGTGGTTCGGTCGCGGTATAGATCAGCGCGGTGACCGCCCCGAGCGCGAGCAGGCCAACCCACGCCAGCATCGAGAGCGTGAGTGATTCCAGCCCGGTTTCCGCTTTAGGGGTGGAGACGGCGGTACCTGCGCTCAAGATGAGGCCGAGCAGAGTCAACCCAAGACCGGTGAAGAACGCGCCGAACCACAGAGTCAGGGCGAGTCTCGGGCGGCGTACATGCCAGTGGCCCTTGGTGAGCACGATGGGTGCTACACAAGCGAGCGCTGTTGCGGTGCCGAAGCACGTGAGAACCCACCAGAGCATAGTCGCAGTATGTCAGGAAACGGCGTTACTTCTTGGAACTGAACGCTTGGTTAAGCAGGGCGACGTCTGCGGCATCGAGGTTACCGGCGAAAGCGAGCAGGGCCGCCTTGCGGTCATTGGCTTGGCCGAGGGCTGCGAGCATTCCGTGGCTCGCGGCGTCTTCATCGCTGCGGACAGCTTGGAAGGTTGTCTTGCGTGGAGAGGGACCGCCGCGGGTGACTTCGTCTTTCTTCTCTAAACGGGTGAGCACCGTCATCAGCGTCGTGTATGCCGGCGTGGGTTCCTCGAAGGCGTCCTGCAGCTGGCGGGCGCTCATGGGGGCGCCGTTCTCCCGCAGAATGTCCAGGACTTCGCGTTCCAGCTGGCCGCGTTCGCGAATCGGCGTCATGGCTGGGTCACCTCCTTGCTGGATCTATGCATGATTATCCCTGATCGATCATATATAACACTACAAGATGTGGCATCGGATGTCGCTTTGGTTCTTGTGGCTGTGACAGTGACTTAGGTTGTTGGTGGGTAGGCTGGTTTCATGACCTTTCAGCGTGTACAGCAGGTTCGTGTTGCCGTCCCCCGTGAGGCCGTATGGGGTGCCTTAATGACCCCGGACGTGTGGCCGGTCATGGACGATGCGGTTCAGCGTTGCGCGCCGGTGGCTGAGGATGGCACGGTTCTGGACGATGTGGCCGCGGGTGAGACCGGTGACCTGACGGTGGGGCAGCGGATCATGGTGGTTCCTCGCGCGGTGGCGCGGGGCACGGTGCACGCCTTGACGGCACCGCCTGCGCGGGTTGTGGAGGTGCATGAGGGTCTGCGTTTTGCGTGGCAGCAGGATCAGCCGGGCGGGTTCACGCGGGTCACGTGGTCGCTGATTGATTCCGCGGATGGTCGCGGGACCGTGGTCGAGCGGCGGATCGAGGCTGAGGGGCCTCTCGGGTCAGCTGCTGGTGGGGCGGCTTTCGGTGGCTTGCTGGATAGTGATCTATCCAAGGTTGGTGCGCGTCTTTTCGAGATGCTCGCGGAGCCTGCCGATCACGATGCCGCACGTGAGTTGCCGCTGGTTGTGATCGCAGGCGGCACGGGGTTCTTGGGCAACAGGCTTGCCCACACGTTGATGTCGCGGGGCCGCCGCGTGGTGGTTTTGAGCCGTTCGCGGCGTACTGGGGGTTTGGTTCCGCGGCGCCAGTGGGACGGTGTGAGCGTTGGGGAGTGGGCGGAGGTTTTCGCTGACCCTGCCGGGGTTTCGGTTGTGAACATGGTGGGGCCGCGCATGTTCAAGAAAGCGACGGCCGCGAAGATGGCGGAACTTCGCGTGGCCAGACTGACGGCGGCGCGTGCGCTGGCTCAGGCGGCGCAGAAGGCGAGGCGCGTGACGGGGTGGGTTCACGCATCGGCCCTTGCCTTGACTACCGATGTGGATGCCCCGGCATATACCGCGCAGACCGCGCCGGACTGGGCGCCGGAAGCGGTTCAGGGAATGGCCGTGTTGTTGCGTGAGTGGGAGAACGATGCACCTGAAAATGCCGTGGTGGTGCGGACCGCGCCCGTTCTGGGTTCCGGGATGCCGGGGCTTGCAGGGTTGAAGGCTGTTGCGGCATCGCGTGTGCGGCCGAGCGTGGACCCGTGGCTGTCCTGGATTCACGTGGAGGACTGGGCGCGGATTGTTGTGCACGCGTTACTCATGCAGGAAGAGCAGACGGCCGATGCTGGTGCTCTCCAAGCGTTGAATGACCGGGTTGTGGTGGCGGCGGCTCCGGAGCCGATCAGGCTTTCGGAAGCGCTACGGCTACTTAGTTCCGAGTCTGGTGAGGGTGTTCGGTTGCCGGTTCCGGCTGGTGTGATGCGTGCCGCTGGCGGGTTGGCGGGGCTTGAGCCGGGGCTTCTGTTGCATGGTGTGAAGGCGGAAACGAACGCGGTTGAGGTGGTGGGGCCTGTGTTCGAGTATCCAGACTTCGAGCGGGCCGCGGCGACCTTCCGCTAAGGGAAGGTCACCGGGCCCGCCCAGAGTGTGTTGCCTAGCCGCGGCTAGATGGCGTCGGTACCGGTTGTGTCTGGCCCACCCTTTGGCCGGGTTCGCTTGAGCTCGTAGAAGGAAGGGACTGGGGCGAGCTTTTCGAGGCCGTCCCACAGGTCGAGGCCTTCTTCGCGGCTTGGCAGTGCGTTGATGACCGGCCCGAAGTAGCCCTGTGGTTCCGCGCCGTCCTTCGTGAAGAGAACGATTGGCACGCCGACATCGTTGCCGACCGCATCGAGCGCTGCTTGCTGTTCGGCTTCGAGGTAAGCGTCCCAGGAGTCATCGTCCGCGGCGTCGGCGAGGGACGCGTCGAGCCCGTGGTCCGCCAGGACGGTGGCGATGAGGGTGTCATCCATGTTGCTGTTTTGGGTGTGGTAGGCGCGGCCGAATGCGGTGTAGAGCTCGCCGGCGTCGGCACCGTTCTTTTCGGCGGCGGCGATGACGCGCAGTACGCGGTGGCCGGCGATGTGCCCGCGGCCGTTGTGGTCAGCGGTACCGTTGCCGAGTTCGTCGTTTTTGATGGCGAGTGAGAAGGGGCGCCAGGTGACGGTGATGTCGCGGTCTTCTTGGACGCGGACGAGCCAGCGGCTGGTGACCCAGCAGAAGGGGCAGCAGGGGTCGTAGTAGAAGTCAACGGTGGTGCTCATGACGCTCCTTCGGTTGGGGCCTTAGGTAGGTGTTTGCGTATGAGGCAAGCTCATGTGTTTTAACCGGTTCCGGGACCGGGTTTATTCCTTAGCGGCATGAGTCCTGCGGCTGGGTTCGCTGTGGGTTGAAAACGCAATCTACGCACCTACGGAGGAGTAAACTTACAAGTGTAAAGTTGGTCTTCGCGAAGGAGCGGATGATGTCGGAATCTAACAACGCAGCTGAATTCACAACTGTCACAGTTCTGGGTGGAGGCGTGCTGGGATCGCAGATCGCGATGCAGGCCGCTTACCACGGTAAAGACGTCATTATTTACGATCCGTTCCAGGAGTCAATCGACAAGCTGCCAGCCCGCTGGGCGTGGATGCGCAAGGGGTATAGCGAGGACCTGGCCGACTTCACGGATGAGAAGTTCGAGGAAGCTGTAGCGCGCATCAAGACAACAACTGACCTCGAAGAGGCGGTTTCCGACGTCGACATCATCATCGAGGCTGTCCCGGAGAACCTTGAGCTCAAGCGCGAAACCTGGACTAAGGTCGGCAAGCTGGCTGATGAACGGACCGTGTTGGCGACCAACACGTCGTCTTTGTTGCCGTCGCTGTTTGCTGACTCGACGGGCGCTCCGGAGCGTTTCGTCGCGATCCACTACGCGAACCGGATCTGGAAGCAGAACCTCGCGGAGGTCATGGAGACCCCGAAGACGGAGCAGGCCTTCGTTGAGAAGGCGCTGACCTATGCCAAGGAGACCGGCATGGTTCCGGCTCACGTGAAGAAGGAAACCCCTGGTTACTTCCTGAACTCGTTGCTGATCCCATGGCTCAACGCAGGTAGCGATCTGTACATGAACGGCGTGGGTACCCCTGAGGACATCGATAACGCGTGGAAGCTCGGAACGGGCTTCGCCCGCGGCCCGTTCGAGGTGTACGACGTGGTTGGTTTCCACGTGGCTTCCAACATCGCAAGCACGTCCGAGGATGAGACCCGCCAGCGTTTCGGTAAAAAACTCAAGGAAGCGATCGATGCCGGGTTCAGCGGTATCGCGGACGGCAAGGGCTTCTACATCTATGACGAGAACGGCAAGCCGGTAGGCCCGAACGGGTTCTTCACTGAGTGAGGCACATGGCTGGTGTCTCAGTGGTGGCTGAGTCTGTGTAGCTTCGGTTGTGTAGGCGGGGCGGCGTTGGCGTCCAGTTCACCACCCTAGCTTGGTCGCGGTGAACCAGGTAGGCGGAAGGCCCCGGGAACGAAATGAACTAGCCCCCGAAAGTTGGACTGGTTTTATTTTAGGCGGCTGAGGCTTCAAGGGTCTGATTCCGGTATTGCATCGGGGTCAGGCCCTTGAGTCGTTGTTGGATGCGTTTGGTGTTGTACCACCCGATGTACTCATCGATCGCCTGAGTGAGTTCTGTGACGGTGTCGAAGACTTGGCCGTGGTACATCTCGGTTTTCACGTGGCCGAAGAAGTTCTCCATGACCGCGTTGTCGTAGCAGTTAGCTTTGCGCGACATCGACTGAATACCACCGTTGTTATGAATCAAGTTGCGCCAGGACGAATGCTGATACTGGAAGCCTTGGTCAGTGTGGATCATCCACCCGGGTTCAGGCGTAGAAACCGCGATTGCCTTGGTCAAAGAGTCAGCGGTAAACGCTGTCGACGGCGATGTAGCCACAGTGTGGGCAACGATTGAGCGGTCGAACAGATCCATTACCGGTGACAGGTAGACCTTGCGGCCCGTGACCCTGAACTCGGTGACGTCGCTGACAAAGACGGTATTTGGCTTATCCGGAGTGAACTTACGGTCAAGTACGTTCTCAGCAATATGACTGATCGTCCCAGCATAGGAAACATACGGCCTGCGCTGGCGGATCTTAGCTCGAAGCCCCATCTCGCACATGAGCTTGTAGACGAGTTTGTGGTTGATCACCCAGCCTTGGTTACGCAGTTCTAGTAATACTCGCCGATAGCCGTAGCGATGTTTGTTGCGCTCGAAGCTTTCCCGGATCGCTTGCTTGAGTGCCGCGTGCTTATCTGGCTGGCTGAGTCGTTTCTGGTGGTAGAAGAACGTCGACCGTGGGATACCTGCTGCCTCTAAGAGATATTCCAAGCGGTGGTGCGACTTGAGGATGACAATCGCCTGGACTTTCAAGCGTGTCCCTGATTCCTCAAGTCCCGCAATTTTTTTAGATAGGCGTTTTCCGCTTCCAACCGCTCAACCTGGCGACGTAGCTTTTCCTCTTCGGTAAGCGGCCTTGACGCGGTCGAGCCTTTGGGCCTGCCCTTCGGCTTCGGGCGTAGCGCCTCGTCACCGTCTTTACGCCAAGCACTTACCCACTTCGTGACGGTCTCATCAGCACTCAACTGGTACTCACGAGCTAACTGTTGCCGTGTCGCGCCAGCCAGGAAACGCTGAACAACTTCTTTCTTGGTCTCAAAGCTGTACTGCTGTTTAGTTCGTTTCTCCACAAGACACAGCCTGCCATGCAACTGAAACCGCCGATAGAGGGCGCGCGTTGCATCTCTTGAAACCCGGACCACCCTCGCAGCAGCTTGGCTCCCCATGCCCAGCTCGAAACACGCCACCAACCATTCACGCTGAGACTCACTCAACGAACTACGTGAATGCATAAAACTGCTCCCCACTAATCGGTAACTGATTTCTCAGTCCAACTAATGGGGAGCAGTTCAAAACGATCCCGGGGCCTTTCTATTGCGGGCAGACCTTTATTACTTGAACCTAGCCGCGTCAGTCCCAGTGGGTCGTGAGAGATTCCATAGGGCGTAATAGCCTAGAAGACTTTCTAGAACTGGTACTTCTCCTTGCGCAAACGGAAAGCTCGCTCGCCGCCCTCCATAACAGAGGTGATACTGCGCCGCACAGGCGCGACATCAATCGAACCTTGCTCCTTGATATGGCCGTTTGATTGATCGTCTGCGGTCAAGTAATCGCAGACCAGGACGAGGTCCGCATCGCCATTTACGACCATGTTTGCGTTATGGCTGGTGAATATCAGTTGACGTTGACCTTTAGCAGCCCAAATTTTAGGGGCAATCTGTGAAATCGTATTGCTGTCGAGATCGTCCTCAGGCTGGTCGATGAGCAAAGGAGATCCTTCTTGTAAGAGTAGAGCGCCAAGCAGAGCAGAGGCCTGCTGCCCAGCCGAGGCAGCGCTGAAAGAAATATATGCCCCTTCCTTGGTGCGGTACTCAAACTCAGGGATGACATGCAGTTCTATCAGAGATAGATCAAGCCATTTATCTGGTGTGACATAGGGGCGCAGTCGTTTTTGAACATCAGCTGGCAAACCGAGTTTGTCGAGAGTTGGGGTCTGCTTTGGGTCTACCTCATCATCCTGTTGCAGTTGGCTTAGGTATTCAAGCTCTACCAAAACTTGCTCCCAGGCATCCTGCGGATTCGGCTCGGACGAAAGGTTCTGGAAAAACTCTCAACCTTATCTGAGCGGACGCGAGACCCCTGTATGAGTCCTTTGAATTCTTCCTGGAGAGCTTGGAACCCGCAATTGCTCGATAAAGTTGCGCGAATCATGCCTTCCGACGACGATTTTAGTTTCTCGCATTCTGTGTGTAGTAGTTTTGCGCGTTCCTCCCGGACGCCTGCCAACTTTGAGCGGAGTTTAAGACGCTCACCGTGGGGATCCCCAAGCCCCTCGAGCTCAACGCGCAACTCCTGCAAGCGCCGGTGCGATGTCTGTTGTTGTGCTTCTAATCTAGCGAGTTCGGTTAGCGTGGTCTCGTGGGTAGACGAGCGCTGTTTCACGGCCGCATACTCGTTGCGGCACGCGCTGAGCTTGCTTTCCAGCGCTTGAGAGAGCTTAGCTATCTTGCCGCCTGCTCTAGTGAGTCCGCGAAAGTTGTCTAGCAGCCGGCTGCCTTCTTCATGAAGGACGGCCAGAGCTTCTCTTGTTGCAGTGAACAACGCATCGACGTCATTAGATAGATCCGTGGACAAAGATTTTGGCAAAGTTGGTGGAGTAGGGTTTCGCTGTAACCATGAATCGAGTGAGTCGAACAGGGTCGTTAGGCTGTCTTGAGTGGAAGCTGCTTGTTGGTGCCAGGCAGACTGCAAGGAGACTAGATGGTCGAGGTCGGGCTTGTGGTCGAGGATTCTATGATCCTCCTGGGATAGCCCTGTAAGGCCTTGGCGCAAGGCTAGTATCTGGGTGGTATGGGAGTCTTTTCGAAGGGTCTCGCTATTGATTTCGGAGGAGACGGTTTGGTGGCGCTGAACTGCGTCGTGGTTTTTTCGTAGCCGGCTAATCACTTCCTTCTCTTGGTTGCTATTTTCTTCCAACTCGCGCTGGATTGGTGTGGTTAGGAACCGGAGGAGCTCATCAGTACGGACCGCTACGCTACTCAACTGCTTCTGGCTGTAGGCCTGGATTGGTAATAAGCTTTCAACCTCCGAGCTGGTGACGTTGTCGAACTTACTCTCGCCTATCTTGAGATCAACTTTGCCATCGGAAGCATAGCGGCGAACGACATGCGTAACCCCGTTAACTACACAGTGAACCTCCACATAGGCATCTAGGTCCTTGAGCGTTGACTCAATGAGATTGCGTGTATGTTTCGCTAACGCTGTGTCCTCGACGTTGTCATTTTCATTCACGCGGGAATCACAAAGAGCCCAGCGGAGATATTCCATAATTGTCGATTTTCCGGTCCCACGACCTCCGATTAGGGCGGTGTACTGCGGGTTGATCTTGACATCGACTGGCCCCATGAACTTGCTGTCAGACACGATGACACGTGAGATCCATGCATTAGGCATAGCCGGAGGCGCCTGGGAGATGCGCGAGTCCTGTGCAAGACAAGCTTGGCGAAGGGCTTCGGCCGTAGGCTTTGACCATTTGACCCAAGTTGTATGCTCACCCAGTTTCGAAAACTCAGAGTCACGAGTGTCCGATGTTTGGAAGAACGCTAAACGCTTAGAACCCCACTCCCGGTTCTTGCCATCTAGGATCTGTTTTTTGCCCAGCTTTTTCGCATCGAAAGAACCATCAATATATCCTCCGACTGACGGTAAGTTTCGATATATCGACTGAAAACTTGTCCGTAGAAATGTTTTATGTCCATCAGGTGTGACATTGGGAAGGATGATATAGCGGCCTCGGAGCCAGTCGTGATTGTCGAGCTTTTCCTGTAGCAGACTAACATCTCTGGAATCGGGTAGTGCTTCCACAACAGGGAGGTGATTTAAGTTGGGGTCAACCGGTTCAAAGTGTAAGGCTCTTAGGACGTCGTCAAGGCGGTTTTCGGGAAAGTCGGCGTCTAGGATCATGATTGCCTGACCGGGAACCTCGAGGGTGAGTTCTAGCGCTGGAAAGACGATCAAGCGGTTTTCGTCTCGAAGATTTGTGCCATCAGGAAGTTTTTCGCGAGCGGCCGCCTTCTTAATGTGGGGAAAATAAGCAAAATCATGATGGTCGGATATCGCGACAGCGTTTAATCCCTTCTTTCGCGCTGCGGCGACGAAGCTGTCAGCCCATTTGTCACGATCGTTTGGGCGTGTTCCATCCCATTGACCGTCGCGGGGAGTGTGCACTTGAAAATCTGTCCGATAGAAGTGGCTACCTTCATCTGATAATTCAAAAGTGCGTGTAGTCTCTTCGGTGCGCATGGGGAACCTTTCACGTCGGTGCCGTCACATTTTCGGGATTGCGGTTGTTACGGCGTCAGCTGATTAATCTGCGGATGCGTTCGACAATGAGCATACTGCTATGAGTAGTTTGTCTACCCGGTACAGTGAGGCCTTTTGACATAAGAACACTTCGGCCAACGTTAGTTCCTGCGGGGGTGCCACCATCTCCTGAGATTCTCTACATGAGTCATTGGCTCTGTCTGGCCACGCCGTTTGCCTTAGTTTCTCGCAATCAGTTTCTCTGATGACCTGATGTGTAGACCGCGAACCAGTCAGATGAAGTGGAAATAGAGCGCGTGTCGGTGTGCTTCTCAGGTGTATGAGGCACCGTAGCTTTACAGTGGCCATAAGCCATACAGCTCAAGATGCGCGGAGGCCGTCCAAGAACGTCGGTGATTAGCCATAAGGTCGACGCTCAGCCGTGCGTTAGCTTGACCTTAGAGCTGTGTCGATGTGTCACCTGTTGTGACCCCATATCGATGGGCCTGATCGATTAGCGGGAAATGTGAAATATGTTCGGCGTCTCGTGATCTAACACGTCGATAAGTGTCCGATGCTTCCGGGGCACTCTTTGAAGTGGCTTAAGAGTCACAATGCTCGTGATTCGAACCCTGTAGACAGCTGGTCTCAATGGGATGGTCAATGTGGGTACCGAATATGCGTGCGTTGGAGTGGTTGTCCCTAACCCTTATAAGGGAAACTTAGTCGCTAGCTGTCTGGGTTAGTGTGGCAAGGGTCGAACAATGACAGAGAGGTCACCATGTTCTCCTTCCTCAAGAAAATATTCAGCACCACAAAGCAGGATGAGCAAGAGCATGTCGCGCAGGAGGCTCCTGAGGCCGCCCCGCCGATCCCAGTGCCCGAATTCGACTACGCCGCGCGAGTCCCCGAAGGGTGGGGCATCTATATCTCTTTTAAGGATTTCGATTTTATACCGGTTACGTCTTACGGGCAGATCAGGTGGGCGCTAGAAGAAATTCAGGAATTGGCGGCAAAGGATGAGCAGGCTTTCGTACAGATCTCCAATGAGGACATCCCGGACGGCTGCGGCTACGCCCAAACTCTTTGCTTCAAGCCGGCTAAGCGCGGGCCAGAGAAGGGCATATTCTACTACCGCAACGAAGTTCAGTACACCCCTGAAGGCTGTTACCTCTACGGGGAACCCACAAAAGATGGGGACAGTAGCGGAGGCGCAAAAATCGACGACACCGCTCTTATCTTGTGCACCTTCATCCGAGACGGCGGCAAACTCCCCGAGTTTCCACACTTGGTAGGGACCTACGAGAAGTACTAAACCGCGCTCCCTGTGCATCCAACAGTCCACACCCAGCCCCAGGCCGGAACCGGGGCAGGGCCGCGGGTACCACTCGGCGAAACCCCAGGAAACATCGGTAGCCTTGTTTAAAAGGTTGAATCACATCGCGGCGCGTAACACCGCCGCCGTCTAGGGAGGTTCAGATGACGTTCGTCAACATCACGGCACTCACATACCCTGAAGGGGCCGAAGCCGAGATCGAGCAGCGTTTCGCTGCACGGAAGAAAGCTGTGGACACCGCTGAAGGTTTCCAAGGGTTTGAACTGTTGCGTCCGCAGATCGGGGAGGACCGCTACTTTGTTGTGACCCGTTGGGAAACCCGCGAGCACTTCCAGGCATGGCTTGATGCGCGCCCGGCCCGCGATCACGGCGACGATGAGCAGCGCGGCATGAGCGTGGAACTGCTCGGCTTCGACGTCGTCCCATTCAACGAGTAGCCCGCACCTGCCTCAAATCTGTCCGCGGCCGCCATCGTTCATTGTGTGCGGTCGCGGACAGTCTCGTCAATGCGCCGTTCCAAACCAACCGGATCATCAACGGAAAGAATGAGGCGGCTGTATTCAAACGTCGGGTCCAGTTCGATCACGAGCACATCCGATGCGCCGGTCACGTTCCAATAGTGGCGTTCCCCGTCCTTGCGGTACGTCGCCGACACCTTCTTACCCCCCGTATTCAGCCCCGGTGAACGGATGCCCTTCGGTTCCGTCACCACACCCGGGTCGAACGTAGCCCCGCGAACAAGTGCCAGCGGCACACGGATTTCCCTCTTGAATGACCACATCTTGTCTAAGCCGCGCGGGGTGACGATGAGCTCCCCGTCCTGAATTTCAACCTTGTTGCGAGCCATGCGTTTCTCCTTCTTCAAAACCTATAGACCTAGCCGGTTGCCTCGGTGAGGCAAGCCCGCTCGAGCGCTCGCTGACCAAGCGCTTGAGCTGTAATCCCATTGGCGTCGATGATGCGCTGAACCAAATCCGCGACGTCACGGTTGTGGGGTGCGATCTCAAAAACAGCGACGTTGAGCAGGTCAAGCAACACCTCAGGAGCCGAGCTGTCGCCATCGCTGTGTTCTCCTGCCGCATGCTTGAGGGCCGCAACGAAAATGCCTTGCTTCGAACCGAAGATCGAATACAGGCTGCCCCTCACCACCCCTGTGGTTTTTACGACCTCGTCGATCGAGGTCGCCGTGAAACCCCGCCTAATGAACAACTCACCCGCCTGCTGCAGGAGAGCCGCGGTATCAAACTCCCGTGGTCTTGCCATAGTTTCAGAATAGATGTTCTAGAACTGGTGGTCAAGAACTTTATCTGGGGTATCTAACGGAATGAGGAGCTTGCCTGTCGAGATGACGGACCGGCCTTTGTCCGTGCGCGCTCAAGGTGGCGGTTAGCTGGGATTTACTGGCGACGCGGCGGGGAGGTCACACGGAACTAGAGCGTCCACGATCAGTGTCCGGAGAACTGGGTCGGGCTCGCTTTACGTTTCGGCCGGGGGAAGGTCGGCGCTTGTGTGAATGTGTAGTGCGGAGATGAACTCTTGGTAGAGGGTGTCACGACTGAGGAGGTCGCGGTGGGTTCCTGCGTCTCGCACCTGACCGTTTTCGAGGACGATGATCTGGTCTGCATCGAGCACGGTGGATAAGCGGTGTGCGATGGTGACGACCGCGCCTTCCCGTGAAGCGGTGGCGATGAGGTTCTGGATGGCCGCTTCGGTAGTCGCGTCGAGCTGGGCGGTAGCCTCATCCAGCAGGAGCACGTTCGGGCGGCGAACCAGGGCTCGTGCGACGGCAAGGCGTTGACGCTCCCCACCGGAGAGACTGGTCTCGGCAACGTTAGTGTCCAGCCCGCCATTGAGGGATCGAATCTTCTGATCGAGGCGTACCGAGGCAAGTGCTTCCCATGCTTCGTCATCGGTGGCGTCGGGCACACGGAAGAGCACGTTGTCACGAACGGTGCCGGGGATCACAGGGGTTTCTTGTTCGACGTAGGCGATGCCTGACCTGACATCATCGATGCTCAAGTGCTCGTACGGGACACCGTTCAGTTCGAGTCGCCCTGAGGTGGGGTCGATGAAACGGAGTAGTAGTGAGAAGACGGTGGTCTTTCCCGCTCCGGACGGGCCGACGAGTGCGATGTGCCCCTTGCGCGGGATGGCGAGAGTAATGTCGCGCAGCGCGGGGGTTTCTGCGTCGGCGTAGCCTGCTGTGACCGCACGGAGCGTAAGCACCGGGGTATCAGGATGGCTCACAGGAGCAGGTGCATCGGCGGGGCGAGCGTGCGTGTCTTCGAGTTCGAGGTGTTCGGTTTCGCGAATGCGTGCGGCGGCGGCGAGGCCACTCTGGAGGGTGGAGAATGCCCCGGCCAGTGAGGTGATCGGGTCAACGATGTTGAAGGCATACATGAGGAATGCGACAAGAGTGGACACGGCAAGCTCGCCGAGCGCGACTCGTCCTGCGCCGAGGCCGAGGATGACGATGATCGCCAGCTGCACCCCGCCGCCCGCGACCGACCACGCCAGTGCCGAGAACCAGACCGATCGGATCGCGTGCCGGGCAGATTCTTCGGCTTTTGCGTTCACCCGTGCGATCTCGCGGTGCTCGGCGCGGCTGGATTTCACGGTACGCAAGGCTCGCACCCCGCCCTCCAACGTCGCACCAAGATCTCCGATGGCGTCCTGTGCGCGTTTGTCAGCTTTACCGATCTGCGGAACGAGCACACCGAACAAGACGCCGACCACGACCAGCGCGAGGAGCGTGGCCAGCAGGAGAGGCCAATCGAGGATCGCCATCAACACAATGGTTCCGACCAGGGATACCAGGCCGTTGATGAGTTGCACGAGACTATTCGTCGTCGCCTCCCGCAAAAGCAGCGTGTCGCTGGTGACGCGGGTGACGAGTTCGCCGGACCGGAAGCGCTGAATCTGCTCCAGCTTCGCCAGCAAGAATCGACTGACCAGGCCACGGCGAGCATCTAGCACGATGCGCTCTGAGAGCCTACCCAGTAGCACGCTCTGGGCGAGGTTCGCGATGACTCCGACGATCAGGATCAGCACCAGGACCGTGACTGGACCTGTGAGATCGAGATTAGTGCCGAGCGAGTCGAGCACCCACTTGGTGACCATCGGTGTCGCGAGCGCGATCGCCGTTGCGAACAACCCCAGCAACACACCAATGATGAGGGTTCGAAGATGTGGGCGCGAGTACGACCACAACAGCGCGATACCTTCCCGGAACGGGACCGCAGCGTTGCCCGACTTCGCGTCGTCGATGCCGTTACTCGGAGATTCAGAGACGTTCATGGTGTCTTTCGTGATCATCTTCGATGCGGGTTAGCGGAACGCCCGGCTAGTGGCGCTACCGGTCTGGAACAGGCTAAACCAGACCATGAATTTCTGCAATGGAGGCAGCGGGACACCGACCAGGTGCCGCCATCCCGTGCGTCCGGTCCAGCTCGATCTGCCGCAACTCCAACGTGTCAGCCAGCACCCGTAACGACTCGACCGCCTGCAGCCCCGCCCTCGGGTTAGTGCATGTTCGCCGCGACCACGGCGACCCGTGAAGGCTTCAGAATGTCAAGCTAGGTTGGGCATCAATGGCTTGTCAGCGAAGGTTGCAACGTGGCGTTGCGGCTTCGGCTCCGTCCGCATAACGCCGACGATGCCGAATGGCTTCACGAGCTGTACTCGCCCTCGGGCGTCGAGGAAGTGTCATACGAGTTCGACAGCCTGATCTCCGTCACGTTGCTAGGCGGCATCTACGCGGCGTTCATGGCCCGTGAACCCTGCCGCGGAGCTGTGGGTACCAGGTTTCACTGGCTTCGCAGCGGCTGCATGCCTTGTCGGGTTCATGGGCATCGCCCTCCTCCTGCGCAGTGATCGAGCCCTGTCTCACTAAGCGTACTGCCCGGAGAGGTTGGTTGAAGAGCGCAACGCGACTCGAGCTTGCTGTGAGAGGGACTCCTCACCGTTGGGCCAAGAGTTCCTGTGATGCGGCGCAGGCTTGAGCGAACACCCGTGGGTCGCCCTGGATCGACGCGGTGACCTGGGCACCTTCATGGAGCAGGTGCAGGAGGGCGCCGGTGTTCTCATCGCCACCGGCGATCTGCGTGAACAAGGCCAACATCCAGGCCTTCTCCGCCCGAACGAAATCGCCTGCCTCATGCTCGCTGGCACCGATCTCGGCCCAAGCGTTCACGAAGGCACAACCGCGAGGGGTGCCGGTCGCCCACCGAGCAGTGTGCCGGTAGACGACCTCCAGGGCTTCGGCTGGGGAGGCGCCGGTCAAGGCTTCCAGGAGTTTGCCCTGCCAGACGTGCGCGCGTTGTTGGAGGTAACAGGCGACCAGCCGATCCTTGGACCCGTAGCGCTGATACAAGGTCCTCTTCGTGGTCTCAGCGCGTTCGACGATGCTGTCAACACCGGTGGCCCTGATTCCGTGGTCGCGGAAGAGTTCCGAGGCAGCATCGAGAACCCTGTGGCCGACCGGTGTGGTGTCGACAGGCTCGAAGACCTCGAGGTCGATGTGCATGATCCGTCCCCCATTCGGCTGTGGTGCACTGACAGTATACCGACCGGTATGTTTAGCTGTTCGCATGCGATGGTTTATGTGTGTGGCGTTCGTGGTGGCGTGGAGTTCCGGGTTTGTCGGGGCGACGTTGGCGGACCGGACAGGCCTGGGGGCGTGGTCCCTGCTGGCCTGGCGCTATCTGATGACGGCCCTTCTACTGGTCGTCGGGTGTCTCCTGGTTCCTTCGGTGCGTGATTCTTTCCGCGCGCTGAGCCGACGCGAGGTGTGGCAGCAGGTCGTCCTGGCCGTCTTGTCTCACGTGTTCTTCCTGGGCGGTGTGTTCCTGGCTGCTGAACAGGGGCTTGATGCCGGCGTGTCTGCGCTGGTGTGTGCACTCCAGCCGCTGCTCGTGACCGCGGCGGGGCGCATTTTCTTCGGTGACCGAGTCAGCATCCTCCAGTGGGTTGGCCTGCTCATCGCTCTGGTTGGCGTCGCTTTGAGCGTGGGAGGCATCAGCGCAGCGGGGGTGGGAGGCGTGGGCCTGGTGGTAGTGAGCCTGCTGGGACTGTCCATGGCCTCATTGCTGGAACGCTCGTGGAAGCCCCAGGTGCCCGTGGTGACCAGCCTGACCGTGCAAGTGAGCGTTGCGGCCGTGATCTTCAGCGGCATAGCCCTCCTGACCGACGGGCTTGCAGTGCAGGTCACGGGGGTACTGGTGCTGGCAATCAGCTGGCTGGTTCTCCTGTCTGGCCTCGGCGGCTACGCCACGTTCATCTGGTGCCTACGCCAGGTGGGAGCCACCAGGACCAGCACTCTGCTCTACCTGACTGCACCGGTCACAATGCTGTGGGCGTGGTCCTTCTTCGGCCAGCAGCCCTCGCTCCTGCAGTGGATTGGGCTTGCGGTCGTCCTGGGTGGCGTCGGCCTCGCGACCAGACGCACCAACCACCGTGAGGAAGACACGGCCTGACCACCGGCCCTTCGTCGACGCCGAGACCAGGCTGCGAGTCCAAACCAACCTCGAAGCCAACAACGCCCGCGGCGAACGACCACCCCAGAAGTACGACCACTACCTCAAAGGCGTCCTGTGGTGCGCCGGCGGAGCCAAGCTCATGATCGAAGGCCCTCGCGAACATGAAATGCTCCCCACTAGTCGGTAACTGATTTCTCAGTCCAACTAATGGGGCCCAGCTCAGCTATGGCCGCACCCAAAAAGGTGGAACGATGTCCTGGCACGTCCACCGAAAAAGTGGGTTAAGGGTCAGACGACCTGCGGCGTAATATCGGGAGGATCGGTCTCTCCATGCCCCACCAGCACATGGGAGGCGTGTAGGTCGTCACCGATACGCACTCGATAGTCCTGGTAGCGGCGGATCTCGTGCGCGACCGCGGATCGCTCAGCGCGATCCAATGACAGAACTCTCATGCGGCCAGCTCCTCCCTGGTCCCGTCCCCGCGGGACGGGTTCGCATCGGTCAGGTGCGCTGCTGGAGACGCTGGAGCCCAGTCTCAGCCCAGGGTGACGTTGCTCGGGCCTCGCTTGAAAGACGTGTGGCAACTCCGAGGTGCGGATGCGCGCGTCCTGAGCCTCACTACGAGAAGCACCTGATCACGTGAGCAGGCTGGCAGGCCCAACCGGTATTTATCACAGGTGTGATAGTATTGGGTCATGGTTCATCTTGATGTCGCGTCTGTGACGTACACGCTGGCCGATGGTCGACCGCTGCTGCGCGATACCTCGCTGGCAGTGAGCGGGGGCGAGCGGGTGGCCCTGATCGGCGCGAACGGCGCCGGGAAGAGTACGCTGCTGCGGATCGTAACTGGCGAACTTTCGCCGGACTCCGGCACGGTAACCCGTGACGGAAGCTTGGGTGTGATGCGCCAGTTCGTCACCGGCTCAACAGTCGGCAAACTCCTGTTGTCGGTCGCACAGCCTGCGATCCGCGATGCTGCCGTACAGCTCGCACGCTCTGAGGCCCTGATGAAGGAGCAGGGCACCACTCAATCGCAGATAGCGTACGCGTCGGCAGTCGCAGCATGGGGCGAGGTGGGCGGCTATGACGCCGAGGTGTTGTGGGACGTCTGCACGGTCGCCGCTCTCGGGGTGCCCTTCGAGCGGTGTCGCCACCGGTCGTTGTCAACATTGTCTGGTGGTGAGCAAAAGCGGCTCGCGCTGGAGGCGCTGCTGCGAGGCCCGGACGATCTGCTGCTGCTGGATGAGCCGGACAACTCCCTGGACGTGCCGGGCAAACGCTGGGTGGAAGAGCGGTTGCGCGCGACGGGCAAGGGCGTGCTCTACGTGAGCCACGACCGTGAGCTGCTGGCCCGGACGGCGACCTCGCTCGTGACGCTGGAACTCGGCGCGGCGGGCAACACCACATGGACGCATCCTGGCGGGTTCGATACCTACTACCGTGCGCGGGGACAGCGGTTCCAGCGGTTGGACGAGCTGCGCCGCCGCTGGGACGAAGAGCACGCGAAACTGCGCTCGCTCATGCTCATGTACAAGCAGAAGGCCGCTTACAACTCCGACATGGCCTCCCGGTATCGGGCAGCGCAGACCCGGCTGACCCGGTTCGAGGAGGCCGGGCCTCCGCAAGAACAGCCTCGCGAGCAACGCCTTCAGATCCGGCTGCACGGTGGGCGGACCGGGAAGCGTGTTGTGACCTGCGAGGCGCTGGAGCTGACGGGCCTGATGCGCGCGTTCGACTTCGAGGCGTACTTCGGTGATCGAGTAGGGGTGCTCGGCTCGAACGGGTCGGGCAAGTCGCACTTCCTGCGCCTGCTCGCGGCCGGGGGCACTGAGCCCGCACCGGGCCAGGAGCCCGTGACCGATGCGAGGATCGAACCCGTGCCGCACGGCGGCACAGCACGGCTCGGTGCGAGGGTACGGCCGGGATGGTTTGCTCAGAATCGCAGCCGGCCCGACCTCGCCAGCCGCACACTGCTGGACATCCTGCACCGCGGTGATGAGCACCGTACTGGCCTTCCGCGAGAGGACGCCTCGCGGGTACTCGCGCGCTACGGGCTGGCGAAGTCCGCAGAGCAACTCTTCGACTCGCTCTCGGGCGGGCAACAGGCAAGGTTCCAGGTACTGCTGCTGGAACTCGGCGGAGCGACGATGCTGCTGCTGGACGAACCGACCGACAACCTCGATCTTGTTTCCGCCGAGGCTCTCCAGCACGCACTCAGGGCGTTTGAGGGCACGGTTCTGGCCGTAACTCATGATCGTTGGTTTGCCCGAGACTTCGATCGCTATCTCGTCTTCGGAGCCGACGGAGACGTCTACGAGAGCAGCGAGCCCGTGTGGGACGAGGCCGGCGTCATCAGGGAGAGGAAGTAAGCGTCATGCCCGCACGGATCGACCCGGAGCAGCGTCGTCAGCAGGTCATCGAGGCGGCATTCCGCCTCGTGGTGGCCGAAGGCATGGAGGGCGTGTCGCTGAGGAAGGTCGCTGACGAGTCCGGTTTGAACATCGGCTCGGTGCGACACTACTTCGACGGACATCACGATCTGCTCACTGCTGCGGCGGAGGAGGCGGGTGCCCGGATGGGTCGCCGTCTTGCCGCCCATCCGGCCGAAGGACTGCGCGGGCTCACACGTGAGGCGGCGCTCGACGCCCTGCAAACCTTGGTCGAGACCGTCATGCCGGTCGATGAGCCACGGCGGGACGAGGCGATCGTGGTGGTCGAACTGATCATGGCCTCCCGAACGATGCCGGTGTTCCGCGTGATGTCCGCGCGCATGGCCGCCGACCTTCACGCGGTCCTGCGCGACGCACTCGACTCCCTCGACGTGCCGGACGCTGACCTCGCTGCGGCGCAGCTCTCCGCCGTGATCGGCGGGCTGACTCTGGACACCGTGACGCCACACGGCGGTCTGAGCGTCGAACGCTTGCGAGCCGTCCTGCGGGCACATCTGCGGATGCTGCTCGCGAACGCGCGTCACGGGTGATGCGTATGCCTGCTTGGTTGTTCACGTTGCTGGCCGCTGCGTTCGTGCTCTACACCGACGACTACGTGATCGCCGGAATCCTGCCTGAACTCGCGGCCGATCTTGGGGTCACCGAGGGCCAGGCCGGACAACTGGTCACCATGTTCTCCCTGACCGTCGCCCTCACCGCACCGGTCGCGGCAGTCGTTCTCGCGGCGGTGTCACGGCGGAGACTGTTCACGACCGCGTTGCCTGTCTTCATGGCCGCAAACCTCGCCGCCGCGGCCACTGATTCGTTTGCGGTGTTGACGGCGCTGCGCGTTGCCGCTGCGTTGACGGCTGCGGCGATGACCCCGGCGCTGTTCGCGTTCACCGCCCGTCACGCACCAGCGCAGAAGGTCGGCAGGTACCTCGCCATCGTCTCGCTCGGCGTCACTGGATCGATCTCAGCCGGAGTGCCGCTTGGCACCTGGATCGGCGGCGTCCTCGGCTGGCGAGCGACCTTCGCGACGATGGCCATCGCAGGGGCTCTCGTCTTCCTCCTCGTGCTCAGCACCCTGCCCCGCTCCGAGGAAACCGACGACACTCCACGCCTGGCCGATCAGTTCCGCATCCTGCGGCGAGCTCCGATCTCGCTCGGATTGATGGCGAACTGCCTGCTCATGACCGACTCGATGATGATGCTCACATATCTCGCCCCCTACCTGGCCGAGACCACAACAGCAGGCATCGAAGAACGCGCACTCGCCTTCAGCCTCTCCGGGATCGCCGGCATTGGAGGCATCTGGCTCGGCGGGATCGCTACCGACCGCCTCGGCGCGAATCGAACCCTGCTGATCGGTATCGGCACGATCGTCGCCACGATGATCGTCCTTTGGGTGCTCTGGACAGCGAGACCCGCTCCACTGCCGCTCGTGCTGGTCGTCGCGACGCTGTGGGGCGGCATGGCGTTCTGGACCTCCCCAGCAATCCAAGCCCGCCTGCACCACCTCGCCGGTCCCGTCTCGGGCCAAGCGCTGGCGCTGAACACTTCCGGCACTTACCTCGGGGTTGCCATCGGAGCCGCGGTTGGGGGCAGCATCCTCTCAACCGCTGGTATCGGAGCTCTCCCTCTCACAGCTGCAGCTTTCGGGATCATGGCAATCATTTCGCTCGCCTACACACGTGCTGTCCCATGACATTCAAAACAGATCATGGGACGCAACGAATTGAGGTGCATTCCGCCATCACAGAGATGCGCAGAGATCTTTCACATAAGTGGACTCTCGCCGAGCTTGCTCAATACGCTCACATTTCTCCGTCTCGCTTAAAGGGCCTGTTCGTTGATGAACTGCTCCCCACTAGTCGGTAACTGATTTCTCAGTCCAACTAATGGGAAGCAGTTCAGCGGAACGATGTCCCGACACATTACAGTCCGCAGCAAGTACTTGTAGCCATCACCAGCCGACATCACCCGCATCGACATCGTCAGCCAAACCACCCCTCACCTGGCCATCACACAGGTGAGCCGGAGCCTCCTAACCTCGATCTGCAAGGGGCCTGGCAGCTCCAGATGGTGGCTACAGCTGGCTGAGATCAGGGTGCTCAGAGGCCCCTGTACGGAGCAGGATCACGAGCGGTAGAGCGTGGCGACCTGATCGATGTGGTCCAGGAGCTTGGCTTTGATGTCGTCGGGGGCTTCGATGCGCACGTCCGAGCCGAGGCGTAGCAGGACGGTGACCGCGTGCAGGTCGTCCATGAACTCCAGGCTCACGGGCCGCCACCCCTCACCCGGTGGGCTCCCGGACGCATCCATCGGCTTGGTGCGGATACTCCACTCGCGCGCGTCGTCCCACCGCGCGGCCCGGAGCCAGGCATCAACACTCACAGGAGTGAACTGGTCGAGAAACCGGCCGCGGTGCTCTCGCCATGCTTGGGCCACATCCAGGTCAGGTCCGGAGCACGGTTCAGCCAACGGGGCGGCGTGCTCGATACGGACTGCCTTGAAGAACCGCACCGTTCCCTCGGTGCTGGCGCATAGATACCAGTCGCTGCCGGCCGACACCAGACCATGCGGCTCCACGATCAGCTCTTGTGCACCTGTGGCTTGGCGTGAGCGATAGGTCAGCTGCAACCGCTGACGGGCGAACACGCAGGCTTCGAGGGTTGCGAATGCCTCCCCGGGTTGCAGCGCATCAGGTTGCGGCAACCAGCCCTGAGGATCAATCACGATCCGCGACGCAACCTCCAGGCTCTGGTTACGATGGGCGTCGGGAACCGCAGCCAGCAGCTTACGCACCCCCGAGGCGAACGCGTCACCCAAGCCAATCGAATCAGGGCCCCACGATGAGATCGCGGAGAACAGCGCGCGGCTCTCGTCCTCAGATAGCGCTGTGACATCGGTGCGGTAGCCCGGCATCAGGCGGACACCGCCGTGGGGGCCGCGCTCGCAGTACACCGGCACCCCAGCAGCCGAAAGTGCCTCCACATCCCGCAGCACGGTACGACGCGACACCTCCAGGCGCTGCGCCAACTCTGCCGTCGAAAGCCCGCCATGGGTACGCAGCAGCCAGATCATCGACAACAACCGATCCGCTCGCATGCCCCAATACTCGCACAGATACATGACAGAAGATGTCACCTATCACCCGTAGCTTCGTAAGCGTAACGACAAAATCGTCCCCAAAAGGGGCGCTCACAGAGAGAGAAGCTATGACCGCCTTCGCACCCACTAGCGTGATCCTCTACGTCACCGACGTCGAGGCCAGCACCATCTTCTACCGTCAAGCCCTGAATAAGGAGCCCATCGAGACCTTCAAAGACTTCGCAGTGTTCGCCCTCACCGACAATGTCATCATCGGTCTGCAGACCCGCGACCAGATCGACCCCGCCGCCACCGGCACACCAGGCAGCGTCGAACTATCCATGAGCTACGCCACCCACGATGATGTCGACCAGCTTTACCACGATTGGACAACCCTCGGCTTTCCGATCGCGCTGGAACCCACCACCCTGGAGTTCGGCTACACGTTCGTCGCCACTGACCCCGACGGGCACCGCCTCCGCGTCTGCGCCACCGACCCCACTAATCTTTAGGGGTCTTGCGGGCATTCCCTCGCCTCGCCCTCAAAGCGCACCCGGCTTGGAGGGCGAGGCGAGGAGAGCGCTGATTCCGTCGGCAAGGATCTCCTGCGGGCTGATGTGGTGCTGCGCGTGGAGTCGCGCGTAGGTCGGAGCTTGCTCAGGGTCGATGGTGACATGCTTCTCGTCAGGCGCCATCGGAGCAGTTAGAGCGGAACCGATCACCAAATTGGATAGTCGGTAGGCAGTGCCGAGCGGGTCCGGGGTGCCTGTTTGTTCGAGTAGGACGCACATTCGCTCAGAAAGGGTCAGGTACGCCGGGCCCCTGGGAGCGCGCATACCGATGACCCGACCGGCCCACCGGTGGGCTGTCAGGTGCGCGAAGAAGGCCTGCATCAGGGCAGGAAGGTCAGCGTTACGGATCGAGTCGGACATGACCGGATCGTCTTCAAGCGCTGTGTCGAGGGCGAGGTCGAACAGATCGTCGACGGATTCGACGCGGGAGTACAGGCTGGCTGGAGCGACACCCACCTGTTGCGCCACAGAGCGCAGTGTGAGGGCCCTCAACCCGCCTTCGTCCAGTAACCCTACCGATGCCCTCGCAACCTCCCCGATGTCCACTGCGCGGAGACGTTGCACAGGTTTGCGGTGTTCCCAGTAGCTCACCCCACCAGCCTAACCAAACATGCTTCAGTTAGCTATCCATTCTATGTTAGGTTTAGCGCATGCTGGATACTACCACCCTCCCGATCACCTTTGAGAACACTCGCCTACGCGCCCTGTCCGACTGGGATGCAGAAGCGTATGCATCCGGAACCAAGGACGAAGCTGTGCGGCGCTTCGGCCACCTGCCTGAGCCCGACTACACTCCCGACTCCGTGCGACGGATGATCCGTGAAGAGGCCGCTGTGGACCTGTCGACCGGCACGCTGGCAGTCCTCGCACTTGCTGACACCGAGACGGACCGGTTTGTGGGCTCTTTGGTGCTCTTCGACGTCAGCTCCGAGACTGCCGAGGTCGGGTTCTGGATTCATCCGGATGCGCGGGGAGCGGGGCACGCTCATCGGGGTCTGGAGTTGGCATCGTGTTTCGCACGCAACAGTGGACTGCGAACCTTGACAGCACGCACGCTTTCAGAGAACCACGCCTCTCAGCGATGCTTGACGAACGCAGGTTTCCGTGAAGTGGAACGGGGCGTCGGAACCACACCTGCAGGACGGCGCGAGGAGTTGATCCACTACCGGTGCGATCTCGTGCCCAGCGCCCGGTGGCCTAATGGTGACGGAGCGGCTTCGGCTCCGTCACTATAACGCCGACGATGCCGATTGGCTTTAGAAGCTGTACTCGCGGCCAGATGTTGCCCGCTACCTGCCGGGCGAGCCATGGACTGTAGAAGTCACCCGTGACAAGCTCACCGAACGGCTAGCGAAGACTGATATCGATGGTGAGAGTGGGGCGCTTGCGCTGGTCATCGAGCATGACGGCGTCGCGATCGGGAGTGTCACGCTGTGGCTCACCGATAGTGAGCACCGGCAAGGCGAGATCGGGTGGGTCCTCGACCCGGCGTACGGTGGGGAAGGGTTCGCCAGCGAAGCCGTCCGAGCAGTACTCGCCCTCGGGTTTGACCACTACCGGCTCCATCGCATCACCGCGCAGATGGATGCCCGCAACAGCGCCTCGGCAGCACTGGCTCGTCGTGTCGGGCTCCGGCTCGAAGCACATCACGTCCAGGACTGGTTCAGCAAAGGCGAATGGACCGACACCCTCGTTTATGCGCGGCTGGCTTCTGAAGACGCGCTTCAATGACGAAGAGTCGGACTTTCGTCCGCCTTGGTCGCACCCAAAACCGGAACGATGACGCTACACATCAAAGCCCCCAGACATAAAAAAATGTCGGGACACCGTGTGAACGATGTCCCGACACATTACAGGGTGGAGGTAAGGGGATTCGAACCCCTGACCTTCTCCATGCCATGGAGACGCGCTACCAACTGCGCCATACCCCCGCAAAGCAGAAACCACAATAATTCACTTATATTTCCTGCGCTGTCCGCTCTGCCCGCAGATCCTCACTGGACCGCGCCGCGGCGAACAGATGAAACCATACCACGCCCAATAGACGAACCCAAACCGAACCCAAACCCGGCCCGAAGCCAGCCCGTGCCCCACCCGCTCCTAACCCAAACTCAACCCGAAAACACTCCCGTTCGACGCCGGAGCGCAACACTCGCCGCGCAACCGTCATCGCGCCATAGAATGGTGTGCGAATGAGCCGAAGTATCCGTTAAACCTAGGGGAGAGGCGTATGTCTGAACGTCAAGAATCGTCAGATGAATACACAGCAGACTCGAACGATGCTGTGACCGGCGAAATCCCCATCGTCCCCACCCCCGAAAACCCAGACGGCGCCAAACCAGAAGACGCCGAACCCGCGGACACCCAAACTGAAGCCCCGCAATCCAAAGCCCCGAAACCCGAAGACGCAACGAACGATGCGGTAGGCGCCTCCACCTCCACCTCCGCCTTGCAGGAAGAGCCACGTGACACCGCCACCGACGCGGACGAGTTCAAGCCAGCCCGCAGCATCGGAGTGATCCCGCTGGATGACGCCGGCAAACCCAAGGAGGAGTTCTCTGCCTCCGCCGGTAAGGCCCGCAAGTGGGGCGAAGACCAACAAGCCGGTATGCCTCGGTTCATCAAGGTGACGCTCGGGCTCGCCGCCACCTGCATCATCCTCATGTTCGTGCGCGATCTGCAAGACATCATCGCGCCGGTCTTCCTCGGTCTGAACCTCATGATCGTGGTGTATCCGGTCCAGAAATTCCTGCAACGCTGGGTACCACCATTCGTGGGTGCGATGGTCTCGCTCTTGCTGGTGCTCGTGATCCTGGTGCTGTTCGTGTGGCTCATCGTGTGGTCGCTACTCGCGTTGATCCAACTCATGCCGTCCTATAACGAACAGTTCGTTGAAGCGTGGCAGTGGATCCAGAAGACCGCGCTCGACCTCAACCTGGACTTCAGCGAAATCACCAAGTCACTGCAATCCATCCAGCCGAACGACGTCATGTCGCTGCTGGCGCCACTGTTCTCCAACGTCTCCTCAATCCTTGCGCTGCTGACCACCCTGGTGATCGCGACCCTGTTCCTCGCGATGGACTCCGCTGGCCTGCATGCCCGCCAGCAGTTGCTGCGCATCACCAAGCCGCGCGCCCTCATCGTCACCAACGACTTCGCCTACGGCGTGCGCCGCTACTGGCTGGTCACCACCGTGTTCGGCCTCATCGTCGCGATCGCCGACGTCGGCGCGCTCTGGCTGCTCGGCATCCCGCTGGTGTGGGTGTGGGGCATCCTCTCCTTCATCACCAACTACATCCCCAACGTCGGGTTCTTCATCGGTCTCATCCCACCCGCCCTGCTGGCTTTCCTCGAGAAGGGCTGGGGTTCGGCGGTTGCCGTGATCGTCGCGTACTCGGTCCTGAACTTCGTGATCCAATCGATCATCCAACCGAAGTTCGCCGGCGAATCCGTGGGCGTCACCCCAACCGTGTCCTTCCTGTCCCTGCTGTTCTGGGTCTGGGTCCTCGGCCCACTCGGAGCCCTCCTGGCACTGCCGGCAACGCTGCTGCTAAAATCCTTCCTCATCGATTCCGACCCGAACGCGCGATGGCTCAACACCTTCATCGCGGTCCCCGCGGACTCCGCGCTCCCTGAGGATGAACAGCCGATGCCGCTATCGGAACGCAAAGCCCGCGCCTGGAGGGAACGCAAAGCCATCCTCCGCGGCTAGCCCGAGCGCATCTGTGCTCCCGTTATTTGTTGTTTTTCGAGAAAGTTTATGTCCCCCCAATACGGTAAATACGAGCAGCTGATCCCGAGCGCCCGCAGGCGTTGGGCCGCGCTGGCGCTGCTCATGATTGTTGTCCTGCTGGTTTCTGTCGATAACTCCGTGATGGTGCTGGCACTGCCGGAGATCGCTGTTGAACTGCACGCGAACGCAACCGAGCAACTGTGGGTCTTGGACATTTACCCGCTGGTTTTGGCGGGGCTCTTGGTCCCGATGGGGAACCTGGGTGACCGGATTGGTCGCCGCCGCATCATGATGATCGGCGCGGTCGGTTTCGCGGTGGTCTCCGGTGTCGCTGCGTTCTCTGTGAGCCCGATGATGCTCATCGTGTTCCGTGCCCTGCAGGCCGTTTTCGGTGCGGCACTCATGCCCGCCACGCTGTCTTTGATCCGCAACATCTTCCCCGACCCGCGTGAACGCACCACCGCTGTCGCTATCTGGGCGGCTACGTTCTCGGCGGGTGCGGCACTCGGACCGATCATCGGCGGACTGCTGCTGAACTTCTTCTGGTGGGGTTCCGTCCTGCTCATGGCGGTCCCGATCCTGCTCCCGTTCCTGATCGGCGCGCCTCTGTTGCTGCCGGAGTCGAAGGACCCGAACCCGGGCCCGCTCGATGTTGTGAGCATCGCGCTCGCTATGGCAAGCCTGCTTCCTCTCACGTACGGGATCAAGACCCTGCCACAACAGCTGTGGGTCGGCCTGGCCGCTATCGCGTTCGCGCTGGCTGTCGGCTTCGTTTTCGTGCGCCGCCAACTGGGTGCGGACATTCCGTTCCTGGACGTCCGATTGCTCTCTCGCAAGGCGTTCGCGCTTCCACTGATCATCAACCTGCTCGCGATGTTCTCGCTCGTGGGCTTCCTCTACTACCTCTCCCAGCATCTACAGCTCATCGAGGGCCGCAGCCCAGCGGAGGCCGCGCTGTTCATGCTGCCCGGCATGGTCATGACGGTGGTCGCTGGTCTCGGCGTTGTTCCGGTGGCCCGGAAAACGGGCCCGGTCGCCGCGATGGTCGCAGGTCTTCTGTGCAGTGCGCTCGCGTACGGGATCCTCGCGGTGTTCGTGGGACGAGGCGACTGGGTTCCGATGGTCGCGTTCCTCCTCATTGGTGCTGGCGCTGGCATGGCGGAGACCCTCTCGAACGACTTTGTGCTCACCGCCGTGCCCTCCGAAAAAGCCGGCGCCGCGTCCGCGATGTCTGAAACCGCGTACGAATTCGGCACCGTCATGGGGGCCGCCGTTCTGGGTGGGCTACTCAACGCCCTCTACACCGCGCACCTCGTGCCGCCTGCGGCCCTGAGCCAGGCCCAGGGTGAACAAGCAGCCTCTTCGCTCGCTGCAGCGCACGATGTGGCTGCCGGCCTCCCGCACGAACGCGCGGCAGAACTCTTGCAGGCAGCATCGCACGCCTTCGACTCAGGCGTCACCGTGACCGCCACGGTCGCAGGGGTGCTGGCCCTCGCGGTATCCATCGCCGTGTACTTCGGCCTGCGCACACCCCGCGACGCCAAATAAACACGCGGTGCCCAGTAACCAGCGGACTTAAAGAACGGTGCCCCTCCAGGTCAAACCTGGAGGGGCACCGCTGTCTAGAAACCGTTGTATAGAGCTAGGTCTATTACTTAGCGCGTGCGGAGCCGCGGGAGAAGATTCCCAAGATACCCAGCAGGATGCAGGTACCTGCGATCGCGCAGATCCACGTGCTCAACTCGAAGAAACCGCCGGTTCCCTTACCGAAGATAACGGAACCGAGCCAACCACCAAGAAGACCACCAACGACACCGACGACGAGCGTTGGGATGATTCCCATCGAGTCGCCCATGATCGCCTTACCAATAGCGCCAGCAATCAGACCTACTAGAATCCAACCTAGAATACCCAAAGCCAACACCGCCTTTCAGAATAAAACAGCACCCACACGTTGAGGATGCCTTCTGCTTACAACCCTACGGCAAAATAGAGATATAGCCAGGAGAAAGCTCAAATTACGCTGAGAGCATTCTGAAAGTCAGCTAGATTTTCCACGGAAACACGTTAGTTATTGACACGAAAGTTAGGAGTGCGTACGCATGACGGGACGCCACACGGCTGAATCAATCACCCGCCGGCCCATCGCTTGGCACGGGCCAGACATGGAAGGACTCATCCGCCCATGGGACCTCACAGACGAAGCCGTACAGCAGGTTCGTGACTGGCTCACCGCAGCCCGCGATTACCCCGTCGATAAGGCGGCCCAACAGCTCGCCGGCGTGCTCTCTGACCCAGACGGCCTCGACTTCACGGTCGGGTTCGTGGACCGCGTGATCCGCACCGAGGACCCAGCGGCAGCCGCGAAGGCCCTCAACGAGATCGCAGCGAAGGTCCCCGCGTTCTTGCCGTGGTACCTGCAAAGCGCAGTCAAAGCTGGTGGAACCCTGGGTAAGCTCGCCCCACGCGTCGTGATCCCGGCCGCCCGCGCCGCACTTCGTAACATGGTCTCCCACCTCATCGTGGATGCCCGCCCAGACAAGCTCACCAAAGCGATCGAGGAGCTGCGCACAGAGGGCATCGACCTCAACATCAACCTGCTGGGCGAGGCGATCCTCGGCGAAGACCAGGCCGCGCACCGCGTCAAGGGCACCAAGGAGCTCATCGAACGCTCCGACGTGGACTATGTATCCATCAAGGTCTCCGCGACCGTGGCGCCACACAGTCCGTGGGCCTTCGACGAAGCCGTGACCGACATCGTGGAGCACCTGCGCCCGCTGTATCGCGCGGCCAACAACTCCAGCCCACGCACCTTCATCAACCTTGACATGGAGGAATACAAAGACCTCGACCTCACCCTCGCCGTGTTCACTGAGCTGTTGAGCGAGGAGGAGTTCACAAACACCGAGGCCGGGATCGTGCTGCAGGCCTACCTGCCGGACTCCTACGCTGCCATGAAGCGCCTCCAGCGCTTTGCCGCAGAGCGCGTCGCCAACGGTGGGGCCCCTATCAAGGTGCGCCTGGTCAAGGGTGCGAACCTGCCCATGGAACAAGTCGAAGCACAGATGCGCGGCTGGACCCAGACCGTGTGGTCCACCAAGCAGCTCACTGACGCGAACTATAAAGCGATCCTCGACTACGCACTGACCCAAGAGCACGTCAAGAACGTGCGCCTAGGCATCGCAGGCCACAACCTCTTCGACATCGCGCTGCACCTGCATCTGATGCGTGCCCGCGGCATCGAACCGGGTGGCAAGGACGTCGAATTCGAGATGCTGCTGGGCATGGCAAGCCAGCAAGCCCAAGCGGTTCGGCAGGATGTGGGCAGGCTTCTGCTCTACACGCCGGTGGTCAAGCCGGATGAGTTCGATGTTGCGATCTCATACCTCGTGCGTCGCCTCGAAGAGGGCGCGACTGAAGACAACTTCATGTCCGAGGTCTTCAACCTCGACGAAGACCCTGCCGCGTTCAAGCAGGAAGAGGAACGCTTCCGCGAATCTGTCAGCATCCTGTCAGAATGGAGTCAGGCGCCCGTACCGCGCCGCTTCCAGGACCGCAACAAAGAAGACTTCACCCAACCAACCTGGGGCGGCACCTTCACCAACGAACCGGACACCGACCCGGACCTGGCCTGGAACCGCCTCTGGGGCGGAGACATCCTCAAGAACATCCCAACCAGCACCCTCGGCAAAGACACCGTAGCCGCAGCGAAAGTCAAAGACACCGCACGCCTCAACGAGGTCTATGACGCCGCCCAAAAAGCCGCCGACGTGTGGCAAGGCCTCACCCCCGACCAGCGCGCCGACGTGCTCCACCGCGCCGGCGACAAAATGAAGTCCCGCCGCGCCGACCTACTCGAAGTCATGGGCTCCGAAGCCGGCAAGACGTTGGCTCAAGGCGACCCGGAAGTCTCCGAAGCCATCGACTTCTGCAACTATTACGCTGAACAAGCACGCAACCTCGGCACAATCGCCGGCGCAGAACCCGTCATGGACAAAGTCACGCTCGTGACCCCGCCATGGAACTTCCCCGTAGCCATCCCAACCGGCTCAACCATCTCCGCGCTCGCCGCGGGCAGCGCGGTAGTGATCAAGCCAGCCCGCGCATCCATCCGCTGCGGTGCAGTGCTCACCGAATGCATTTGGGAAGCGCTCGATGAAGCCGGGCTCCCACGCGAGATCCTGCAACTCATCGACGCCTCCTCCCGCGACCTCGGCGACGCGATGATCACCGACGAACGCGTGGGCCGCGTGATCCTCACCGGCGCGTACGAAACCGCTCAGGCCTTCCACGAGATGCGCCCAGGCCTGCCGCTGTTCGCAGAAACCTCAGGCAAGAACGCGATCATCGTGACCCCATCCGCGGACTACGACCTCGCCGCGAAAGACATCGTCGACTCCGCATTCGGCCACGCCGGACAGAAGTGCTCGGCCGCCTCGCTGGTGATCCTGGTTGGCCAGGCAGCCCGCTCCGAGCGCCTCTACCGCCAGATCGTCGACGCCGCGAACTCGCTTGTGGTCGGCTATCCGGAGAAACCCGAATCGATCATGGGGCCAGTCATCGAAGAACCAGGGGAGAAGCTACGCCGCGGACTCACCCAGCTTGAGCCAGGGCAGAACTGGGTCCTCAAACCGGAGCCGCTCGATGACTCCGGCAAGCTGTTCTCGCCAGGCATCCGCGCCGGCGTGAAGCCCGGCTCCGAGTTCCACCTGACCGAATACTTCGGGCCCGTCACCGGCATCATGCACGCCGAAAGCCTCGAAGAAGCCGTCCAGTGGGTCAACCAGATCGACTACGGCCTCACCAGCGGCATCCACTCACTCGATGCCGAGGAAATCCGGTACTGGCAGCAACACATCGAGGCCGGCAACCTCTACATCAACCGCGGTATCACCGGCGCGATCGTTCAGCGTCAACCGTTCGGCGGCTGGAAGAAGTCCGCGGTCGGCACCGGAACCAAGGCCGGCGGCCCGAACTACGTCCCGTCGATGCTGCGCTGGGAAGACTCCGAACACGGCCTCGGCCCAGCAGATCGCGAGGTCATCGTATCCACGCCGCACTACTCGATGCTGGTCCACACCTTCAACGAAGAACCACGCGCCTGGCTCGAAAAAGCACTCGCGCAGGACGCCAAGGACAGTGAGTTCTTCGAAGGCCTCCAAGACGCCACAGGCCTCGACGTTGAGGTCAACGGCCTGCGCTACCGTCCCGTCAAGGTACGCATCCGCGTGGCAACCATCGAAGAAGCCGACCTCGTGCTGCTCGCACGCGTGGTTGCCGCAGGCTGGCGCGTACTGCGCTCTGTGACCGACCGCGTAGGAACCGGCGCTAAACAGCGCATGGAAGTCTCACTGCCAGACGAGGCACCCATCGGTATCGCCGATGCCTACCGTCAGCTGGGTGCAGCGGTCGTCATCGAAGACGAAGAAGCCTGGCTCGAAACCTGCCGGCAGCTGTCCGCGAACCCGGACGGAAGCCGTGTGCGCCTCATCGGCCGCGAAGGAACAGAAGAGATGGACGCGCTGGTTCAGGCGACCCGCGAGGCCACGACCCAAGCCCCGGACCTCGCAGTCAACGCGCACCCGGTCACACGTTCGGGCCGCATCGAAATGCTGCCATTCGTGCGCGAACAGTCCGTGACCATGACCGCGCACCGCTACGGCACCGTCAACAAGCTCGCCAGCGAAGCACTCGGCGACGTCACCCGCAAGTAGCGCCTCAGAATAGCGCCTAGGGGATGAAGTACTGTGGCCCGCTCGAATGTTTCGAGCGGGCCACAAGTGTCAATGCTGGTGAGTAGGCAACAGGGGCGGGACAGCGTCGGGCGGGTGTCAGTGCCGGCGCTACCAGTCGCCGTCTTCGCCGTCGTCCCACAGGCCGAGCTCATCGTCCTGGGGTTCGAGCATGCGGGCAACCCGGTCTGTATCGACATCCTCGGCGCGGGTCACCGACCACCGCGGTGATTTGTCTTTATCGATCAGCAGCGCACGGATCCCCTCAACAACATTGGGGGTGTCCATGACGTAGGACGCCGCGCGGTGCTCACGTTCGAGCGCGCCCCGCAGCTCGTCTTCGGCGCGGGACTCACGCACGAGCTGCAACGCAATCTCACACGCGATCGGCGCGTTAGCGCGAATCCGCTCAGCAGCCTTCGCGGCCGCCGGCCACGGGGAGGCACCCAGATTCTTCAGGATCTGAGCGACATCACTGCCGGAATACGCCTCATCGATCCAGGCCCGCTGAACATTCAGCTCAGAACGCTGCGGCGCACCATGCATGATGTGCAAGCCCACCGCCAAATCCTGACCAGGCAAAGCACACAGGTCAGCGATCGAGGTGAGCACGTCATCCACGGCATCCTGCTCGATGCAGAAATCAGCAAGACCGAACTCGACAGCGTCCCCGGCACCCACCGCATCTCCAGTCAACGCCATGTGTTCGCCGATCCGGCCCGGCGCCCGGCCCAGCCACAGCGAACCACCCACATCCGGAACATAGCCGATGCGCACCTCCGGCATCGCAAGCTGCGAATCCGGGGTCACAATCCGCACCGAAGCCGCCGATGCCAGCCCGAAGCCTGCGCCCATCGTGACCCCGGTCATGAACGCGATCACCGGCTTAGGGTAGGTCTGGATCGCGGCCGCCAGCTCGAACTCGGCGGCCAAGATGCCCAGCATCTGCGTGGCCTCGCCCGCCATGAGCATGCGGCGAAAATTCGGCAGGTCACCGCCCGCACTGAACCCACGTTCGCCCTCACCCAGCAAAACCACGGCCTTGACGTCCCCGTTATACCGCCATGTACGGAGGGAAGTGTGGACCGCATCGACCATCTCAGGGGTCAAAGCGTTGAGCTTTTCAGGCCGGTTGAGACGGATGAGGCCCAAGCCTTGGTGAACGCTGGCGTGCACGAGGTGAGTTTGCATCTGCATGGATCCTTCCCGTTACTTCTGCCAGGCCTCGCCGGTTGCGATGACGGAGGCGAGCCGGTCTTCGTGCGCCACGGCTTGGTGGGCGAGAATCAGCTCATCGGCCTGCGTTTCCTCGGCCATACTCTTGAGCTGTTCAACCACACGATCCGGCGTGCCCACAGCGGAATAGCTCATCATGTTCCGCACCTGGTTACCCGCTGGCATCTGCAGGATCTGGTCGATCTCAGCCTCGGTGAAAGGCTGCGGACGATGCCTGCCCAGCATGGACTGCACGCGGCGGCGTAGCGCGTGCTGGAACTGCTGGTTCGCCTCAGACACGGTCGGTGCGGCCACAACGCCCACAGCCACGGTGACGCGAGGCTTCTCCAGCCGCTCGGATGGTTTGAACTCGCTGCGGTACACCTCAAGCGCCTCCTGCAAGTGGGTTGGCGCGAAGTGCGAGGCGAAAGAGTAGGGGAGCCCGAGTTTGGCGGCCAGCTGCGCGCCGTAGAGCGAAGACCCCAGGATAGTGACCGGGATCCTGGCATCCGGTGTGGCCGGGAACGCCTCGACCCCAGGGATGCGCGACGGGCCATCCAAATACCCGAGCAGCTCCATGACGTCAGAAGGGAAATGCTCCGCGGCCTCAGGGGAGCGGCGCAGAGCGCGCACCGTCGCCTGATCCGTACCAGGGGCCCGGCCCAGACCGAGCTGGATGCGTCCAGGGTAGAGCGCCTCGAGCATCTTGAACTGCTCAGCCACCACGAGCGGGGCGTGGTTCGTCAGCATCACGCCTGCTGCACCCACACCCAACGTCTCGGTGCGGGCGGCGACGTGCCCCATCAAAACCGCGGTAGCGGTCGATGCGATCTCAGGCATGTTGTGATGCTCGGCGTAGTACATGGTCTGGTAGCCGGTACGTTCCGCGGCCTGGGCGAGCTCAACCGCGTTGAGAAACGGCTGCTGCGGACCATCGTTACGGCGCGCAGGAACCAGATCCAGCATCGAAAGCGCTGGCGCAGTGGGGTGGTCAGTTGACTGTGAAGAGGACACCGTTGAAGTAGCCATTAGCAATTTCAACGGTGCCCTCAAACGAAATATTCCGGCCCGGGCCACGTATGGGCCCGGTGCGGGCCGGGCGCAACCCACATTCACGCCAGGCGCGTTTGCCCCGAGCGCCGCGCCTGCCTCCCTGCTATGCGCGGGCGGTTGTCGCGTTGCCGAGCCCGTAGCGGCTCGAGCTCGCGTTCGCCCAGTGTTCCTTCCACATGCGTGGGGAATCGCTCAGCAGTTCACCTGGTTCAAGCCACGTGAACAGGCGAGCGAAGGAATCGTTGTTGTCTGGGGAGACGTTGCGGCGCAACATCGCAGGGGAGAGGTCCTCAGGGCGCGTCACGCCCATCGAAGCCATGATCTTGACCGCCTGGGCAACGGTTGCCTGGTGGAAGTTATAGACCCGATTAGCCTTCACATCCACGTCCAGGCCGCGCTCAAGGCGCGGGTTCTGGGTCGCGACACCCACAGGGCAGGTACCTTCAGCGCAACGCAGAGACTGGATGCAACCCAGCGCGAGCATCATCCCGCGCGCTGAGTTCGTGAAGTCAGCGCCCTGAATCAGGCGCTTGACGATAGCGTTACCCTCAGCGATCTTGCCGGAAGCACCGATCTTGACCTTATCGCGCAAACCGGCACCCACCAGAGCGTTATGCACAATCATGAGACCCTGGGTCAGAGGCATACCCATGTGGGTTTCGAACTCAACCGGGGCGGCACCAGTACCGCCTTCAGCGCCATCGACCACAATGAAGTCTGGCGCCGTGCCAACCTCGATCATCGCCTTGCACATCGCCAAGACGTCATCCACCGACGTCACGCACAGCTTGTAGCCGGTCGGCTTACCACCCGAGAGCTCGCGGGTCTTAGCGATGAACTCGATCAGTTCGGTCGGGGTTTTGAACGCCGAATGTCCCGGAGGGGAAACACACTTCACGCCCTCAGGGATGCCGCGGATCTCCGCGATCTCTTTAGTCACCTTCGGGCCAGGAAGAACACCACCAAGACCGGGCTTAGCGCCCTGGGACAGCTTGATCTCAACGGCCTTGATCTGCTCGTTGCTCGAGACATCACGGAAACGCTCGGGATCAAACGTGCCGTTTTGATCGCGGACACCGAAATAACCCGTACCGACCTCGAGGATCAGGTCGCCACCCTGCTGGTGGTACGGCGTGAACCCACCCTCACCGGTATCGTGCGCGAAATTGCCCATCCGCGCACCCTTATTCAGGGCCGTGATCGCGTTACCTGAGAGGGAACCGAAGCTCATCGCGGAAATGTTCAGCAACGACATCGAATACGGCTGCTTACAGTCCGGTCCGCCGATCTCAACACGCGGCGGGGTCTGTGGCGGCTCGAGCGGGTTCATCGAGTGAACCATCCACTCGAAACCGACCTCGTTGACTTCTGCTAACGTGCCGAAAGCCTCCTCGGCCTTCTTGCCGTCGGCGCGCGCGTTGATGAGGTCTCGGGTCGTCTTGTCGAACGGGCGGCCATCCCAGTCACGTTCAATGAAGTACTGCTGGATCATCGGGCGGATCTTCTCCAGCTGATACCGCGCATGCCCCAGCACCGGATAGTTACGCAGAACCGCGTTCTTCTTCTGGAGTAGATCACGAACGGCCACACCACTCACGGCAGCAGCGGCACCGATCGCAGCCCACGTACGCTTCTTAAGCTTCTTGTTTGCCACAGTCTTCCCCTTGTTGGCGAGGTGAGGTGTTCCCAGATTATCGCCTCAATGTACGATGCGGCGAAAGCTGAACAGATTACTGCTCGCTTTCGCCGCATCGGGGGCTACCGCAACGTGGACGGCCTAACGGGGCTACCGACTAGGGTTACCGCATCGGGGTCGCCATGCTGGGGCTACCACGTTGGGGTTAAGAATGTTATGTAATTATGCGCTGTTGTAGCGTGCGCTTACAGCGGGGTGATCTCGGTTGCCTGCAGACCCTTCGGGCCCTCAGCTACAACGAATTCAACGCGCTGGCCCTCTTCGAGGGTGCGGAAGCCAGTAGTCTGGATTGCGCTGAAGTGAGCGAAGAGGTCATCAGAAGAATCATCCGGAGCGATGAAGCCGAAACCCTTGTCTGGGTTGAACCATTTGACGGTTCCAGAAGCCATACGAGCCCTTGTCCTTTCTACACCCAGCGGTTAAGCCGGGCCTATGCCCACGCGTGGGCGGTTCTACTACCTTGACTCGCGGTGTGCTGACCGGTGCCGGACTGCTTTCGGCGAACAAGATCTGCCTGCATATGCACAGACGTAGCTTTCACGCTACCGTCTCGGAACGAATTACTCTAGCGGGGCGATAAACTCACAGCGCATTCATATCGGCTCACATGAGAAGCTCAGCTAGGGCTTAGGTTCAGGGCGCTGTCAAGGGCCGGAATTGAGGTCCAGATCCTCGATGTTCTCAACGGTTGGAACCCACGATGCGCGCAGCTGATCCATCTGCCGGCGCTCCTTCTTGGTGGGCCGGCCAGAGCCGCGCGGACGGACCGGCACCTGCGGGATCGCGGGCTTGACCCGTTCAGGTGTGTGGTCGACGTATGCGGTGGCCGCGACCTGCGCTGAGACGCGCTTGGCGAGCGGCTTCACAACCTGCAGGTGCCGATCGAAACCATGCCGGCGGATGCGCACGTTATCGCCCGGCTTGATCGCATATGCCGCCTTGACCGGTTCATCATTGACCCGAATATGTCCCGCCCTGCACGCCGTGGTCGCCTCCGAACGCGTCTTATACACACGCACGGACCACAACCACGCATCGATACGAGCTTTCATGAACGAACCCTCACATGCAGTACGGAGTTTGGGTAGGGGAGGAGCAGATCAGCCTGGGCTTGTTGCAGACTAGCGCAGGCCTGTTGCGGGCCAGCGCAGGCCTGCTGCTGGCCACGCGTTAAGCGAGATGCTTGACCCGCTTGGCCCGTTTCTTCGCAATCTTTCGGATGCGTTTCTTCCGCTTGCGGTATTCGAGATCATCCACCTTGGTTTCCCTCCCGGTGAAGACCTTGACCGCGGCCCAAGCGGCAGCCGTTAGCGGAACGGCGAGCAGTGCACCGATGATGCCGGCAAGAACCGTCCCAGCGGTCAGGGCGAACAACACGACGAGTGCGTGAACCCGCAGAGCCGAACCCATCACGAGCGGCTGCAGGAGGTTGCCTTCAAGCTGGTTCACCACAATCGAACCGATAATGATCGCCAGCGCTGGAAGCCAACCGTTGGTCACCAAAGCGACGAGGGCGGCGAGGATCGAGCTGACCAACGCACCCATGATCGGGATGAAGCCGCCGATGAACACGATGACCGCCAGCGGGAACCACAACTGCACACCGAAGACGAGCATCACCAGGGCGATGCCTGCCGCATCGACCGCTGCGATCACCGCGGTGCCACGCACATAACCGCCGAACGTGTCACGGGCACGCACCGCAGCCGTATGCCACGTAGGCTGAGCCGACTCAGGAACCCACGAGTGAAGGAAAGACCAGATCTTGTCGCCATCACGCAAGAAGATCGCGATCGTGACAATGAACGTACCCATGCCCGCAAAGAACATGCTCGCAGAAGACAACCCGGCGGCCGCGCCCGTGCTGAAGGTCGAGCTCGTCAAGAACTTCTTGACTTGCTCGATCCCTTCATCCACCTGGCTCGAGCTGATCTCGATGCCCATCTTGTTCGCCATCTCACGCGTCTGGTTGAAGCCCTGCACCGCGTTATCAACCAGCCCGCTCCACTGGGAGACGACCGTCGCGGTGATACCGCCAATAATGCCGCCGAGCACCAGCACCGCGGCAACCACAACCACCACGGCGGCCCACGTATCAGACATGCGTTGGCGCAACCACTCGATCGCAGGCCACGCTGCACACGCGAGGATGGTCGCCAACAAAACAGGGATGACGAGAACCGAAACCTGGATCAGCCCATACACCAGGACGGAGGCCAGCGCGATAATGAGCAGCACTTGCGCGCTACGTGCACCCGCGCGGCCCCAACGGTCCTTCCACGGGTTCGGAAGGTCACGCACGCTCGGCATATGATTCGACGTGTTTGCCTCCGTGCTACCGGAAACCGGGGCAGGCTTCTGCGCCGCGGCAGGAATATGAGTGCGGGTTTCGCGCTGAGGCGTGCCTGCTAGTTGACCTGAGCCTTCTTGTTGACCGGTGCTTTCTTGCTGATCCATGCTTTCTATCTTGGCACGGTGCGCACCGAAACAGGCCGTTAGCTAGAATCCACACTCGTGAGCTATGCAATCAACCCCACGGACGGAACCCGGATCTACTACGAGGTGACCGGCGATGGGCCCGTCCTGATCTTCCTGCACGGATCAGCTTTATCGCGGGTCATTTGGCGTGGGCTGGGCTACCTCAAGGGGCTGCCGGGCTACACCCACATCCGCATCGACGCGCGCGGCCACGGCAAGTCAGATAAACCCCACGAACCGCAGGCCTATGCGATGGAGCGCATGGCTGAAGACGTGCTCGCCGTGATGGATGCTGAACAGATCGCTACCGCGGGCCTGGTCGGTTACTCGCTCGGGGCGCGCACCGGCTGGCAGCTCATGACCACCGCACCAACCCGATTCACGACCTTCGTTGCGCTCGGGGGAAGCCACCGGAAGCAGACCGGTGAAGTCCAAAACATCTTCTTCCCCGGCTACCTCGAAACCTTGCGTGCCGGAGACATCGACGCGTTCGTCGCGGGCTTCGGGCCAGGACTAGACCACGCCACCGCGCTCGCGTTCAAAGCTAACGACCCGCTCGCGCTCTACGCGATGTTCACCGAGATGGAAACAGCAGAGAAAACCATCCCGGACACGCTCATCGCCCAGGTCAGCGCACCCGTGCTCACGATGGCCGGAGACAAGGACCCGCGCCGTTACGCAGACTCACAAGATGAAGCACAGCTCGCTCAGAATTGCACGTTCCATCCACTGCCTGGACGCAACCACGCGGGAACCTTGTTCTATGCGCAAGACAACCTCGCCGTCATCAAACCGTTCCTAGATAAGAACTACCCTGGGCTGAGTTAGCCCGGGTTGATACAGGCGGGGCTAGCCTGCGCGATGCCCGGCGCCCCACGATGCCCGGCATCCCGCGATGCCCGGCGCCCCACGTTGCCCCGGAGCAACTAGCCGGTGAAAGTGGACTTGCCGGTCACGCCGCGCCCGATCAGCAACGCCTGCACAGTTTCGGTGCCTTCATAGGTGTGCAGCGCCTCGATGTCAGCGAAGTGGCGTGCCACCCGGTTCTTGATCAGGATGCCGTTGCCACCCAAAAGGTCACGAGCATCGGCGGCAATCGAACGGGCCGCACGCGTGGACGTGAACTTAGCCAGCGATGCGAGCTCGCCGGAGAGCTCACCGCGGTCCTCCAACTCGGTGCAGTGCAGAGCCAAAAGCTGCGCCTGAACGAGCGTGGACTGCATGCGCGCCAAACGCTCGTTCACAATCTGGGAATGAGCCAGCGGGCGGCCGAACTGCATGCGCTTGCTCGCGTACTGCGCGGCGACCTCGTAGGCGCCCATCGCCGCACCCACGGCGGCCCACGCAACACCGAGGCGGGTAGCGAACAAAACCTGCGCCGTGTTCTTGAAGGACTGCGCGCCCGGCAGCACGTTCTCCTCCGGAACGAACACATCCTGCAGATCAATTTCGGCCTGCCACAAGCAACGCAGAGCGATTTTTTCCTTCAAATGGAACGCGCTGTAGCCTTCCGAGTCCTGCGGAACAATGAAGCCTTTGACCTGGCCGTCATCGGTATCACGAGCCCACACGACCGAAATGGCTGGCGCACCGAACTCCGGGCCGATCGCCCCATTACCGATCCACTTCTTGGCGCCAGTGATGCGCCACCCGCCATCGACCTTAGTAGCCATGGTCTCCAGGCCGATCGAATCCGAGCCGTGGGTTGGCTCTGTCAGGGCGAACGCGCCAGCAACACTGCCTTCGGCAAGTGCCGGGCCCCACTTCTGCTTCTGTTCCTCGGAGCCGCACAGGTCGATCGAACGCAGAGCCAAGCCACCCTGGACGCCCACGATGGTGGACACCGAGAGGTCTACGCGGCCCAGCTCCATGCCGACCATCGCGGCCTCAAGCCGGCTCCAGCCTTCACGGCCATCCACCGCGATGCCGTCGCGCAGCAGATCAGCCTCGCCGAGTTCCTTGGTCAGATGCGCCGGATACTCGCCGCGGTGCCAGTAGTCATCGATCACCGGCGCGACCTTCTCGAGCGCGAAAGCGCGCGCCCGCTCCCGCACGGCACGCGCACTCTCAGGTAAATCTTTGAAAACCCCCGCCGGATCAGCGTTCGGCGCGTCAGGGCCGGCCGCGTACAGATCGTAATCCGGCTCCGTGAGCGAAGCAGGGCGCGATGCGGACGGCTGCGGTGCTGGCTGCGACGATGTTGGCTGCGGTGGGGAAGTGGAAGCGTCAGTCATGAGAACTCCTGAAACGAAGACGTGAGCGGAGGGCAACGGCAACAGCAGCGGCTATGCCGCACGGCCGGCAGTTACCCCCAAGTAACCTAATGTGACCAGCCTAACGTTCGCGCGTTCATCTGACTAGGGCTAGGCCTGCCGCCGGCGCACTCCACCCCGCTCTGCCTTATGACGCAGCGCCTCATGACGCCCTGCCTCACAACGCCGTGCCTCATGACGCAGTGCCTCACACGCTCTCGCGCAATGCCCTTGTGCTTCAAGGAATCCATCAGAAACTTGTGAAACGCTGACAGTTATGAGATTCCTAGCAACCTTGTTGACGGCCTTGCCTGCAGAAAAAGCGAGCCCCAGCGATGGTCAGAGCCCCGGTGAATCGGAATCTCCAAAACCGTCTGAGGAACCTGGCGCATCGGAATTTGGGAAGCCCTCAAGCGACCCGTCCTCAACAGACCCCAGCAAGGATCCAAGCTCAAGCCCGAGCGGCTTCCTGGAGCCTGATCCGGACAAGCCGACGCTTCCCGGGCTCGAGCCGATCGTCGAGAGCGCACCGAATGTGGTGCGGCCGTGGCTCGCGTTCGGCATTCCGATCGTCGCATCGTTAGTCATCACATGGCTCGTGTGGTTCATCTTCGCGCGGATTCTGCGTAAGCGCCCGCGGGTCAAGGAGCAGCTAGGCCGCCTCCAAATCCCTGTGTTCTGCCTCCTGCTTTCGGTGGGACTCATGTTCGGGACCCCGGGGGTGTTCCGGGATGAAGAAATATCGATCCCGTTGGCTGTGATCCTCAAAGTCGCGGCCGTCGCTTCGATCACGTGGCTTGCGGTCACGGTGCTTTCGGTGGTCGAAATCTCCGTGATTGTGCACTATGAGGAATCCGGGGACCCGCGGCAGGTAGCCAAGCTGCGTACCCAGATGACGTTGATGCGGCGGCTCGTGACCGCGATCGTGCTTGTGCTCGGCGTGGGTGCGGTGCTGCTCATGATCCCGAGCGTGCGCGCGATGGGCGCAACCGTGCTCGCGTCCGCCGGTTTGATCTCCGTGGTTGCAGGCCTCGCGGTTCAGGGAGTGCTGACCAACGTGTTCGCTGGCTTGCAGCTCGCGTTCTCGGACGCGATCCGTGTTGAAGACATCGTGGTGGTGGAAGGCCAACGCGGCAACGTCAAAGAGATCACGCTGACATACGTTGTGGTCAAGCTCGTGGACGGCCGCAAAATGATTCTGCCGTCTACCTACTTCACCACCACGCCGTTTGAAAACTGGTCGCGAGGCGGGGAAGAAATCAAGGGCTCGGTGGTCCTGGACCTCTCGTGGGATGCACCCGTTGCGGCACTGCGTAAACGCGTTGAACAGCTACTGGATGCAACCGAGCTGTGGGACGGCCGCTTCAGCGAGACCGTCGTGACCAACGCGGCCGGTGGCAACATGCAACTCACCGTCGTGGTGAGCGCCCGCAACCCGGGCGACCTCTGGGATCTGAAAAACTACATCCGCGAACACCTCGTAGACGAAGTCATGCAGAAATACCCGGACGCCCTCCCGAAAGTTGTGCCCAGCCGCCAGCCTGAGCCAGCGTAGCCAAAGCTCACCGGCGGAACCGGAGCTCACCGGCGGAACCGGAGCTAGCCCAAAAGCAACCTAGCCGTAGTAGACGCCGATGCGTTTACCGTCGATCTCGTGGATCGGGATCTGCATCTGGTACACCTCAGCGAGCCGTTCGGTGGTCATGAGTTCTTCCGGGCTGCTCTGCTGAACCAAGCGGCCATCGCGCATTGCCACGATCGTGTCCGAATACACGGAGGCGAAGTTGATGTCGTGCATCACCACAACCACCGTCTTACCTTGCTCATCAACAAGGCGGCGCATCAGCTTCATCATCTCGACCGAATGCCGCATATCCAGGTTGTTCAGCGGCTCATCCAACAGGATGTAGTCGGTGTCTTGCGCCAAAACCATTGCGATGAACGCGCGCTGACGCTGGCCGCCTGATAGCTCGTCGAGGTATTTGAACGCTAGCGGTGTGATGTCCATTTCCTGCATCGCTTGAGCGATGATCGCGCGGTCCTCACGCGTGGCCTGGCCGCCGTTATGCGGGAAGCGACCGAAACCCACGAGGTCGCGCACACGCAACCGGAGCGAAACGTGGTTGTCCTGCCGCAAAATAGCGAGCTTCTTCGCCAACGTTTTCGACGGCGTCGTGGACACATCCAAGCCATCGACTTTGACGCTGCCCTCCTCCATCGGGATCAGGCGGGACACCATCGAAAGCAGCGTGGACTTACCGGCGCCGTTAGGGCCGATGATGCTCGTGAGCCCGCCAGCCGGGATCACTGTGGTGACCTCATCGACCACTGTGGTGGCGCCATACTGCTTGGAAACCTTATTGATTTCAATCATGACTTCAACGATCCCTTCAGCAACAGCGCGATGAACACAATGCCACCGGCAAACTCAATCACAACAGACAGCGTGGTCGAATGACCCGCGAGCCGCTCAACAATGAACTGACCCACAACCAAAGCGAACGCACCGATCAGCGAGGACACAATGAACAGGGTCCCGTGGCCCGCGCCCGGTAGCGCTTGGTAGGCGAGCGAGACCACGAGCAGGCCGAAGAACGTGATCGGCCCAACCAGCGCGGTACAGGTTGCAACCATCACGGCAGACAAGATCAGCACGATGGTGGTGACCCGTTGGTGGTTGATGCCTAAGCTGGTTGCCATGTCGCGGCCCAGCGCCATCGCATCCAGTGTGTGGCGCATACGCCACGCGAAGAACACCGCGACCCCCACCACGATCGCCGCGGCAGTCAGAAGGTTAGGGTCAACACGGTTGAAGGACGCGAAGAACAGGTCCTGAAGCTGCGTGAACTCGCTTGGATCCAGCAGTTTCTGCAGGAGAGCCGAGATGCCGCGGAACAGGGTCCCCAACACGATACCCACCAGCAGCATGAGGTGCAGGTTGGCGGTACGCCCAGTGAACATCCACCGGTAGAGCAACACAGCGAACAGGACCATGAGCCCCAACTCGATGCCGAAACGCAGCAGTGGGGAAGCGGTCATCCATGCGGTACCACCCAGAACGAATACCGCGGTGGTCTGCAGCAGGATATAGAGCGCATCCATACCCATGATGGATGGGGTCAGGATCCTGTTGGCGGTGACGGTCTGGAACGCGACGGTGGAAACCGCGATAGCGACAGCACATACGAGCATCGCGCCCACACGGGTTCCGCGCAGCTTCAGCGCGAATTCGAGCGCACCCATCAGATCCCACGTGAGGAACACCGCAACTGCAATCAGCAGTCCGGCGCTCAGTGCGGCGATCCAGATCCAGCCGCGCCGCGCGTCGCGCCGTTCAGCTTTGATACCTTCGGCAATCAGTTCATCCAGGGTCGTGGCGCTCGAAGCAGAGGCCAGCTGTTGCGTAGCCGCTGTTTTGTCATGAGCTGCTGCGTTGTCATGAGTTGCTGTGTGTTGATTAGGCACCTGCAGCCTCCTGTTCGGCGCGCTTGCGCATCGCCAGGGCTTTCTTAGCGGCCTGGCGGGCGCGCTTCTTCGAGGACGGCGGGACGTTCTGGTAGCGCTGGTGGATGATCATGCTGAGGAACACGATGGAACCCAATACGGACATGATCATGCCCACCGGGATTTCGTACGGGATGCGGATGAGCCGGCCGGCGATGTCGCAGGCCAGCACCATGCCGGCGCCCAAGAGCGCGGTCCAGGGGACTGCACGGCGCAGGTGGTCGCCCACGATGGCGGAGACGATGTTCGGGACCACAAGCCCCAGGAAGGGGAGTGCGCCTACGGTGGTGACGCTCACCGCGGAGATGAGCGCGACGACCGCCATACCGAGGCGGACTGTGACCTTGTAGTTCATGCCGATCGAGGTGCAGAAGTCGCTACCAAGGCCCGCGGCGGTGAAACGGTCTGCCGCGATATAGCCCACGAGGCCGACGACCGCGACGATCCACAGCAGCTCATAACGGCCTTGGATGATGCCGGAGAGGTCTCCGATCATCCAGGCGTTCAAGGTCTGGAGGAGGTCGTTGCGGTAAGCCACAAACGTTGCGGCTGCGGAGATCACGCCGCCGAGCATGATGCCAACCAACGGGATCAGCAGCGTTGCGCGGGTTGGGAGGTTGTTGATGATCGCGAGGAACAGAGCGGTGCCGACCAGAGAGAAGATGGTGGCGACACCCATTTTGCCGATCACTGGCATGGCCGGAACAAAGATCGTGACAGCGAGGATACCTAGCATCGCGGATTCGGTTGAGCCGACCATGTGCGGTTCAACAAAACGGTTGCGTGCCAGCTGCTGCATGATGAGACCGGAGATCGCTACCGCAGCGCCAGCAAGCAGGGCCGCTACGGTGCGGGGGACGCGCGAGATCCAGAAGACCTCCTCGGCTTCCTGCTTCCCGGCAAGCAGGTCAGATAGAGACAGTGAGGACGCGCCAACGAAGAGCGAGAGGGCCGCGAGGCCAAGAACCGCGAAAAGAGCGAGCAATAAGACCCACCATCGGGTCGCCAGAGACTGATCAGCTGGACCGAAAGTGACACGGCGAGGCCCCGGTGAAGACTCGTGCTTCGCCCGGGGCGGGATGCTTGTAGTTGTTTTAGTCATGGTTAACACCGATATTCGTGGTTCAACACTGGAGTGATGTCCCAGATGCGCTCACCTGTAGAGTCTTCGACCCAACTGGTGAGCCGGCAACTCAATGTGTGAGGCGCGTAAGGGTGGGGCGTCACGGGGACGCCCCACCCTTCGAGCTTTACAGGCTAGTCGAGTGCCTTTTCAACTTCGTCGATCATCTTCGGAACCGTGGTCAGGCCGTAGCCGACCAGGTACCAGTTAGCCGCATCGAGGTAGATGATCTTGTTGTTCTTAGCTGCATCGGTCTTGTTGACGAGCTTGTTATCGAGAACCTGCTTTGCGGACTCGCCGGAGGTCTCACCGATGGCCTGATCGCGGTCGATAGCGAAGATTGCGCCAGGGTTCTTGTCCTTGACGAATTCGAAGGAAACCGACTCGCCATGAGGGCCAGATGCCTTCACGTCAGCGGCTGGCTTGAAGCCAAGGATGTCGTTGATGATTCCGAAGCGGGAGCCCTTAGCGTAAGCGGTGAGCTTGCCGCCGGAAACCATGAGGGTCATGGTGGTCAGGCCGGACTTTTCAGCGCGAGCCTTGACCTCGTCAATGCGCTTTTCGAGCTCTCCCAGCTTTTCGTCAGCTTCTTTTTCCTTGTCGACGATCTTGGCGAGGGAACGAGTGTTTTCCTCGAAGGAGTCCAGCGGCTTGGCGGCATCAACCGACATGTCGATGGTCGGTGCGATCTCACTGAGGTCCTTGTAGGCGTCTGCGGTGCGGCCGGAGATGATGATGAGGTCTGGCTTTTCAGCGGCAACCTTCTCGAGGTCTGGCTCCTTTGGTCCGCCGATCTTGGTGTACTTGTCGTCCTCGAGGTACTTCATCTGCTCTGGGTAGACGAACTTGGCGACGCCTGCGACGTCGGTGCCGAGACTCTTGAGAGTGTCAGTAGCAGCGAGGTCGTAACTGAAGATTTTCTTCGGGCTCTTAGGGACCTGGGTGGTGCCCTGCGCGTGCTTGATCTCGATGGTCTCCGACGAGCCCTTGTTGTTGTCTCCGTTGCCGGAGCAACCGGTCAGCGCGAGGGCTGCGGCGGCAACGACGGCGGTGAGCCGGGTTGCGAGGCGGGTACGCTTCATGGGTTTCTCTCGTTCTATCTGTTCCGTGGAGGGTGGCTCGGATGCCCCAGCTACCGCTCTGTTTGACAAGGCGATTGATTAGCAAACATTTATGTTTCGTAATCATCTGCCTATGAGGTTAGGCGATCCTATCTGCAAGATGCAAGTACGTGTTCCTTTACACAAAAGCGCCGTTGGGCGCGGAACGTTGAAGTTCCGCGCCCAACGGCGCTCGAGTAGCTACTTACTTGTGAGCCAGGTTACAAGACGAGGTGCGTTCCAGGCAGGCGGCGTCCAGGGGTGTGGCTGGGGTGTGGCTGGGGTGCGCGCGGGCTAATCGTTGGTCGAACTTGCCCTAATCGTTGGTTGAACTTGCCGCGTTCGTCGTGACTTTCTGCACGGTGCGTGCAGGAAGGAAACGCAGGAGGAAGCGCACTAGGCGGTAGCGGCGGGACGGGATGCACAGGGCCTTGCCTGTCGCGGACGCCAGGAGGGATTCCCGCACCACTTGCTCGGGCTTGAGCCACGCGATCTTAGGGACACGGCTCACGTTCATGTTCATGCGTTCATGGAATGAGGTGCGGGTCATCCCGGGGCACACCGCGGTCACGGACACACCGCGGTCTTGATACCTGCGGGAAGCGTATTCGGAGAATTCAACCATCGCGTGCTTAGCGGCGGAATAGGTGCTGACACCCGTGAACGCGGCGATGGAGGCGATATTGATGATGCGCCCGCCGCCGCGTTTGATCATCGCGGGGATCGCGGTGTGCATGAAGCGCAGAGGGATTTCGGTGTGGATGCGCCAGTGGTCCTGCTCATCCTGCCACTCGCTGGATGTGAACCCCTTGATGAGCCCGAAACCAGCGTTGTTGACTAACAGCTCCACGGGGTCGATGTCGGAGGCGAGACGTTTCTCGACCGCCGCGGCCCCTTTTTCAGTCAGCAGATCGCCGATGAGGGTTTCAACGTGGACGGCGTAACGGCTCTCAAGCCGGTGAGCTACTTCCGCGAGTGCTTCGGCGTCGCGGGCGCACAGCACGAGGTGCCTGCCTTGCGCGGCGAGTTGTTCTGCGAATTCTTCGCCGATCCCTGCGGTTGCCCCAGTGATCAGCGCTGTTCGGTGAGGTGCGTTTAGTGGGGCTGGGGTGGTGTCCATACTGAAACAGTAGTCCTTCGGTGGGGCTGGCGTCTTGATGTTGCGTTTATGCGCCGTCTTCGAGTGCGGCTAGTTGGGCGCTCACGGTGTGTTCGGCGGCGGGCCTGACCCCGGCATCGACGTCAGCATAGACGATGTCGGTCACGTTGCTGACGGTGGCATCTTCGCCGCGTTCCTGCAGGGTATGCACGGCGGCGCGGACTTGTTCGAGGCGTTCGCGGCGGTGCGCGAGGTATTTGCGCGCGGTCTCCGCAACCGAGGGGAGGAAACCTGCATGTGCGGGAAGTGCCGGGATGTTACCGAGCGTTTCAAGTTTCTCGAGCGAGTCCAGGTAGTTGGTGAGCCGACCGTCCGGGTGGTCGATGATCGTGGTGCCACGCCCCAGGATCGTGTCCGCGGTCAGAACCCCGAGCGGCCGGGCCTCGGGCGTGGATTCGATGACGATGCTGATGGAGTCCGATGTGTGGCCCGGCGTGGCAAGGACCCTCAACTGAAGCCCGGCGCCAGGCACATCGATGATCTCTCCGTCTGTGAGTGGTTCTTGTCCTTCGCTGCAGTAGTCGCTGCTGAGCGCGCGGCTCGGCGCGCCCGTGAGGCCCCGTAGGCCTTCTAATCCACCCGCGTGGTCAGGGTGTCGATGCGTAACCAGGATCAGCGCGACCTTGTGCGAGGCGAGCGCGGCCTGGTGCTGCGCATCGTCCTCACCTGGGTCCACAACGATCGCACCGCGCTGGCTGGGGATCCAGTAGCTCTGCGTGCCATCCAACGTCATAGGGCCCGGATTGTCCTGCTGCACCATCCACACGCCCTCGACAGGTGTGGCAACCGCGCCGGCCGGGGCCGTGTCTACAGCGTCCGGGGCGGCGTCGCCTGTAGAGACCGGGACAGCGCCGCCTGGGCCAGCAGCCGCATCGTGCATGCCGTGGGCGTGAGGGTTGTTCTCGCTCGCGTTCATGCACTCCAGTATGCAGGAACCCCCCTGACGGTTTCTGGACAGAGCCTGATAGTTTCCGGGTTTGGGCGCCCGGTTGGGAAGGTGAGCGCCTAAACTTATCGCAGTGACCCGCTGGAAGCGTGACGTAACGAATATCTGCAAGCGGTGTCCTCAATGCGAATCATCAACGGTAAGGATTGAACTGTGCAGGTACGTGCTCGTTTGTCGAAGCCCATGGTCGCTGTGTTGGCGGCGTCCATGCTGCTGTTCGCTGGTTTGTTCGCGGGATTTGGTGCCCAGAAGGCGTTTGCGCATGATCAGCTCATTGCCGGCGACCCGCCCTCGGGCAACGCGATCGCGAAAGCGCCGGAGAAGATCACGCTGACGTTCTCGGGTGAGATCCGGCAGGTTTCAGGTGGTGAAGCCAACCAGATCATTGTTCAAGACCGCGACGGCAACGAGCTGACTTACGGCGACGTCACAGTTAAAGGGACTAAGGTTTCGCGGGCTATGCAGCCGCTTCCGGAAGGCACGTATGACGTCAAGTGGTCCGCGCTTTCCTCGGACGGCCACCGGATCCAGGGCGACGGCAACTATTCCTTCACCGTGACCGAAGGTGCCTCGAAGAAGGACATCGAGGCGTGGGAGAAGTCCCAGGGTGGCAACTCCGATGACGGCGAAGCAGGCTCCGGCAAGGGTAGCGAGGACGGGCAGGGTTCCAAGGGCTCCGATGCCGCGGCAGCAAATACGGAAGACTCTGCGTCTGCTCAGGCGAAGGCGGTGACGCCGGAATCCACGGCTGACACCACAACCATCATGTGGATTGTGGGCGCCGCATTCCTAGTGCTCGTAGTGATCGGTCTCATCTTGCAGGTGACCCTCAAGAAGACTGGAATGCACCGCCACTAATTATTTGCGGCACTACTCAACGCGAACACCGCGACCTTTGCTGCTGACCTCTGCCTCTGACCTCAGCGCTGACAGTGCACAAGAAGGCCCCCGTCGCTTGGCGACGAGGGCTTTCTCTATGGGGTGTAACCGCTACTCATGTTGTGCCGCTTCTAGAGCGTTTCCCTATCTCAGGGTTTTCTCTTCGCAGAGTGTTTCTCTTCTTACGCGGCAACCGCGGTGTCGCGAGGGTTAGCTCGCTTACTTGGTCTTGCCAGCGAGCGTGGTCACGAACTCGTTGACGGTCTTCTCGAACTCGTCGAGGTCCCCGTGGAAGTCACGCGGGATGGCTTTCCTGATGTGGTCCGGAGTCCTCAGAGTATTCTTCGAGTTCTTTTTCTTCTTAGCGTCCTTGGACTTCTTCGAATTCTTCTTCTTAGAGTCCTTCTTCTTCGAATCCTTAGACTTCTTGGACTTCTTCTTGTCCTTAGCCTTCTTATCCTTGGACTTCTTGGAATCCTTCTTCTTCTTGGACTTCTTCTTGTCCTTCTTATCCTTAGGCTTGTCCTCGGCTGGACGTTTCTCGCCTGCAGGGGTGAAGGTCGCGTCATCAAAGACGATCGTGTCGCCCTGAGCGTTCTCGAAGTTAGCGCGGTTGGCCTTGGTGGTCCACAGGTTGATGCGCAGCTGCTGGGTTCCGTTGTCCTTAGGGACGCGCTTGGTCTGGGTGTCGTCCGAGAGGACCTTGCCGTTTTCCAGCGAGGTGATCACACGCAGGTAATCCTTATCCCAGATCGCTTTAGTCTTGAGGGTCTGAACACCCTTAGGGATGTCGAAGCGCTTGTGGGATACGCGGTCGCGGAAGTTCTTCAGGTCATCCGGGTAGACAGTGACCATGCCGAAGGTCTTAGGGAGATCCTGGCTACCCCAGCGGGAAACCTCGATGAAGTCGATCTCCGTGAGGCCCTTCATGTTGACGTGCTTCTTCATGCCAGGGGTGCCGTCAATAGCGACCTCGGCGGTGTCATAGGTGAAGATGCCAAGAACGTTGTTCGGGTCCATCTTGTCGAAGTCAGCGGTGTAGCTGAACTCGTACGTGCCGTAACCGGTGGACTTGGTAGCAATGAGCTCAACGCCACCGTTGATGCCCTGGTTCTCAACAACAAGCTCACCCTTGTCGTTGACGTGAGCGCCGCTGACCCACTTACCTTCGCCATCGCTCGGGTGCGGAGCCTGAGGACCGCCCCAACCCATCACATCGTTCTTGCCGCGAATAGCCCAGTCCTGACCAGAGAATTCGATCGTGTCGAACTTGTAGTCAGTCTCAAACCGTCCGCTGTCATGGGAGATCTCTGGAGGGCCGGCCTTCGTCTCCACTGCGGTAGGAGCGGGAGCAGCATGGGCTCCTACTGCAACAGAAGTTGGGAGAACGAGTCCCAACGCCAACGGGACCACTGCATACTTAGCAGGTTTCTTTATGGTGAACACGCGCGATTTACCCCTTCGGAATCAACGTTTTCTCGCATCGAATAACACCCGGTTTACACCTGGTCTTAGATTGAAGGCTCACAGCTTTTATAGGTGAACTTGCCGCCTACGGATGCTGAAGCGACAGTGACAATAGCGAAGACCACCACGTTGTCCTAGCGTCAACGCACCCTCCGTCCGAGACCCCGGACAGGTGTGAAATGCCTAAGAAACGGCTGTCGAAAGAACCTCGGGATGGTATGCGATGCCTGAGAAATCGCTGTTTCTGTGGTGTTGTGACTACCTGAGAGTTGCCTTGAACAGAGCTCTAGTTTTTGCGGCGCGCATTCTGTTCATCACAGGCCCTGTTGATGCGGGTCAGTATGTCCGCCAAAAGTGCTTGCTCTTCGCCGGTGAGAGGATCAAACACGGTCTCGCGCACAAACGTGACATGGTCCGGAGCCGCGGCACGAAGGACATCCCACCCGTGCGGGGTCAGGAGCACATCCTGGGCGCGGCGGTCACGTCCCTCAGAAGGGGCACGTTCCACAAGGTCGCGATCCTCCATGCGCCGCAATAAGTGTGAGAGCCGCGACCGTTCCCACCCAAGTGCGGAGGCAAGCTCACCGGTGCGCACCCGATGCTCCGGGGAATCTGAGATGGTAGCCATCACCGAATACTCGCCCGAGGACAGCGCGGAATCGTGAAGCAACTGACGGTCCAGCGTGGATGGGAAACCCCAAATGAACTCACGCAACGTGTACCAAAGATCAGCTTCCTCAGCGTTCAGCCACCGCACGTCACTGTGCGGCTCACCCTGCTCAATGTTCGTTTCAGGGTCCAGTTGGTGGTTCATCTCAAACACTCCATGCACTTGATCTATCAATCGTCACATGTTCCCGGCAACCAACCAACCCCGAATCAAGTAATGCACCGTCACCAGCGCATCGGAGAGGTTCGTGATGGGATAGGACTATGAGTTCTGCACGACAACGCACCGCCAAGGCATCCGGAGCCCACGCGTCAGGGAATCCGGACGTACCGAAGACCACTGACGCTCCCAAGACCACTGACGCTCCGGTGATCATTGCCGCAGCGGACGGTTCCGCCCTCGGCAACCCCGGCCCCGCGGGGTGGGCGTGGTACATCGACGAAAACCAGTGGGCCGCAGGCGGCTGGCCCAAAGGCACCAACAACCAGGGCGAACTACAGGCCGTCCTTGAACTGCTGCAAGCAACCGAGGCCGCGGGCGCGCCGCTGAAGGTTCTGTGCGATTCCCAGTACGTCATCAACTCGCTCACCAAATGGCGCTTTGGGTGGAAGAAACGCGGCTGGAAGAAAGCTGACGGCAAACCAGTCCAAAACGCCGAACTCATGAAAGCGCTCGATGCCGCACTGGCCGGCCGGAAGGTCGAATTCGAGTGGGTGCGCGGCCACACAGGCCACGAGCTCAACGAAGCCGCCGACGATCGCGCCCGCGCATGCGCGCAAGCCTACAAAGACGGCGAGGCTCCCGAGGAAGGCCCTGGCTATAGCGGCACCCCGAGTCAAAGCAACGATGGACAGAACAACGATGCGGGGCAAGGTAACGCCGCAACCCAGCCCAGCACGGTAACCCAGCCCAGCGCGATGCCCGCTGCGGTTGACGCCGGGCAGGCGAGCACTGACATCCGCGAGCTCCTAGCCGCTGCTGAAGCGGACCTGCTCGACAGCATCGACCAGGACGACGAACCAACCCTGCGCTACCTGCTCACCGAAGACTTCCGCGGCGTCTCCGCCCACGGCGCCCTCCACGGGATCGATGGCCTGCGCGGCCAAGACCCGATCACCAACCTCGAGGTCATCACCACCGAACGCGTCAGCCAGGACATCGCCTACGTCGCCTACCGTGCGCAGCGGGCCTCAACCGCCGATGCCGTGGTGCTGTCATGGTGGCGCCTCACCGGGGACGCAGGGCAAGCAGGCACGCAACGGTGGCAGTGTTTCTTCCGGCAAGAAACCGCGCACATCAACGTGTAAGGCGACGCGACGCGGCACGGGGGTTCGCGATTGCGGGCTAACCTCGTAGGATCGCATGTGTGAGTCAACGCAACGAGGAACACAACGTGCCAACATCGTCAGCGAATATGAGCGAAACCAACCCGCCGTATCAACAGCGCTACGTGGCCATCGGTGATTCCTTCACGGAAGGCGTGGGCGATGTCGAGCTCAACCGCCCCAACGGTGTGCGCGGCTGGGCCGACCGTGTAGCAGAACGGCTGTGCCGTGAACATCCGAACTTCGGGTATGCGAACCTCGCGATCCGCGGCAAAAAAGTACCCCAGATCATGGCCGAACAGCTCGAACCAGCACTAGAGCTCAACCCGACACTCGCGACCGTGTGTATGGGTGGCAACGACATCATGCGCCCACGTGTAGACATCGATTACATCGCAGGGGGAGTGCACCACATGGTCTCCGAGCTGCGCGGCGTCGGGGCCAAGGTTGTGCTGTTCACAAGCCTCGATGTTTCCAAGAGCCCGCTCTACCGGGCGCTCGCCGGGCGCGCCGCACTCTATAACGAGCGCCTCCGCGAGATCGCAGACGACACCGGCGCGATCATCGCCGATTACTGGCGCTGGCGAGAGCTACAAGACCCCGGCTACTGGTCCGAGGACCGCCTCCACATGAACAGCCGCGGCCACGAATTCACCGCCCGCAAAACTCTGGATGTACTCGGCTACGACGTCGGCGGATTCGACGTCGAACCACTCGAGCTACCGGAACTGTCCAAACTTCAACGCGCCCGCACCAACGCCGAATGGGTCCGCGAACACGCTGGCCCGTGGGTCCGCCGACGCATCAAACGCGTCTCTTCCGGTGACACCCTCAGCCCGCGGTATCCCGAATACGTGCGCCTCGAAGCGCCAGAGAACCAGGCCTAAGGCTGGGTCTGGAGCCGTTATCTGATGCCAGGCCTGAAGCCGCGCCTGAGGCGGCGCCTACCCGGTGGCCGCCACGGTGGGCGATGCGGTGGCCGCCACGGTTGCCGATGCGGCGGCACCTCTTCACAGGATCACGCAAGCCCCGGTAGACTGACACGTGCTGTGGACCACGCGCCTGCACTCAGCGGGACGCGGGTTGATGGCACCGCCGACCACGCTTAGCGGGAGAGACCTCCCCAGCGAGGCGCCGTAGGAGCAAACCCTCCCCGGGAAACTCTCAGGCAACCGCACCGCTAGGTACAGGCGACCCTGGAAAGCGGAACCTCGCCACAACAGGCTGGTTCCCACCGATGGTGCAAGCGCAGGACGAACCGTCAACGGCGCGGAAGCTCTCAGGTTCCAAGACAGGGCGGGGAGGACAATCGAATCCCGATCCGACCCCGATCCGAACTCTTTGAATCGAACCCTGAGTCGAATCCCGAGCCGAGAAGAGCCGAGCACGTTATGACACGCTCCGATATGTCCGCATTCGTTTCCCGCCACATCGGTCCACGCGGCGCCGAGACCGAACACATGCTGGAAACCGTTGGCTATGCGTCCCTGGACGCTCTTGTTGATGTCGCGGTCCCGTCCACGATCCGCATGGAAGAGCCACTAGATATCCCGGAGGGGCTCTCAGAAGAGGAAGCGCTTGCTGCGTTGCGGGCGTTGGCGCAGAAGAACACGCTGCGTGTTCAGATGATCGGCCAGGGTTTCTATGACACCCACACCCCGGCGGTGATCCGCCGCAACATCGTTGAGAACCCGGGCTGGTACACCGCCTACACCCCGTATCAGCCAGAGATTTCCCAAGGCCGCCTCGAGGCGCTGTTGAACTTCCAGACGATGGTCGCTGACCTCACCGGGCTCGCGATCGCTAACGCATCGCTACTTGATGAGGCCTCGGCCGTGGCAGAGGCGATCCTCTTGATGCGCCGCGCAACCCGCGCGAAAGACGACGCGGTCACGGTGGTGGATGCGGACATGTTCCCGCAGACCCTCAACGTGGTTCGCGGCCGCGCTGAAGCGCTCGGGATCCCTCTTGAGGTGCGTGACTTCGCCGCCGAAGGCCTTCCGGAGGGCCCGATTTCGGGCATCGTGCTGCAACAGCCAGGCGATTCGGGCGCGATCGTCAACCACGCCGAGATCATCGCGGAAGCAAAGGAACGCGGCGCGAAAGTCACGATCGCAACCGACCTGCTCGCGCTCACCCACCTGAGATCCCCGGGCGAACAGGGTGCTGACATCGCGGTCGGTAGCTCCCAGCGTTTCGGTGTCCCACTGTTCTTCGGCGGCCCGCACGCCGCCTTCATGGCCGTGACCAAGGGCCTGGAACGCAACCTGCCAGGCCGCCTCGTGGGTGTCTCCTATGACACCGATGGCCGCCCCGCCTACCGGCTTTCGCTCCAGACCCGCGAGCAGCACATCCGTCGCGAGAAGGCGACCTCCAACATCTGTACCGCCCAGGCTCTGCTCGCCGTTGTCGCCTCAATGTACGGGGTTTATCACGGCCCGGAAGGCCTCAAGAACATCGCCCGCCGCACCCACGCCCACGCGTGCGCGCTCGCCGCAGGCGTTGAAGCCGCCGGTGCGAAGCTAGCCACCGCATCGTTCTTTGACACCGTGCGTTTCGTAACCGACGGGGCGGCGGATTCGATCGTGGACGCCGCGGATTCCGCAGGCATCAACGTTCGCCGCGTGGATGCGGACACGATTTCGGTTTCCACAGACGAAACCACCACCGACGAACACGTCGAGACCGTGATCGCCGCGGTATGCAAGGCGCTCATCGCCAACGCTGACGACGCGATCGCAGCGGCCCGCGAAGCACGCGAATCCTGCGACGGCGTGTACGGGCGGAGCGCGGGCCTGGTGCGTGAATCTGAGTTCATGACGCACCCGATCTTCAACTCGGTGCGCTCTGAAACGCAGATGATGCGGTACCTAACCCGGCTGGCGAACCGCGACCTCGCGTTGGATCGGACGATGATCCCGCTGGGTTCGTGCACCATGAAACTGAACTCGGCGGCGGAGATGGAGGCCATCACGTGGCCTGAATTCGCGGGCATCCACCCGTTCGCTCCGGTAACCCAGACCCGCGGTTGGCGTGAGCTGATCGCTGATCTTGAACAGCGGCTTGAAGCGATCACCGGTTACGCCGGGGTTTCGATCCAACCGAACGCCGGTTCCCAGGGTGAATACGCGGGCTTGCTCGCTATCCGCCAATACCATCAGTCCCGTGGCGAGGCTGACCGCGATGTGTGCCTCATCCCCGCCTCCGCGCACGGCACGAACGCGGCCTCGGCTGTCTTGGCGGGCCTGCGCGTGGTGGTTGTCAAGACCGCTGATGACGGTTCGATCGACGAGGGCGATCTTGCCGCGAAGATCGAAGCGAATCAGGGTAAGGTCGCCGCGATCATGATCACCTACCCGTCCACCCACGGCGTGTTTGACGCGCAGGTGGTTGAGGTGTGCAACGCGGTCCACGAGGCCGGCGGCCAGGTTTATATCGATGGCGCGAACATGAACGCGATGGTCGGGCTGGCTCAGCCGGGCAAGTTCGGCGGCGACGTTTCCCACCTGAACCTGCATAAGACGTTCTGCATCCCGCACGGTGGCGGCGGCCCGGGCGTGGGTCCGGTTGCTGTCGCTGAGCATCTTCGTCCGTTCCTGCCAGGCCCGGCACTTGAGGACCGCGACGATGAGGGCCTGGGCGGCCGCGATGGCGCGCCGATCACCGCGGCGAGCTTCGGTTCCGCCGGAGTGCTGCCGATCTCGTGGGCCTACATCGCGATGATGGGCCCGGCTGGCCTCACGCAAGCGACCAAGCATGCGTTGTTGGGCGCCAACTACATCGCGGCCCGCTTGAAGCAGGCATTCCCGATTCTCTACACGGGTAACGCCGGGCTGGTTGCGCACGAATGCATCCTCGACCTGCGGGAACTCACCAACAAGACGGGTGTCACCGCAGAGGATGTGACCAAGCGGCTCATGGACTTCGGGTTCCACGCGCCAACGCTCGCGTTCCCGGTGGCAGGCACCCTCATGGTTGAGCCAACCGAATCCGAGGACCTTGCGGAACTGGACCGGTTCATCGACGCGATGCTGACCATCCGCGAAGAGATCGACGAGATCGCAGACGGCATCCATTCCCTCGAAGGCTCGCCGTTGCGTAACGCGCCGCACACCGCGGAAGTCGTGACTCGCACTGATTGGGACCGCACCTACTCCCGCCAGCAGGGCGTATTCCCGGGCCAGACCTCGGTCACGGACAAGTACTTCACCCCGGTCAGCCGCATCGACCAGGCCTACGGCGACCGCAACCTGATGTGCGAATGCCCGCCGCTGACCGCGTTCGAGGACTAGTTTCTTAGAGGACTAGTTTCTTCCACGATCAAGAGGACTGGCCCGTGGCTCATAACTCACCCCACCATCCAGATAGCACCGGCGTTTCGCCGACCCTGCACGAAAGGGTTCCAACGAACATGCATATAACGTCTCGTCACACTCCGCTTCATGAGGTTCATGAGGCGCTGGGTGCATCCTTCACCGATTTTGGCGGCTGGGATATGCCGTTGCGTTACGGTTCCGAGCTTGCCGAGCATAAGGCGGTGCGTGAGGCAGCGGGCGTATTCGATCTCTCCCACATGGGTGAGGTTCGGGTGAGCGGGCCTGATGCGGCGAGCTACCTCAACACGGCTCTTGCGGGGAATCTCGCGGCGGTCGCTGTGGGTCGGGCTAAGTATTCGCTGCTTATGAACGCCGACGGCGGGATCATCGATGACTTGATCGTCTACCGCTTAGATGAGACCGAGTTCCTGGTGGTCCCGAACGCCTCCAACACCCCAGCGGTGCTTGAGGCCCTCAAGGAACGCGCTCTGGGTTTCGATGTTGTGGTTGCCGATGAGTCTGATGAGACCGCGCTGGTTGCGGTTCAGGGCCCGAATGCGGAGAAGATCCTCGCGGCCGTGACCGAGGGCGCTGACCGCGATGCCGTGGTTGATCTGCGTTTCTATTCGGCGGTGCCCGCCACGGTGGCTGGTGTGGATGCGTTGGTTGCTCGCACAGGCTACACGGGCGAGGACGGCTACGAGATCTATATCGCTAACGCCGATGCGAAGGCCGTGTGGGATGCGGTGATTCACGCTGGCGCTGCGGATGGTTTGCTTCCGTGCGGCCTGGCTGCGCGTGATTCGCTGCGTCTGGAGGCCGGTATGCCGCTGTATGGCAACGAACTATCGGCTGAGACGTCGCCACTCGAGGCCGGTTTGGGTCCGGTGGTTTCGTTGAAGAAGAATGAGCGTTTTGTGGGCCGGGACGCGTTCGAGGCCGCCAAAGAATCCGGGCTGGGTGTCACGAGTGGCCGCCGCTTGGTGGGTTTGAAAGGCCTTGAGCGTCGCGCCGCCCGCGGCGGATACACCGTGATGCTCGATGGCGCTGAGGTGGGGCAAGTGACCAGCGGCCAGCCGTCCCCGACGCTGGGTTATCCGGTCGCATTGGCGATGGTCGATGTTGCCCACGCTGAGGAAGGCACCGAGCTGGCCGTGGATATCCGGGGCAAGATGCTCGGGTTTACGGTGGTGCCTCTCCCGTTCTATCGTCGTTCCAACTAAAGTCACACACAACTAGATTCACGCATCTAGCTTCGCAGTTTTAGATTCACATGTACGGCCGGATTCCTGGCCTGATCATCAAGGAGAGACCATGTCCGATGTGAAGAAGAACCTCCGTTATTCCGCCGAGCACGAGTGGGTGGATGACTCCAACCCGGTGAAGGTTGGCATTTCCCAGGTTGCGGCTGACGCCCTGGGTGACGTCGTCTACGTAGACCTGCCAGAGGCCGGCAGCGAGGTTACCGCTGGTGAGACGTGCGGCGAGGTCGAGTCCACCAAGTCGGTTTCTGACCTGTACGCGCCGGTCAGCGGCACGATCGTTGAGATCAACCAGGCCGTGATCGATGATCCTGCACTGTTGAACTCGGACCCATACGGTGCCGGTTGGCTTTTCACTGTAGAGGTGACCTCGGAAGGTGAGCTGCTCTCCGCTGAGGATTACGCTTCCGCGAATGGCGGCAACCTCGTCTAGAGCGTCGCTTGACGCGTTTCACCGTAGTGGCGGGGCCAGGCAGGGCGCCTCGCCGCAGGGACATATAGACCTTCGCCGGCACGCCCACCTTGAGGGAGAGCGTGCCGGCGAAAGTTTTCAGGAGTGCGAATGTACCTGAGTATTTTTGATCTTTTCTCCGTGGGTTTGGGGCCTTCGAGCTCCCACACGGTCGGCCCGTTGCGTGCCGGCCGGGACTTCGTGCAGCGTCTTGCCGCTAACCCGTCAGCGTATGGCCGGCTGGCTGGCTTACGTGTTGATGTGTATGGCTCGCTGGCTGCCACGGGACAAGGGCATGGGACGTTCACGGCACTCTTGTTGGGCCTTGAGGGCTATGCGCCGGAGACGGTTTTGCCCGAGCAGGCCGAGGCTCGTTATGCCGCGTGGGATCGCGGGGAGAAGCTCGCGGTGGGCTCCGCGCTCGATGGCGTGGAGACCGTTGAGCTCGCGTTCGGTGTTGAGGACATGACGCAGCGCCCGCTCACCATCTTGCCGCGGCACACGAACGGACTGAAGATCGCGGCCCTCGAATCCGCTGGGGGAGTCATCGCCGAAGAGACCTATTTCTCGATCGGCGGCGGATTCATCGAACGAGCTGGCGATGAAGACGCGGCGGCACACGTGGACATCGACGTCCCGTACCCCTTCGATACGGGTGCCGAGCTTCTGCAACAGTGCAAGGACAACGACCTCGCCATATGGCAGGTCGCGCTAGCTAACGAGGAAGCGATCCGCGACCGCCAAGAAGTCCTGGACGGCATCGACCATCTATGGCAGGTCATGGAGGACTGCAAGAACTCCGCGATCGAACGCACCGGCGTCCTCCCCGGCGGGCTCAACGTTTCACGCCGCGCACCACGCTGGCACAAGGAACTCTACGCCCGCGACACAGACCGCTCCTTCGAATACTGGCAAGAGTGGGTCAACCTCGCAGCGCTCGCCGTGAACGAAGAGAACGCCTCCGGCGGGCGCATCGTGACCGCCCCAACCAACGGCGCGGCCGGCATCATTCCGGCGGTCGGCTTCTACGTGACCCACTACGCCCGCGCGTGCCGCGGCCAAGCCCCCGAGGTCATCGCGGAACAAGTGCGCCGCTATCTGCTCACCGCGGCCGCGATCGGCAACCTGTATAAGAAACAAGCCTCTATCTCAGGGGCCGAGGTCGGCTGTCAAGGCGAAGTCGGATCCGCCTCCTCGATGGCCGCAGCGGGACTCGCAGAAGTCCTCGGTGGCGAACCCTGGCAAGTAGAAGTCGCCGCGGAGATCGCGATGGAACACAACCTCGGCCTCACATGCGATCCCATCGGCGGCCTCGTCCAAATCCCGTGCATCGAACGCAACGCGCTCGCCGCAACGAAGGCTGTCAACGCCGCCCGCATGGCGATGATGGGGGACGGCACACAGAAAGTCAGCCTCGATGAGGTCATCAAGACGATGTGGGACACCGGCCAAGACATGCTCGATAAATACAAGGAGACAGCCCGCGGCGGCCTCGCCGTCAACGTCGTCGAATGCTGACGCCCACCGCGCTGGCATGGCCGAGGCTCAGGTTAGCAGGGGAGCGGTTCGAACTGGAACGGCCCGGCCCGCGCTAGCCCAGCAGGCGTTCGATGCGCGCGTCTGTTGCCGCCGCTTGGTCGATCTCTTCCCAGGTTCCGTGGGCGATGAGCTTGCCGTGATCGAGGATCGCCACATGAGTTGCGAGCGCACGGGCTTCGGTGTGGTCGTGGGTCACGTGCACGGCGGTCGTGCTGGTGCGGGCGAGGATTTCCCGCACGTGCGGCGCGAGCGTTGCGCGCAGGCCGCGGTCCAGAGCCGAAAACGGCTCGTCAAGCAAAACGACCTTCGGTTCCGGCGCGAGCGTGCGTGCGAGCGCGACACGTTGGGCCTGACCTCCCGAAAGCGAGCGGATGGGGCGCTCGGCGTAACCGTCCAAGTCCACGAGCGAAAGCATCGCCTCGACCCTGGCCTTGCGTTGCTCTTTCGCGACCCCTGCCATCTCGAGGCCATAACTGATGTTGCGGCCCACAGTGCGGTGCGGGAACAGTTGCCCGTCCTGGAACACCATCCCGATGCCGCGCCGGTGGACCGGAACACCGGCAACATCGACGCCATCGAGCAGAACCTCGCCAGCCGTGACGTCTTCAAGGCCTGCGATTCCGCGCAAGAGCGTGGACTTACCGGAGCCAGAAGCGCCCAACAGGCTCAAAACCGAGCCCGGTTCCACGCCCACGCTGACACCGCGGACAGCAACGGTGCCGTCGGGATAGGTGACGTCCACATCGCGCGCCTCAAGGGCATATGAAGCAGTAGACATATTTAGTCCTCCTGAGCTGGAGCGGTATCTGCGCTGCGTGGAGCGGAACTGTCGGAAACAGCGCCGAGACGGGCGGATGTTGAGGCGAGTTTCGCGGAGCGTGTGGAGCGTTCGGCGAGCCATTCGCACACCGCCATCGCGGTTGCCGCAACCAGCGCGAGGATCACGGAGGCCGCCATACCCATTCCGTAGTTATCGGCGCCGGGTCGGTTCATAAGCCGCACGATCGTGACCGGCAGGGTCTGGAAGTCCGCAGACGCCAGGAAGCTCGTGGCGCCGAACTCACCGAGCGCGATCGCAAAGGACAGCCCCGCGGCGAATCCGATACCGCGGGCGACCATCGGGCCATCCACGGTCAGCGCGACCCGCAGTGGGCTCGCGCCCAGGGTCGCGGCGGCCTCCCTGAGTTTCGGGTCGACCGAGCGCAGGATCGGGATGATCATGCGCACCACCACGGGCAGCGCGACCACGGCTTGGGCGAACGGCACGAGCGAGCCTGAACGCGCAAGCTCCGGGAACGCGATCTGTAAGGACACGATGAAACCGAAACCGATCGTGACCCCTGAGACCCCGACCGGCAACATCACGGCCGCATCCACAATCTTCTGCGCCCGCCCGAACGCGGCGGTGCGTGCGTGGCGGGAGAGCCACCACGCCAACGGGAGGCCCGCGATGAGGGTGATCCACATGGCGTCCGATGCGGTCAAAAGCGAATTGCGGAGCGTCTCTAACGGGGTCGAGCCGCCGCCGAAGCCGGTGCCCGAGCTGGTAGCTAGAAGCCGGTAGTTGTTGAGGCTCCAGCCGTGCGGGGTCGAGAACGAACGCAACAGCAACGCCAGCAGTGGGGCCACAATGAGTGCAGTGACGGTGCCGAAAGCGATTATTGCGGAGAACCAGTCAGCTCGGGTCAGCGGCCGTAAGCGGGGTTGCGATAGTCGCAGAGCCGTCTCAGATTTAGAGCGCGCGCGTTGCGATACCGCGAGCGAAGCGAGCACAATCGCCAGCTGTAGGATCGAGAGCGCTGCCGCCTGGGGGAGGTCCAGGAACGTCTCGGTCTGGATATAGATCTCGGTTTCCAAGGTTCCGAAACCTGGTTTACCGAGCGTCATCATCAACCCGTACGCGGTAGAGCAGTACAAGAAAATGAGCGAAGCCGCGGACCAGATCGAGGGTTTGAGCGCCGGGAGGGTCACCGTTAGGAAGGCCCGTAAGCGGCTCGCCCCGAGGGTCCTTGCGGCCTCGGCTTGGCGCGGGTCAAGGTCCGCCCACACAGCCCCGACCTGACGGACAACAACCGAGAAGTTGAAGAAGATCATCGCGAGGATGACTGCGGCCGTGGTCTGATCCAGGCCCAAGAAACCTAACGGGCCGTTCTCGGCGAGCAAGGCACGGAACGCGACACCCACCACCACGGTCGGCAAAACGAACGGGATGGTCGCGACCGCGCGGATGACCCCGCGCCCACGGAAAGAACGGGTCGAGAGAATGTGGGCGCCGAAAAGCCCCAGAACGATCGAGCCGAGTGTGCCACCCAACGCGAGCCCGAGTGTTTGCGCGATGAGCCTCCAGGTCCACCCATCGAACAACACGGCAACGAGCGGCCCCCACCACGTACCTTCACTGCCTTCGGGCGGGGTCACGCCGCGGCCGATCATCGCCGCGACCGGCCACACGAAGAAGAAAGCCAAGAACACGGCAGGCAACGCCAGCGCCGCAACAGACCACACAATGGTCACGATGCGGCGCCGGCGCCTCAGCTCGCTGTGAGAGCGGCTCTGCTTATGCATCAGGTACCCGACCTGCTTCTTCTACCCGGCGTTCTTCTACCCAGTGTTCGTCTCAGGAACGCACCTATTTAGCGTTCTTGCTGAGCTCGCGGAACTGCTTGATCCACTCCTCGCGTTTCTGGGCGATCTCGCTCGGGTCCGGGGTGACCGACGTCTTCGACAGCGGCGCGTGAGCGGCCCAGTCTTTCGGAAGTTTCACATCGGGGTTCACCGGGTACATGTACATCTGCTCAGGGATAGCGTTCTGCATATCCTCGCTGAGCATGAAGTCCACGAAGGCCTTGGCACCATCAGGGTTCTTAGCGTTCTTCAGCACTCCGGCGTATTCGACCTGGTCGATGCAGGTGTCATCGATGTTCACGGTCTTACCGCCCTCAAAAGCGGGGGAGGAGGAGTAGGAGACCACCAGAGGGTACTTACCTTTGCCTTCAGAACCGGAGAAGTCCGTGTTGTACGCGTTAGACCATGAAGAGACGACCTTGGTGCCGCCAGCCAGCATGTCCTCCCACGCCTTCTTCCAGTCCTTAGTCTTGTGCATCGTGGCGACCATGAACGCGAAGCCAGGGGAGGACTGCGCCGGGTCTTGGGCTACCAGCAGCTTGGCGTATTCAGGTTTGGTGAGGTCGTTGATGCTCTTCGGCAAATCAACCTTGTTCTTCTTGAACCAGCCCGCGTCAGCGTTAATGCACACCTGGCCTTGATCGATCGGAGTCAACGCGTCACTGTTAGTCAGCTTCTTCGCAGCCTCCGGCAGTTTCTCCGGAACATAGTCCTCGACCACGCCCTTCTCCGTCAGCGCGCCGGCCTGGAGGTTATCCACGCCATAGAAACCGTCCGCGGACGCCTTACCTTCAGCCAGGATCAGCTGATTGACCACAGAAGACGCGTCACCTGGGGAGGTCGTCTTGAGCTTATAGCCGGTCTCGGTCTCGAACTTCTTGACCTGTTCCTTGGTCAACTCAAAAGAATCATGCGTGATGATCGTGACCGTCTTCTCTTTCGACTCCGCATCCTCCTGCTGAGCCGCGATCGAACAACCGCTCAACGCCAAGCCCGCAACGGAGAGCACCGCGGTAGCCGCCATAAGAGGGTTTCTACGCATATCTGCCACAACAACCTTCCAGTTCATGAAAGGGGGTGGCCCACGTGTGCCCACGAGAGAAGATTCGAACTCCCTACACCGGTACTAACCGGATCAGGTTCGAGGGTCTGCCACATCGGCACTCTCAGCGCTCGGTTAGCGCTCCCCTGTCGATTCAGTACAAGACTAGCCAAGAAAACGATGCGGCACACAATTTGCCATATGGCGCGCGCCGGGCGCCGGCCGGCTGGGTGGAGGCCCCGGTGCGAGTGTGGCCAAACTCGCTTACCATGATTTGCCCCAAAGATGGGGGATTGCCTAAGATAGATAGGCGTTCTGTTGCCACGCGTTAATCTTTGCGTGCCCAACAGCCCGTGACACGGAAGAGAAGGTGAACAGTGGGTAAGCAAATGCCCACGCTTCACCCGGACCACCGTTGTTTGAAACCTGTCTGATGGTCAACCACTGGCTGGATCTCACCCAGCTGCTTTAGGCCCTCCAGCGTTGTAAGCACGGTGTCCCCAACTGGGTAGCGGGACCTCGCATCGTCATCGGCTGCGCTCACCTGACTCCAGGCGAGCCAACACCACAGCCAGGCGGCAAGGGACCGCAGCACAACTGACCAACACTGGAGGAGTGAACATGGCACAGCGTTGCCAGGTGACCGGTGCAGTGCCCGGATTCGGACACAGCATCTCGCACTCGCACCGCCGCACCAAGCGTCGGTGGGACCTGAACATTCAGAAGAAGCGGTACTACGTACCATCCCTCGGCCGGACGATCACCCTGAATCTGTCCACCAAGGGCATCAAGACGATCGACGCGCGCGGCATCGAAGCCGTAGTCGCTGAGCTTAAGGCGAAGGGAGAGAAGTTCTGATGGCAAAAGCACAGGATGTTCGCCCAATCATCAAGCTCAAGTCCACGGCAGGCACCGGTTACACCTACGTGACCCGCAAGAACCGCCGCAACAACCCGGACCGCATCGTGCTCAAGAAGTACGATCCAGTGGTTCGCAAGCACGTCGATTTCCGTGAGGAGCGGTAAGCATGGCTAAGAAGTCGAAGATCGCCAAGAACGAGCAGCGCAAGGTGATCGTGGCTCGCTACGCCGAGCGCCGCGCCGAGCTCAAGAAGACCCTGATCGACCCGAACGCAACCGACGAAGCCCGCGAGGCAGCACGCGTCGGTCTGCAGAAGCTCCCACGTGACGCCTCTCCAGTTCGCGTTCGCAACCGTGACTCCATCGACGGCCGCCCACGCGGTACCTTCCAGAAGTTCGGTATCTCGCGTGTGCGTTTCCGCGAAATGGCTCACAAGGGCGAGCTGCCAGGCATCACCAAGTCGTCCTGGTAATCGCTCACGCTTCCTCACCACTGTGAGGAACACATAGCGTCAACAGCGGCACACACAAGCATCGCACGCTGTCACGGACGTCCCGGCCCCAGCTGAAAAGAACATCAGCGAGGCGCCGGGACGTCCGCGTTTAAGCAGGTTTAGGCCGCTCCGTTCGTGTTTTCGCCGCCAGAAACCGCTCTAAGAAGCTCTAATCAGCCAAAAATCTGGGTAAATTCTCACTCAACGCGGAAAATCCGCCCCGAAACACGCGAAATTCTGGGAAAACCTGTTAGTTTCATATCCAGGCCCCGAAACCTGGGGCAATCCTCAGCCCTCACTGGTTGGGGAGTATCCGAGTCCAGGAGGACAAGTAATGAACCGCAGTGAGCTTGTGAGCGCTATCGCGAACAACACCGGCCAGACCCAGACCACGGTTAACGACGTACTGGATGCCCTCTTCCAGACCGTGACCGAGCAGATCTCCCAGGGCAACAAGGTCTCCATCCCAGGCTGGATGTCCTTCGAGCGCACCAACCGTGCCGCACGCCAGGGTCGCAACCCACAGACCGGCGAGACCATCCAGATCCCTGCTGGTCACTCCGTTAAGCTCTCCGCTGGCTCCAAGCTGAAGGCTGCTGTTTCCAATAAGTAAGTCTTACAGCGCAAGCTGAGCAGTAAACCCGCCCCAACCACGCAGGTTGGAGTGGGTTTACTTTTTAAACACAAGCGGGGCACCGCTTCCCACAGCGGCACCGCCTAAACTGGATCTGATGAGCTCCGCTCACGTGAACCTCCTCTGAAGAAATGCCCTCAGGAAAGGCGCCCATGTCGCACTCGCAGGTTGCAACGTCCAAGCGTGCCTCCGCCGAGCCCGCCCGCGGAAGCGAGGACCCTTCCGCGAAAAACGCGAGGCTCGCGGCAGACAACCCTCGAGTCGCATACGCGCTCACCTGGATTTCCGCGCCCATCGGGCTCATAACCCTCTTCCTCGCGCTCTCGTACTCCGGTACAGCGCTCTCCGTTCTACTCGGTGACCCGGGCGTGGTGACCCGCTACGGCCTGCCGATCGCGCGCTGGGTTCACGACATCAGCTTCTCGATCACGCTCGGCACGCTCATCTTCGTGTGCGCGATCATCCCGCGTACCACCCGGCCACAGCGCACCACTCGGGCCGCAGGTTCCACTGACGGTGGGGAATTCACCAAAGCGTTCAACCGGCTCGTTACCGTCGGATCCGTCGCAGCGATCGTGTGGGCGTTCGCTGCGATGTCCACGCTCGTTCTCAGCTATTCGGATGCCGCCGCGCTCCCCGTCACCGCAGACAAATCTTTCACTGACGGCATCTTCGACTACATGCTGAACTTCGACTTCGGCCGAAGCTGGGCCGTGGTCGTTTCCCTCGCGATCATCACGAGCACCACCATGATCGCCGCCCGCAGCGCCAACGCGCTCGGCTGGGCCGCAGGCTTCGCAGGTGTTGCCCTCGTGCCGCTGGCGCTGCTCGGCCACGCCGCCGGCGGTGACGACCACTGGGGTGCGGTGAACTCGATGGGCCTGCACCTACTCGGCGTCGTCGCGTGGGGTGGCGGGCTCGTAGCCCTCGCCGTCGTCTCCGGGTTGCTTGGCGGAGCGCAAAAGAACATCACCGGCCCTGACACCAACCCCGCCGCGGCGGAAGTCCTGCAACGATTCTCGCACCTAGCTGGCGCATCGTTCTTCCTGGTTGTGCTCTCCGGCGTAGCGGCAGGAGCGATCCGCGTCCACACCCTTCAGCAGCTCTTCGGAACCCAATACGGTCTGTTCCTCATCTTCAAAGCCTTCCTCTCGGTGATCCTGGGCTTCCTCGGGATCATCCACCGCTCCAACATCATTCCGCGACTGAAAAACGGCGACCTCACCGCACGCAAAGCCGCGTGGCGCATCATCGGTGTTGAAGTAGCGATCATGTCCGCCGTATCGGCGATCGCCGTGGTGCTCGCCCGCACCCAACCGCCGGTATCCACCGCGCCGCCGGAAGTCATGTCCCCGGCCCGCCGCCTCTCCGGCTACGAGCTACCACCCGAGCTCACCATCTCATCGTGGGCGAGCGTGTGGCGCTTCGACTGGCTGTGGGTAGCGATCATCATCTTCCTCGCGATCGCCTACGGCCGCTGGGCCTATCGCGTCCACGCTAAAGGCGGGCACTGGGACTGGTGGCGCACCCTCAGCTTCTATGTGGGCCTGATCTTCCTGTTCTACATCACATCCGGGCCCATCGCGGTGTACGGGCAGAACCTGTTCTCGATGCACATGGTCGCCCACATGGCGCTCACCATGGTCGCGCCGTTCTTCCTGGTGGTCGGGTCCCCGATCGCGCTGGCCCTCAAAGCGATCCCCGCCCGGCGTGACGGCACCCGCGGCCCCCGCGAATGGACCCTGGTGTTCCTGCACTCCAAGTGGGCTAAAGGCGTCACGCACCCGATTGTCGCGGCCGTGAACTTCACGGCCTCGATCGTGATCTTCTACTCGACTGACCTCATGTGGTTCTCCATGAAATACCACTTAGGCCACGAGTTCATGAACTTCCACTTCCTGCTGACCGGCTACGTCTTGGCCGTCAACATGATCGGGCTGGACCCGCTGCCGAACCGCGCCCCATACTTTGTGCGGCTCGTGATCCTGCTGATCACCATGATCTTCCACGCGTTCTACGCGACCAGCATCATGGGCACCGACGTTTTGATCCAGCCGGACTGGTTCGGCAACCAGGGCCGCGATTGGGGCCCGAGCGCGATCGAAGATCAACGAATAGGCGCCGGTGTCATGTGGGGCATCGGCGAAGTACCGACGCTCATGCTCGCCGTGGGCGTGGCCGTTGCATGGTCCCGCTCCGATGAACGGATAGCCCGCCGCGACGAACGCGTTGCCGAACGTACCGGAAACCGCGAACTGCGCGACTACAACCAGATGCTGCAGCAGCTGCAGGGCGCCCAGGCCGACGGCCTCGAAGAAGCCCGCCGCGCAGCCCGCATCCGTGCGGGCCTGCCGGCAGAAGGCTTACCGGAGGACGAGGCCGAAGCACCGGAGGGCAAGGACGAAGCGGAGGGCCGCGACGATACGCCGCGGGCATAAAGCGTGATGTTACGCGCCAAAAGCGTTGGCATGAGGCGAACTTCTAGAATGGACACAATCCGCCCCGCCCTCGGCGTGGCGAGTGAAAACCCCATGTCAAGCCCCGTCTGAAACCAGGAGTTAAGGTGTCTGCTGAGTCTGATGCACTTCGTACCGGCGTCCGTTTGCGCGCGAGTGAGCTTCGTGGCCGCGGCTGGATGAACACCGGCGGTAAGGACCTTGACCTTGCGAGCCTTCGCGGCAAGATCGTGATCCTGGATTTCTGGACGTTCTGCTGCATCAACTGCCTGCACGTGCTCGACGAGCTGCGCCCACTCGAGGAGAGATACAACGACGTGCTGGTCACGATCGGTGTGCACAGCCCCAAGTTTGAGCACGAGGCCAAGAAGGAAGCGCTCGAGGCCGCGGTTGAACGCTACGAGATCGAACACCCGGTCCTGGATGACCCCGAGCTGCTGACGTGGCAGGCCTATACGGCACGTGCCTGGCCCACGCTCGTGGTCCTGGACCCGGAAGGCTACATCGTTGCGCATCTCTCAGGTGAGGGGCACGCGGCCGGTCTTGAATCTTTGGTTGAAGAGCTCATCGAAGAGCACGATGGGAAGGGCACCTTGCACCGCGGTGACGGCCCGTACGTCGCCCCGCCGGCACGCGAAGGGGACCTCCGCTTCCCAGGTTCGGCGATCGACCTGCCGAACGGCCAGTTCCTCGTCGTGGATTCGGGCCACCACCGGCTCACGATCATGGACACGGACCTCGTGACCAAGGTCGGTCAGATCGGCACTGGGGAGCGCGGCTTCGCGGACGGCTCCGCGGACACCGCGCGCTTCAACGAGCCGCAGGGTGCCGCGGTCGTTCCCGGCCACATCGCGGAGAAGGTGGGCTACGACGTCCTGGTTGCTGACACCGTGAACCACCGCCTGCGTGGCGTTAACACGGCCACGGGCGAGGTCACGACTGTTGCCGGTAACGGTGTGCAGCGCCTGCTCGATGCCGAACGCGCCCGCCTGCAGGACGCCGGTTGGTCGCGTGAGCTGGGGGAGAACGCTACCGAGCTTTCGCTCTCATCCCCGTGGGACCTTGCGTGGGCAGAGAAGGCTGGCCGGTTCATCGTCGCTATGGCGGGAACCCACCAGATCTTCGGTTTCGACCCCGTCAAGGCCGAGGTCACGCTGGAGGCTGGCTCCGGCATCGAAGGCTTGGATGACGGTACTGCGGATGTCGCGATGTTCGCGCAGCCTTCCGGTGTGGATGTGGATGCGAACGGGGACGTGTGGATTGCCGATTCGGAGACCTCCGCGGTGCGTATGCTGCGCCTGGGTGAGGACGGCACGGTCGCCAAGGTTGAGACCGCGACAGGCCTGGGGCTGTTCGATTTCGGCTTCCGCGACGGTCCGGCCGATGAGGCGCGTCTGCAGCACCCGTTGGGTGTTTCGGTTCTGCCGGATGGCTCGGTTGCGATCGCTGATACCTATAACGGTGCGGTGCGCCGCTATGACCCCGCGACCCATACGGTCGGAACGCTCGCCGAGGGCCTACAGGAACCGGCGGAAGTGCTCGTGGACCACAGCGTTGGTGGAGATCCGGTCCTGTTGGTGGTCGAAACGAACCGGCATCAGCTCGTGCGGGTCCCGCTGCCGAAGGAAGCGACCACGGTTGACCGTGGCGCATCCCAGACCCAGCGCCCAAAGACCCTGGTGAAGCCCGGCACCCACAAGCTGACCGCACGCTTCACCGCTCCTGCGGGCCAGAAGCTCGACTACCGTTGGGGTGACCCAACCCAGCTACAGGTTTCTGCGTCCCCTGAAGAACTCATCCTAGAAGGCGCTGGCACGAGCCAAGGGCTCACGCGTGAGCTCGTCCTCAACCCGGAGATTGTGCACGGCGTTCTGCATATCACCGCGCGTGCTGCAGCCTGCGATGGTGAGGAAGGCCAGGAGATCCCGGACCACGCCGCCTGCCATCTATACCAGCAGGACTGGGGTATCCCAGTGCAGCTGGATGAGGCGGGGGAGGACCACCTCGAACTCGACCTGCGCGGCCTGAACTAGTGCGGCCGCGGCCTAAACTAACGTCGGCATAGCGTCAGCTTGGCTGGCATGCCGCCGTGCCAGCGGCGCCACGTCAGCGCGGCAACTCTTAACAAGGCCGGACCCTAGGCGTAGGGTTGAATCTACAGTTCAATCTACGCCGGGGTCCCGTTTTGTATTACCCCACCGGTTTCTGCGCCGTTGAGGAGGCCGCCTATTCATGTCCCGCATGTTCGCCTCGCTGCAGATCAAGAATTACCGGTGGTGGTTTTTCGGCGGCTTGGTTTCGAACATCGGGACGTGGATGCAGCGCATCGCGCAGGACTGGCTGGTTCTGACTGAGCTGACCGATAATTCAGGGACCGCGGTGGGCCTCGTGATGGGGCTTCAGTTTCTGCCGATCCTGTTTTTGTCTGCCTATGCGGGCGTGATCGCTGACCGGTACCCGCGGTTACGGATCGTGCAGATCGCGCAGGCGTTCATGGGTGTGCTCGCGGTGATCTTGGGTGTTTTGGTGCTCACGGGCACGGTTGAGCTGTGGCATGTGTACATCTTGGCGACCTTGTTAGGTATCGGGGCGGCGTTCGATGCGCCAGCACGCCAGGCTTTGGTGAATGATTTGGTGCCGTCCAAGTTGGTACCGAACGCGGTGTCCTTGAATTCGACGAGCTTCAATTCGGCGCGGCTGATCGGACCGGGTGTTTCTGGCCTGTTGATTGCCGCGGTCGGTACGGGCTGGGTTTTCTTGATCAACGCAGCGAGTTTCGCGGGCGTACTGGTTTCGCTGTTCGTGATTTCCCGGAACATTCCGGCTAACAGTCAGCCGCGGGTTCCGCGTAAGCGTGGCCAGGTTGTTGAGGGCATCAAGTATGTTGCGCGTAGGCCTACGCTCATCATGATCATGGTGCTTGCGTTCGTGGTGGGTACGTTCGGGTTGAATTTCCCGGTGTTCAACGCGGTCATGGCTACAACGGTGTTCGATGCGGATGCCGAGGTGTTCGGTCTGCTCGGCACAATCCAGGCGTGCGGCACGTTGGCGGGTGCGTTGATGGCGGCCAGGCGGCAGGGTTCGCGGCTAAAGTTCGTGGTGGGTGGAACGATCGGTTTCGGTATCACGGTGATCGCCGCGTGTGCGGTCCCGTGGCTGTGGCTGTATGCGATCATGCTGATCCCGACCGGCTGGGCAGCGGTGACGTTCTTGAATTCGTGCAACGTGACGCTACAGATGACGGTGGACCCGAGGTATCGCGGCCGCGTGATGGCGTTGTACATGGTTTTGGTTATGGGCGGAACGCCGCTCGGTTCACCTTTGATGGGGTGGCTTGCCGAAGTTCTGGGCGCGCGGATGTCACTCTGCATCGCGGGTCTGATTTCGCTCGTGGCTGGCCTGTGGGGCTTGTGGTACTGGAATAGGCACGCGCCGCAGGGCGAGTTGCGGCGCCGTGTGCGCCGCATCCGCGTCCGCTTCACGGGCCGGTAGACAACCGTTACAGGCGCTGCTTGGCAGCTACCGCATCGTACGCTGCTTGCGTGGGGCGGGCAGCTTTCACCCGAATATCATCGCGCAGATGAACATGAGCGGCACCCCGAGCAGGGTTGAGAGCAACACGGTGTCTTTCGCGGTGACCATGTCTTGGTTGTAGTGGGTTGCGGTCACAAACACGTTCTGCGCGGTGGGAAGTACGCCGAGGATCACGGCCATGAAGATGCCGGCGGAATCGAGCTGGAACACGACGGCGGCCAGCAACCACGCGATGAGCGGGTGCACGATGAGCTTGAACGTGAGTGCGAGCAACACATCGGTGCGGCGGCCGCTGCCGTGCTGGAGCGGCTTGGAACCCACGAGCGAGATTCCGAACGCCATGAGCATCGCCGGGACCGCGGCGCCACCGAGGATTTCGATGGGGTTCATGACGGTTTCTGGGATGGTGGCTCCGGTGGTGGCTACGATGACGCCGGCGAGTGAGGCGAGGATCAGCGGGTTGGTTGCGATGCCTTTGAGCGCGCCGACCACGCCGGAGCCGACACGTTGGGTCTGAACATCGAGGCAGATGAGGGAGAGCGGCTGGAGGATCGCGAGCTGGAACAGCAGGACCGGCACGGAGTAGGTGGCGTCGCCGAGCACGAAGATCGCGATGGGGATGCCGAGGTTAGCCGAGTTGACCATGCCGGCTGAAAGCGCGCCCACGGTAAGTTCAGCTGACCTGCGTTTGAGGGCTAGGCATGCGATCAGCACGTAGAGCGTCATGACGGTGAACGCGCTGATCGCGGCGATGAACACTTGCGGCCCGAAGATGACAGCGACGTCGGCTCGCGCGATTGTGTGGAACAGTTGAAAGCCAGTGGCTTGGATCCCCGCAAGTTCCGGGAGCACCAGGCCGCGCTTGGTGCTCGGAGCTTCGGTTACTCATGAGGTTCGCAATGGCGGAATTGTTAACATAGGCTTGACCTCGTGAGCGAGTGCCGGTTCTGCTCGGCTTGGGGCAGCGACCGGCAGCTCGCGCCGCGCGAGTCTGTGGCGTATGAGGGCGCGGATCGCGGTGCATGATCCACAGTTGAAATAGAGAAAAGAGAGTGAAATGTATGACGAAGCGCGTGAGTGTGATTGTTGGGAGCCTGCGTCGTGGCTCCTTTGCCCGTAAGATTGCGCACAACCTGATTCCGATGTTCCCTGAGGGGTACGAGGCGAAGATCGTGGAGATCCGCGACCTGCCGCTGTACGATTTCGACTACGACGACCCAGAGGTCACCGACAAGCCGGTGCCGGCGGAGTACACGGAGTTCCGCGAGACGATTAAGGCCTCTGACGGGGTGCTGTTTGTGACCCCGGAGAACAACCGCACCATCCCGGCGTGCCTGAAAAACGCGGTGGATATTGGGTCGAAACCCAACGCCGACGTTGCGTGGAAGGGACTCCCGGCGGGAATTGTGAGCCACTCTGTTGGACGCATGGGCGGGTACTCGTCGCAGAAGAACCTGCGCCTTGCGCTTTCCTACTTCGACATGCCAACGCTTGGCCAGCCCGAGGTGTTCCTGTCGCAGTCGCCTGAGCTTTTCGGTGACGGGGATAAGATCACCCGCGAGTCAACCGTTGAGTTCCTGCAGAAATACATTGACCGCTTCGCTGAGCTGATCGAAAAAACCAGCCGCGATTAGTTTTCGCGGGCGCGTAACCCAAAGGCGAGGGGGAAACCGAACACGTTTCGGTTTCCCCCTCGTTTGTTGTGTGGCAGTTTTGTGTCGCCGCGGCCGCGCGGTGGCGCAGGCGCTAGCTGTCTGCGCCCCCTGCGTCAGTTGCCGCCTCGGCCCGCAACGCCTCGACAAGCGCCTCGTGTGCGTCCCAGATTTCGCGCGGCATATCGGGCAGCTCGCGCAGGTGCTCAGCGCGGTGATCGGTTTCCTGTAGCCAGCGTTCAACGTCAACCCGCAGCAGTTTGTCGAGATCCGCCGCGTCGATTTCGAGACCGGTAAAGTCGAGCTCTTCAACAAGCGGGAGCACGCCGATCGGGGTTTTGCGTCCCTTGACTTTGCCGTCGCGGTACTGTGTGAGCCAGTTCAGCGCGCGCAGGTTCTCGCGGAAGCCCGGCCACAGGTAACGACCGGTTTCGGGTTCGCGCTGGAACCAGTTGACGTGGGCAAACATCGGCATCTCTTTCAGCTGCCCGAGCACTTTAAGCCAGTGTTCGGCGTAGCGACCCTCGGAGTACGAGAAGAACGGACGCATCGACATCGGGTCGTAACGCAGCTGCCCGTCAAGCCCGTCCGCTGCGAAAGTCGCCTCGGCGCCGAGTGTCAGCCCGTCGTAGACGCCATCAACAAGGTTGTCGATTGCGCGGATCAGCGGTTCACGATCGCGGGTGCGGCCACCGAAGATAATCGCGTCAACGACCACGCCCTCGGGTTTGGAGACGTCTTCGGCGAGGTTCGGGATGCGCTCCAGCGGAATAGTGAAGCGGCTGTTCGGGTGCGCCCACGGTTCGTTTTGCTGCTCGGCGGTGCGGTCGGTGATTTTCGCGCCGGTCCAGTCGAGCCACCCTGCCGGGTCGGCCGGGGGTTCGGGGGTGAGACCCTCCCACCACACCTCGCCGGTGACTTCGTTGTAGGCGGTGTTGGTGAAGATCGTGCCCGATCCCTCAGCGATTGCCGCCATCGCGGTGGGGTTGGAACCCTCGTTGGTGTCTTTTGCGACACCGAAGGCACCGTTTTCGGGGTTGATGGCACGGAGTTTCCCTTCGTCGTCAACCCACATCCAGGCGATGTCGTCGCCGTAAAAATCAACGCGGTAGCGGTCGCCGAGTCCGTTTGGCGGCAGCGTCATCGCGAGGTTGGTTTTCCCTGACGCGCTCGGGAAGCCGCCGCACACGTGCGTGGTGACGCCGGTTTCACGGTCGTGGATCCCAAGCAGCAGGAACTGCTCCGCGAGGAACTTCCCTGAGGCGTAACCGTCGTAGGACGCCTGGCGCAGACCGTGGGCGATTTTACCAAGCAGCGCGTTGCCGCCGTACGCGGAGCCGAAGTGCAAAATGGTGCGCTCGTCTGCGACGGTCACAAACATCCGCTCGTCGGCGTCGGTGCCCTGCTGCAGCGCGGTAAGGTCACCGGTGAGGTGCACACCGCGCACGAAGAAGTCCTGGTCGCTGACACCGTCGAAGTGCTCAATTCCGACGCGGGCCATGCGGATCATCTGCAGCACCACGTTGCGGTCGTCGGTGAGCTCAACTCCGAGCGCGAAGTTCGCAAGCGGGGTGCCGGGAGGGGCCATCAGGTACGGCACCACGTACATGGTTTTACCCGCCGAAGCGCCGCGCATGCGGCTCGTCAGCAGCGGTTTGACCTCGCTTGAGTGGCGCCAGTTGTTGTAGCGCCCGCGATCCGCCTCGTCAGCCGTGGCGACAAAGGTGCGCTCTTCGGTGCGGGCGGTGTCTTTCGGGTGTGACCGTGAGTAGTAGCGACCTTTGCCTGCGCGGAGCATTTCGCCGGCGGCGATGGCCTCTTCGAGCAGCCTGGCGTCATCCGCTGCTGAGACGAGCTCGATCTTTTCAGGATTGGTGATCTCTGCCCACTCGCTCACAAAAGCGCGAACGCTTTCCACGTGAATCTCTGGAGGAACTTGAAATTGCTTTGATGCGGTCATCAGGCGCCCTCATTCATTCTTTAGTTTCCGGGTCTCACTTGTGCTCTCTACCGTAGTACGTCGAGTCTGACAGCACCATAAGTATCCCCTTTGAGTCTTGGGTTCGGTACGACGTAGTCTGCACTTCGGCGTGTCGTAGATTTGTGAGAGTATTCGTGCTAAACACTATATGTTGTGCCCGCAATGTGGGTCAGGACTAGATGTAGGGGTGGGATTGCTGAGGTGCAAATGCTGAGAGGAGAACATGCTGATGAGTGAACGCAGGGAAGGCCGAACACGAAGCGTCGCGGAGGTGCGAGTGCTCGAGGGGCAAGATTCACCTGACCTGGTGTTTTTCTCGAGCGTTTCGGAGAACACCCTCCGCTTCGTCGAGAAGCTCGAGCGCCCGGCGGTGCGGATCCCACTCCGACCGCGCACAGAGGGAATGATCCGAGTGACCAGGCCCTACGTGCTCGTGGTTCCGACCTACGGCGGCGGAGCGCAGGCCGGGGCGGTGCCGCGGCAGGTGATTACGTTCCTGAACGATCCTGCAAACCGCGCGCTGATCCGCGGCGTGATTACCGCGGGGAACACCAACTTCGGTGAGCACTACTGCATCGCAGGACCGATCATCTCAGCCAAGTGCAAAGTTCCTGAGCTGTACCGCTTTGAACTTCTTGGCACCAACCGCGACGTTGCTCGAGTCAAGGCTGGTTTAGACGAATTTTGGGCACGACAGAACACATTAGAAGCAGAAGCAAATGAGGAGGACGTCGCATGACGATCGCCACACCATCAGAAACAACCACCCCCAACACTGCACGGGTTGGCGGGGTCGGCGAGCGGAAGGACTACCACGCGCTCAACGCCCAGCTGAACCTGTTTGCGGCGGACGGGTCGATCCAGTTTGACAAGGATCACGAAGCGGCGGAGGCCTACCTGAACCAGCAGGTCATCCCGAACACGAAGCAGTTCGCTTCGGTGTGGGAACGCCTGGAGTGGCTGATCGAAAACGAGTACTACGAAGCCGAATACCTGCGCGCCTACGACAAGGACTTCGTCGAGCGCCTCCACGAACAGGCCGACGCTTTCGGGCACAAGTTCCAGACCTTCCTCGGTGCGTTTAAGTTCTTCACCTCCTACGCGCTGAAAACCTTCGACGGCAGCCTCTTCCTCGAAAACTTCGAGCAGCGAGTTGTTGCCACGGCGCTGTTCCTCGGTCAGGGTGACGAGGAACTGGCTTCGAAGACGGTCACCGAGATCCTCTCGGGCCGTTTCCAGCCGGCAACTCCGACGTTCTTGAACGCGGGTAAGAAACAGCGCGGCGAGCTCGTGTCGTGCTTCCTGCTGCGCGTTGAAGACAATCTCGAATCGATTGGCCGCAGCGTTAACTCTGCGCTGCAGCTGTCCAAGCGCGGCGGCGGTGTGGCGCTGCTGCTGTCAAACCTCCGCGAGGCGGGTGCCCCGATTAAGCAGGTCGAGAACCAGGCTTCCGGTGTTGTTCCCGTGATGAAGATCCTCGAAGACAGCTTCAGCTACGCGAACCAGCTCGGCGCTCGCCAGGGCGCAGGCGCTGCGTACCTGCACGCGCACCACCCCGACATTATGCGGTTCCTCGACACGAAGCGTGAAAACGCTGACGAGAAGATCCGCATTAAGACCCTGTCGGTTGGGGTTGTGATTCCGGATGTGACCTTCGAACTGGCTAAGCAGAACAAAGATATGCACCTGTTTAGCCCCTACGATGTGCTTCGCGAAACCGGTATTCCGCTTTCGGATCAGTCAATCACCGAGCGCTACGACGAGTTCGTCGCGAACCCGCGGATCCGCAAGACCACGATCAGCGCGCGCGAGTTCTTCAAGACCCTCGCTGAGCTGCAGTTCGAGTCGGGCTACCCGTACGTGCTGTTCGAAGACACTGTGAACCGTGCGAACCCGCTCGAGGGGCACATCAACATGTCGAACCTGTGCTCGGAGATTCTGCAGGTGAACACCGCCTCTGAGTACGACGCCGCAATCGGGTACGAGACGATCGGTCACGACATTTCGTGCAACCTCGGCTCGCTGAACATTGCGCAGGCAATGGCCAGCCCGGACTTCGGCGCAACCGTTGAGATTGCGGTGCGGGCGCTGACGAGTGTGTCGGATCAGACCGACATTCAGGCGGTGCCGTCAATTGCCGAGGGTAACCGTGCGTCACACGCCATCGGCCTCGGCCAGATGAACCTGCATGGCTACCTCGCTTCGCAGCGCATCCACTACGGCAGCGAAGAGGGAATTGACTTCACCGACGCGTACTTCCGCACGGTGACCTACCACGCGCTGCGCGCTTCGAACCAGCTGGCGATTGACCGCGGTGCGACCTTCGCGGGCTTCGAGAAGAGCGACTACGCTGACGGCAGCTACTTCGACCGTTACACGGCCGAGGAGTGGGTGCCAGAAACCGCGCGGGTGCGTGAGCTCTTCGCCGAGGCTGGAGTTGCGCTGCCGACGGTTGCGGACTGGGAACAGCTGCGCGAGTCGATCCGCGAACACGGTATCTACAACGCGTACCTGCAGGCGGTGCCACCGACCGGGTCGATTAGCTACGTGAACAACTCGACGGCTTCGATCCACCCGATCGCCTCGAAGATTGAGATTCGTAAAGAGGGCAAGCTCGGCCGCGTGTACTACCCGGCTCCGCACATGACAAACGACAACCTCGAGTTCTTCGAAGACGCTTACGAAATCGGCGCCGAGAAGATCATCGACACCTACGCTGCTGCGACCAAGCACGTGGATCAGGGTCTGTCGCTCACGCTGTTCTTTAAAGACGAGGCGACCACTCGCGACATCAACCGCGCGCAGATCTACGCGTGGCGCAAGGGCATCAAGACGCTGTACTACATCCGCCTGCGCCAGCCCGCGCTCGAGGGAACCGAGATCGAAGGCTGCGTTTCCTGCGCGCTGTAGTCGCGTTCGCGCCCGCGTGTGCGCCCGTGCTGCGCGCGCGGGCGCACCGCGCGCCGTCCGCGCACTCCGCGCACTGACCACCAGACACCATTAGTGAAAGAGCTTTATTGAACTATGACTGATCCGTTGAACACCGACCGCCCGCTGCAAGAGATCTCGGTCACCCCGCCGTCGTACCGCCACGACCCGACAGCCCGGCTGCGCCCCATTAACTGGAACCGCGTCACCGACGACAAAGACCTCGAGGTGTGGAACCGTCTGACCGCGAACTTCTGGCTGCCAGAGAAGGTGCCGCTGTCAAACGACATCCCCGCGTGGCAGAAAATGACCCAGGAAGAGCGCACCCTCACGATGCGCGTCTTCACCGGTCTGACCATGCTCGACACCGTGCAGGCAACTGTCGGTGAGATCGTGCAGATCCAAGACTCCCGCACCGAACACGAAGAGGCCGTCTACACCAACATTGCGTTCATGCAGTCGGTGCACGCCCGCTCGTACTCCTCGGTGTTCTCAACGCTGACGAGTACCCCGGAAATCGACGACGCCTACCGCTGGGCAGTTGCCAACGATCTGCTGCAGGAACGCTGCAAGAAGGTGCTGCACCACTACTACGGCGATGATCCGCTCAAGCGTAAAGTGTCTTCGACGCTGCTGTCGTCGCTGCTGCTGTACGCAGGGTTCTACCTGCCGCTGCACTTCTCGGTGCACGCGACGCTGACGAACACCGCAGACATGATCCGCCTGATTCTGCGTGACAAGGCAGTGCATGGTTACTACTCGGGTTACAAGTACCAGCGCGGACTCGAGACGCAGAGCAAAGAGCGTCAGGAAGAGATGCGCAAGTTCACCTTCGACCTGCTGGAAGAGCTCTACGAGCTTGAGCTGCAGTACTCGGGTGAGCTGTACGAGCCGCTCGGCCTGATGGACGACGTTGCCGTGTTCGTGCGTTACAACGCGAACAAGGCGCTGATGAACCTCGGTTACCCGTCGCGGTTTACCGCTGAAGAGACCGAAGTGAACCCTGAGATTCTCGCGGCGCTGTCACCTGGCAGCAACGAAAACCACGACTTCTTCAGTGGATCAGGATCGAGCTACATCATCGGTAAGGGCGAAGACACCACCGACGACGACTGGGACTTCTAGGCTCAAGGGCTTAACGGCTCGAGGGCTCAGCGGCTCGATTCGGGCCGCACCGTCCGAATAGCGCACCGCGGGTTGGACGCTGGCACACGCCGGCAACCTTCCCGCGGTGCGCTGTTTTGTGCCCGAGCCAGCGCGATTCTTGTCGACTAAGATCGACAAAACCTCCGCAAAGTAGCAGCTTGTCGACTATACTCGACAAAACAGGGAGGTTTGTGGTGGACAGAATCATTGAACGCCCGAGATACTTTTCGCGGATCCAGCCCTTTATCGACAAACCCCTCGTGAAGGTGCTCACCGGTGTGCGTCGCTGCGGCAAATCTACGATTCTGCAGCAGCTGCAAGAAGTGATTCGCGCGGGCAGCGCTGATCCACAAGTGTTTGCGATGAATTTTGAGTCCGCTGACGGGCTTCACATCACAGACGCAGCGGCGCTGCTACGGCGCATCGAAGCCGAAAACCTCAACAAAAACACCCGCGCGTATTTCTTCTTTGACGAAATTCAGCAGGTCGCCGACTGGGAGAAAGCCATCAACGCGATCCGCGTCGACTATGACGCAGATATCTATGTCACCGGGTCGAATTCGCGCATGCTTTCCGGTGATCTCGCCACACATCTTGCCGGTCGCTACGTTGAGTTCTTGATCCAACCGTTTTCGTTTGCGGAATTTGTCGAGCTGCACCGCCAAAGCGACCGCACACTGAGCGAACACTTCCAGCACTTTGTGCAGTTCGGCGGTTTCCCGGCGTTGAAATACTTCAACCTCGACCGGGAACCCTCGCTCGACTACCTTGACTCGGTGTACAACTCGGTTGTGCTCAAAGACGTGATTGAGTATCACCAGATCCGCGACGTCGACATTTTTCACCGCATCGTCGGTTACTGCTTCGCAAATATTGGAAAAACCTTCTCGGCGCAGTCACTGGTGCGTTTTTTCAAAAGCGAGGGGCGCACCGTTTCGGTTGATACCGTGTTGAACTACCTTGAGTTTTGCGTGAACGCTTTCTTGATTTATCGGGTTCCGCGCTTTGAGATTGCGGGGAAGGCGAGGCTTCGGGCAACTGAGAAGTACTATGCGGTGGATCACGGTTTTCGTGAAACGCTCGGCCTTTCGAACCAGGCCGACATTGAGCTGACCCTCGAAAACATCGTGTGCGTGGAGCTGCTTGCGCGCGGGTACGAGGTAAGTGTCGGAAGAGCCGGCGCGCGCGAGATTGACTTCATCGCCCGCAAAGGTTCCGACACCGAGTACTTCCAGGTGAGTTACCTGCTCGGCAGCCAAAACACCGTCGACCGCGAGTTCGGTGCCCTTCGCGGGGTTACCGACAACTTCCCGAAAACCGTGCTGAGCATGGACCAGTTCGACATGAGCCGCGACGGGATCCAACACAAAAACATTATCGAGTGGCTTGTCGAGCCCTCACCGTTGCACAGCTAGGTGTCATCGCCTAGCCTGAATACCAACATGACCGGTACCGCTACCCATTTTGGTGGGAGCCCAGGGCCGGTCTTTGTTTTTCTCGATCTAGCCGTCATGCTCCTGTTGGGGTTATAGGTCAGAATGTGTGGCAAAAATCCCGGTTTTCCCCTGTGTTTACGCGGCAGAATCGGGTTTCATCTTTTACCCACAAAACTTGTTACCTGGACAAAATGTGTGGCATAAATAGCGTTCGTTGCCCGTGTTTACGCGCATTACCCGTGTTTAAGGTTTCATTTTTGCCAGTCTGGCTGAATGAACGTTCCTCACTGCCCTTTTTGTCGTCGTCGTTTGCATCGTGGCGGTCACACCAGTTCTGGTAAAACCCGTTGGCGTTGCCGGGTTTGTGGCATTTCTCAAGTGCAACAAATCGACAAGCGTACGCACCAGTTCAAACAATTCATGAAATGGCTGCTGGGTCGTACTTTGATGCGGGATATGCCTGGCGGAGGACGTACCTTCCGTCGTCACACTGCCTGGTGTTGGGACTTGTGGCCGGTGTTCCCAACCGTTGATGAAGTTCACCCTGTGGTGTTTATCGATGGTATTTACCTGGGGCGTCAAGCTGTTGTTTTGATTGCGTCTGCACCTCAGCACGTCCTCGGCTGGTATCTCGCTAAGACTGAGCACTCCGGGGCGTACCAGGGGCTGATGAAGCGGATCGCGGCTCCTTATATGGTCGTGTCTGACGGCGGGACTGGTTTCGCGAAAGCTTTACGTACTCAGTGGCCTGACACGAAACATCAACGCTGTTTGGTGCATGCTTCAAGACGGGTCACCCAGTTCACTACACAACGACCCAAAACAGCCGCTGGCCGGGACTTGCTTGTGATTGCGCGCGCTTTGACTATTGCGCGCGTGCATTTAGTAACACCGTGGTGAGTATCGGGTAACGCGATGGTGAGTATCGAGTAACACTGCTGTTTTCGGGGAAACTCTTTGGTGACCGCGTGACTTCAGGGCACGCGGCATTGCCAAAGGAGTCCGATTGTGACTGACTACAGGGCGGTGATGGACCTCGTGCTCAAAGGCTGGTCCGTTCGCCAGATCACAGCGACGATGGGATGCTCGCATTCCACGGTGCAAAAAGTTCGTAAAGTGCTGCAAGCAGAGCAGATCACGACCACGGCCCAGATTGCTGGGCTTAATGATGAAGCCGTAGCTGTGCTGTTTCATGACGGAAGATCCACAGGTCAGGGTGTGTTCGTCCCGATCGATTTCGATTCCGTGGTGAAAGCACGGACCGGAAGACATAAGACCACGCTGCAGGTCCTGTGGGGCAAGTACACCTCAACGCCAGCGCTGCCCGGGCAGCGGTACTACAGCTACGAGCGGTTTCGCCAGCTTGTCGCACAGCATGTTGATGCCACCGGGGTAACCGCCCGGATCGTGCACGCACCAGCTCACACAATGCAGGTGGACTGGGCAGGAACGAAGATGCGCCTGTTTGACCCCACCGGGGGCCGTCCAAGCAAGCTCAGTGTGTTTGTCGCTTCGCTACCGTATTCCGGGATGCTGTTTGCTTGTGCGTGTAGCAATGAACGCCAACAAGCGTGGCTGGACGCGCATATGCAGGCGTTTGAGTACTTCGGCGGGGTGGCAGAGGTCATCGTCCCGGACAACGCCTCGACGGCATCGAACGCGATAAGCGCTGCCGATCGCAATCGTCGTGTCAACACCACGTACGAGGAGTTTCTGGAGCACTACAACACCGCTGCGCTGCCAGCGCGGGCAAGACGGCCGAAAGACAAGGCCAATGTTGAGGCAGCGGTCAAGATTGTGACCCAAAAGGTCATCCATGCCCTTGACGACCACCAGTGCGTCAGCCTTGATGAGCTCAACAGTCGCATACTCAAACGAGTTGACGCGATTAATGCGCACACCCCGTTTCGCGGCAACACCATCAGTCGGCGGCAGCTGTTTGAAGACTTTGAGGCTGATTTGCTCACTGACCTTCCCAAACAGCGGTGGCAGCGCACGGAATGGAAGCGGGCCAAAGTCGCTCCCGACTTCCATATCGTCGTCGGCAGCGTGCATTACTCCGTGCCCTACACACTTGTCGGCCGCACTGTTGATGTACGTATCACCGGCAACACGCTTACGGTTTTCGATGCCGGCGAGCGACAAGCAGTACATACGCTTGCGCACCAACGCGGCACCTTCGTCACCGACACCGACCATATCCCGCCGCAGATGGCCAACACCCATGGGCTTTGGACCTGTGAATACTTCCTACGCGAAGCTGCCAGGGTAGGGCCGCACACCCGCCGGGTCATCGCTGAGCTTATGGATGCGCGCCCAATCAAAGCACAAGCGTTCTTCTCATGCCGCAACGTGCTTTCCATGGGAAAACACGACAACAAGCCCATCTTGGAAGAAGCTTGCCGGCGGCTCGTCGACCTTGAAGGCCGACGTCAGGCAGTGTCCTACACCGCCGTGAAAAACATGATGGCAGCCGTACGCAAAGAAGACACGGTACGCACCACCACACAGCCTGACCCCAACGCGCGAGATGCCGCTGCCACCTCCACCAACACTGCAGCAGCACCTATCCCGCGTGATACGCGCGGTGCGTACCTCGGCGGCGCGGAGCAGTTCAGCATCGAAAACCTCACGAAGAAAGGAAACAACTAACCCATGGATGCGCCACAACCAGCATCAACAACCGCACGATTCTTAGACGAATCAGTACTGCCCATCTTCACACAACTACGGATGACCGCCTTCGGCCGCACAGTCATCGACATTGCCGCGGACCAAGCATTCGACCAGTGGAGCTTCTCAGACAAAATCCTCTACGCACTCGATAAAGAAGTCGCAGCCAGGCACGAAAGACGAGTCAACAAACTGCTCAAAGCATCACGATCGCCAAACCCCGATGCTTGTGTTGAAGACATCGTTTACACGCCCAGCCGCAACATCAACAAAGAGCAAATCACCCGACTTGCTCAATGCCAATGGTGCCAGGATTCGAAAAACGTCGTCATCCTGGGCAAATCCTCCGTTGGCAAGACCTACCTCGCCCAAGCACTGCTCAATGCAGCGTGCCGAAAGGATTACTCCGCCAAGTTCTTCCGCACCGACTCGTTGGCCAACCAACTCGCCGTGCTGCATCACTCGGATCCTGAGCGCGTGAAGTTCCTCGAAGCCATTCACAACACCGATGTCCTCGTACTCGATGACTTTCTCACCACCCCGATCAATGAAGCCACCGCGCACCAACTGTTGACCATCATTGCGGAACGAGAAAACCGAGGAGCGACCATCGTGACATCCCAGTTCGCCCCCATCGAATGGTGCAAGTCCATCCCCGACGCTGTCATCGCTGAGTCGATCCTCAACCGGCTCGCCTTCGGCGCCGAGATCATCACACTAGAAGGAGACAACATGCGCCTAACCCACTAACCCCGCCCACCCCCCAAACGCCCGGGTGTTACTGGATACTCACCCGGGCGTTACTCGATCCTCACCATGGCGTTACTAAATCGGTGGTCTGAACATTCTGGGCGGTGGGGAGCACGCCGAGGATCACGGCCATGAAGATGCCGGCGGAATCGAGCTGGAACACGACGGCGGCCAGGAGCCACGCGATCAACGGGTGCACGATGAGTTTGAAGGTGAGCACGAGCACGACGTCGACCCGGCGGCCGCTGCCGTGCTGGAGCGGCTTGGAACCCACGAGGGAGATGCCGAACGCCATGAGCATCGCCGGGACGGCGGCTCCGCCGATGATTTCGATGGGGTTCATCACGGTTTGTGGGATGCTCACTCCGGTGGTGGCTACGATGACACCGGCGAGTGAAGCGAGGATCAGCGGGTTGGTTGCGATGCCTTTGAGCACACCGAGGATTCCGGCGCTGACCCGTTGGGTTTGAACGTCGAGGAATATGAGGGACAGCGGTTGAAGGATCGCGAGCTGGAACAACAGGACGGGGACTGAATAGGTTGCGTCGCCGAGCACGAAGATCGCGATGGGGATGCCGAGGTTAGCGGCGTTCACCTGGGAGGCTGAGAGCGCGCCGACGGTGAGTTCAGCGGATTTTCGTTTGAGGGCTAGGCGTGCGATGAGCACGTAGAGGGCCATGACGGTGAACGCGCCGATCGCGGCGATGAACACTTGCGGCCCGAAGATCACGGAGATGTCGGCTCGCGCGATCGTTTGGAACAGTAGGGCAGGGTTTGCGATGAGGAACGTGAGCCGGCTGAGGACGTAGCGGCCTTCGGGGCCCAAGACGTTGAGCCTTCCGGCAATGTAGCCGACCACGATCACAACCCAGATAGCTGTGAAGCCGGACAGTACACCAAGCATCGCCGAAACGTTGCCCATTCAGCGTCTCCTTCCGCAGGCAGCCAGGTAGATCCACTGTGAGGCCTCGGCGGAGGCCCCATCTAAACCTATCTGTTTGCAGCGAAACAGCCAGTGGCCCCGACCTTCGCCAGGCAGGCTCAGACTTGTTGTTCGTGCGGTGAAGGTCTGACGTGGGCGTGCTTTGCAGCACCTCTAAGGGTCACTTCAACACATATCGACAATTTAAGTCCGACGTTGCTTCTCTTATTAGGTTAGCCTAACCTTATGTTACTCTTTCCGAAGTACAGCGAACTGCTGGACTCGGAGGCACCCACCGAAACTCTCCGCACACAACAAAGGACCGACGTGAAGAAAATCTTTAAAACCCTGACGGCCGCGGTGGCCAGCGGTGCTATTGCATTCACTATGACAGCCTGCGGAAGCAACGAGGCGAGTAGCGAAAACAACACCAGTAGCGTCAGCGCCTCGGATTCCACCACGCAGTTCCCTATAACCATCAAACACCGGTTCGGGGAGACCCCTATCAAAGAGGCTCCGCAGCGAATTGCGTGTGTCGGCTGGGCGAACCAAGAAGTCCCACTTGCTCTGGGACAGGTACCCGTTGGTATGACCAAGGCCACCTACGGCGACGATGACGACAATGGCATCCTTCCATGGGTTGAAGACAAGCTGAAGGAACTCGGCGCAGACTCCGGCGACAAGAAGCCGGTGCTCTTCGATGAAACCGACGGCATTCCGTTTGAACAAGTCGCAGAAACAAAGCCCGACATTATTCTTGCCACTTACTCCGGAATCTCGAAGGAGGACTACGAAACACTCTCCAAGATTGCACCCGTCATTGCCTACCCAGACATGGCATGGGGCACATCATTGGAAGACATGGTTCTGATTAGCTCCAAGGCGATCGGTAAGGCCGATGAAGGCAAGAAGTTGTCTGAGAACCTGGATGCCACTATCGCCGACGCGCTTGAGAAATACCCGAACCTCAAGGGTAAGAAGGCACTCTTTGCCACCCCCGGCAACGGCTCAGACCCATCCAAGCTTAGCTTCTACTCCACAGAAGATCCTCGTATGGGATTCCTCATGGACCACGGTCTTGCAGCGCCGAAGATCGTCGAGGAAAAGTCCAAGACTGCCGACAATTTCTGGGTAGAAGTCTCTACTGAGAACCCGGAGCAATTCGATGATGTCGATCTCATCATCTCCTACTCCTCGGGCGATAAAGCCGAGGAGGAAAAGAAGGTCAAGGATATGCAGGCAGATCCACTGCTTTCCAAGATTCCAGCGGTGAAGAACGGCAACATTGCCTTCCTTGAAGATGGCCCACTAGGAGCCTCCGCGAACCCCTCACCGCTCGCTATCCCTTGGGGCATCGACCGTTACTTTGGAGCGCTTAACGAAGGGTTGAAGAAGTAACAGTGCCAACCTCTGTCCACGCTGTTTCAGCAAAGTCCGTTCCCCGGCCTTCGATTACCACCAAGTCAGCTGTATTCGGTTTTTTGCTGATACTTGGACTGATATCGGTGGTCGTCTCGGTGATGTTTGGCGTACGCAGTATTACGTTAACCGAGGCGCTTTCCGCCTTAGGTGGATCTACCGACACCGCGGGAGAGGCAGCAGCATGGACACGCATCCCGCGCACAGTGCTAGCACTGTGCGCGGGTGCAGCGCTGGCCACCTCGGGCGTAGCATTTCAAGCTGTCACTCGAAACCCACTCGCAGACCCCGGAATATTCGGCGTTCTTGCCGGCGCTTCATTAGCAGTTGTTATCGGTATCACCTTCTTCAACATCAGTCGCACGATGCCGACAATGCTGATTGCATCAATGGGTGCATTCGCGGCTGCAGTGTTTGTCTACTGCGTGGGATCAATCGGCCACGGCGGAGCCACTCCACTCAAACTAGCTCTTGCCGGAGCTGCCACGGCCGCCGCCCTATCCAGCTTGACCAGTGCCATTCTGTTGCCGCGAGCCGATGTCATGGACGCGTTCCGCAACTGGCAAATTGGCTCCGTCAGCGGTGCGCAGTGGGAATCACTGAAGATCGCCTTTCCTTTGCTTGGTCTCGGATTCGTCATCGTCTCTTTAACCAGCAGCGGGCTCAACGCGCTCTCTCTTGGCGATGATGTCGCCACCAGCCTCGGCATCAACTTAACCCGTACGCGAGTCCTGGCAACACTCGGGGCGGTGCTGCTCTGCGCAACCACCACTGCCGTCACTGGCCCGATTGCTTTCGTCGGTCTCATCGTCCCCCACGTTCTACGGATGGTCCTTGGGACCGGCCACCGCGTTCTCATCCCAGCAAGCGCCCTGACAGGAGCAGTATTACTCACGCTTGCTGACACTGTTGGGCGCCTCGTCGGTGACCAATCCGAAATCGCAGTCGGCATCATCATGCCTCTCATCGGAGCCCCACTGTTTATTTGGATCGTGCGACAGACAAGGATGCGGGACCTATGACACACCTCGTTCCCGACATGTGCCCCCGGAATAGGGTCAGCGAACTAGCGAACTCTATCCAAGAACAACGTGGCAGAGCCCGAATTCGTTTTACGCTCACATTAGTGGTTCTTGCAACGGTTACGGCCGCGCTGTGGATGCTGAGTCTCATGTTTGGAGATTCTTTCTATACCCTTGCCGACGTCGTCAGCGTCATCAAGGGTGACACTGTTCCCGGTGCATCCTTCGCAGTGGGCGAACTACGTCTACCACGCGCCACGATTGCAATTGTCGCCGGCTTTGCATTTGGCGTATCAGGAATCATCTTCCAAACGATGCTCCGAAACCAGTTAGCTTCACCGGACATTATCGGTATTTCCGCTGGTGCGGCCGCTGCCGGCTCGACCATGATTGTGCTATTTCATGCCTCTCAGGCGGCCGTGTCAACGGTGGCGCTAATGGTGTCGTTAGGCGTGGCTGCGCTGACCTACCTGCTGGCGTTGAAATCGGGGTTTACTGGCACCCGCCTGATTCTAACGGGAATTGGCATTGCCGCGATGTTGCAGGCGTGGACCACCTACGTACTGTCGAAGGCTTCCGCGTGGGACCTGCCGACGGCAACACGCTGGTTGACTGGGTCGTTGAATAACATGTCCTGGGAGCGCGGATTTCCGCTAGTTATTACGGTTCTAGCCGTGACGCCGTTGCTATTGATTGGCGCGCATAAGCTATCAATCTTGGAGCTTGGAGACGACGTTGCCACCTCACTCGGACTGCGCGTGAACTTGCTTCGTGGGGCTCTAGTTGTCGGAGCCGTCATGCTCATCGCAGTGGCGACATCCGCAACCGGACCAATCTCATTTGTCGCATTCATGGCAGGCCCCATCGCGATTCGGATATTCAGGCCCGGCGCGAACCTCATAGTGCCATCAGGATTGGTCGGAGCCCTCTTAGTACTTGCCGCGGACTTAGCCGGTCAATACCTCTTCGGTACGCGTTACCCCGTCGGCGTTATTACCGGTGCATTCGGGGCCCCCTTTTTGATCTATCTGCTCGTCAGAGCATCTCGATAGCTCTACTTTGTTCATCACATTGCATGAACACCGTTTCATTCCCGGCGTATTGATGGCTGCAACCATCCCTGTCAGCATCACCTAAAAATCAAGGAGTCACTCACCGTGGCCGCACAACTGAATGCTCAGTCTCTTGCTTCTGGATATGGGGAAAAACCCATCGTGAAAGACCTGACTTTGTCATTCGAGACAGGAAAGATTACTTCGATTGTCGGGCCAAATGGTTGTGGCAAGTCAACGTTTCTACGGACGCTAGCTCGATTGATTCGACCATCAGCTGGAGTCGTTGAGCTGGATGGCAAGGAGCTAAGTTCCTATTCCTCCCGGGAATTGGCAAAGCGGCTCGGGCTGCTTCCACAGACGCCCATCGCTCCTGACGGCATCACTGTCGCAGACTTAGTCGGCCGTGGTCGAACCCCGTACCAGGGAATTCTGGGTCGCTGGAGTTCAGCCGACTACGACATCGTCGCCGAAGCTATGGAAGCTACCCGAGTCTCAGACCTCGCTGGGCGGTGCCTCGAAGAGCTATCCGGTGGCCAGCGTCAGCGTGTATGGATCGCAATGGCACTCGCGCAACAAACCGATGTGCTGCTTCTCGACGAACCCACAACCTACCTAGATCTAAAACACCAATTAGAAGTCCTCGATTTACTAACTGATCTCAATCATCGTCATGGCACCACCATCATCATGGTGCTGCACGACCTCAACCTGGCTGCCCGGTATTCGGATGTTCTCGTCGCCATGCGCGACGGCCGACTGCATTCCGCAGGCGCGCCTGTCGACGTGCTCACACAAGAGCTAACCAGAGAAGCGTTCGACCTCGAATCGCGGATTATTACCGATCCGGTCTCAGGGCTACCCACGGTTACGCCCATTGGGCGACATCACTCAAAACTAGCTCAGTAGACGTAAACAACTCATCAGATTAAGGATTCCTATGGGATACCAGCCACATCGCGTTCGCGTTGCCCGCACCCGACAGATTTCCCCGCACTTTCAGCGCTTAACACTTCACGGCGTGGAGAATGTCGGGCCAAAGGACACGATTCGAGACGTCCGTATCAAAGTCCTTATCCCAACCAAGGGTCAGCTTCCAGACCTGCCTGAGGAGAACTGGCTCACTGCATGGAAAGACCTTGACCCCCAAACTCGCGGTCATATCCGCACGTATTCAATCCGCGCTTTTCGACGCGACTTGTCAAACAACACTCCTGATGAACTCGACATCGATTTCGTGTTGCACCCCCATGCCGCTGGACCAGCGTCTGTTTGGGCTACAAAGGCACAGGTCGGTGACGAGCTGCTCATCATCGCACCGACACGAGACGATGAGTCCGGCCACGGCATCGAATTCGCCCCTGGAACTAGTAGCCGCATCGTGATGCTTGGAGACGAAACTGCCTTGCCGGCAATTGCCAAGACTCTGGAGGAATGGCCTGAGGGAGTACAGGGAGACGTGTTTGTTGAGATTCCATGTACAAGCGATGCTCAGCAACTAGAAGTACCGCCTGGAGTCTCAGTACAGTGGCTGGCGCGAGCGGAAGATGAGCGCGACTCTTCGGGCGAGCAGCTGTACTCCAGTCTGGTGAAGATTGTCGACAATGCGTCAAGCCAGGCCCCGCAAGAATCGCCGTCAAACGTTCTCGAAAGGAACGCATCGCCAACCACCATACCGGCGGGCGAAAATGACGCCAGCGTTCTGGTGTGGGAGACTCCAAGCTTTTCGCAGTCCGGTGAAGATATTTCCTATGGCAGAAGTGAAGACCAGGCCAACACAGAGTCCCTAGATCCGACGCTATCCGGGACTTACTTCTGGATTGCAGGTGAATCTTCCGCGGTGGTTCGGATGCGGAGGCTACTGGTGAAGGAATGCCAAGTTCCGAGAAATCAGGTGTCATTCATGGGGTATTGGAAGCGGGGCTACGCCGCGAAAGGATAACTATTAGACCTGTTGGGTTGCCAGCTAACAGAGGCTGAGAGTGGTTGGAGCCCAAGCTGTTCTCAAGCTACTTATGTAATGACCCCGCCAATCCGTCATGCGTTGTGGAACTCAGGAGCATATAACGGTGTCAAACATAAGCCTGCGGTGTCCAAGGGGCACGTTGTGCAGTTTTATCCACGGTACGTTGAGAACGTATGAGCCATTGGATGAATGAGACGAAACTGGAGATCGAAACTTTTGTCCTCAGAGGGACAGGGGTTATGTTTCCTGCCTCGGATGGACTCCTGCCTACTACGGGTCCCCGCCCACTAGGGAACTTGCAGGTCTGTGTTCTTGAGGTCGGTGATGAGCATGTGCCCTGGGCCGTGGCCGATCGCGAACTCCGGCTTCGACGCCATCACGGCCGCCTGCGGGGTCACACCGCACGCCCAGAACACCGGAACCGTGCCGTCAGGGATCTCCACGGGGTCCCCGAAGTCCGGCGCCCCAAGGTCCTCGATACCGATAGCTTCCGGATGCCCCACGTGCACTGGCGCGCCGTGCACGCCCGGGTAGCGGGAGCTGATCCGCACCGCATCGGCCACCCGGTCCGCAGGGATAGGTCGCATCGAAACCACGAGCGGCCCCGACATCCGGCCTGCAGGTTCGCACGCGATGTTCGTGCGGTACATCGGCACGTTGCGGCCCTGCGCGATGTGCTGCACCGGGATTCCCGCCTCCAAAAGCGGCGCTTCGAACGTGAACGAACACCCGATGATGAACGTCACGAGGTCATCGCGCCAATACTCCAGAACATCCGACGGGGTGTCCACGAGCTCGCCATCCCGGTACACGCTGTAGGACGGCGCATCGGTTCGGATATCGCCGCCGGCCAGCAGCGGCCCCGTGGTCGCGCCAGCCTCAAGAACCCCGAGCACAGGGCATGGCTTCGGGTTGCGCTGCGCGAACAGCAAAACATCGAACGCCAGGTCCTTGGGCACGATGAGCAGGTTGGCTTGCGCCCAACCGTCACTGAAACCTGCGGTTGGCCTCCGCAGACCTTCGCGGAAGAGCGCGCGGGCTTCCACCGGGGTCAAGCGTGCCACTTCGTCGCCGGCTCCGTTGTGTGGGTCAGCGCTGTTCACCGCCGTGGGGTTCATCGTGTTCTCCTTCGTCCGCCTGCTTATTCCTCCGCTTGCTACACGCGTAGGGCCCGGCGCGTCAAGCATCAAGCCCTAGCTGTTTAGGCCCAGAGTTTCGCGAGTCCGCCGAGTGAATTCCAGCCGAGGAACAGCGTGAGTAGCCACGCGGCCACGCCCGTCGCTAACAGCCAGGCCGGGTATTTATAGCCGTTGAGCAGATCGCTCCGGCGCCATACAGCGTAAAGCAGCACCGTCATCGAAATAGGGAGGATCAGGCCGTTGAACGCGCCAGCGAAGATCAGCAGGGTTTGTGGGGCCTGATTGATGATGAGGTAGGTGATCGCGCACACCGCGATGAACGCGACGGTAAGGATGTTGCGTAGACGCGGGCTGGAGTCGTGCTTGGTGATGAAGGAGACCGAGGTGTAGGACGCGCCGATCACGGAGGTGAGGCCGGCCGCCCACAGGATCACGCCGAACATCCGCAGACCGATCTCCCCGGCCGCGTGGTAGAACGCGTCAGCCGCGGTGTTGTCTTGCGCGAGTGTCACGCCGGTTGCGACGACGCCGAGGATCGCGAGGAACAACAGCACGCGCAGAATACCGGTCACGATGATGCCGAGCACCGAGCTGACGGAGATCTGCCGTACAGCGTCGGGGCCTTTGATGCCGGAATCGATCATGCGGTGCGCGCCCGAGAACGTGATGTAGCCGCCCACCGTCCCGCCGATCAGAGTGGTGATGACCAGGAAATCGACTTGCTCAGGCATCACGGTGTTCTTGAGGGCCTCGCCGACGGGTGGGGCGGAGACGATCGCGACGTAGAGCATCAGCAGGATCATGATCGCGCCGAGTAGCACCACGATGCGGTCCAGGGCCATGCCGGCCCACTTGGAGAGGAAGATGAGGACCGCGATCGCCGCGGAAATCCCGCCGCCGATGCGCGGATCCCAGCCGAACATCGCGTTGACGCCGAGGCCGGTACCGCCGATGTTGCCGATGTTGAACACGAGTCCACCGATGAACACGAGGATCGCGAGGACCCACCCCACACCGGGCAGGACCTTGTTGCCGATTTCTTGCGCGCGCAGGCCGGATACGCCGATGATGCGCCACACGTTCAACTGCACCGCGATGTCCACGAGGATGGACACGAGGATCGCGAACGCGAACGCAGCGCCCAGTTGGACCGTGAAGTTGGTGGTCTGAGTGATGAAACCTGGCCCGATGGCGGAGGTCGCCATCAAGAACATGGCGCCCATCAGCGCGGTAAGGTTGCCCTTTGTCAGGTGCGGCTTGCCCGCCGGGGTGGTAACTGCGTCGCCGCTATTCTCATGATGTGTAGCCATGGTGCGTCCTCGAGGCTAGAAGAAAAAGAACGAGTATTTCGAGAATGCTAGCAGTAAACCGTGAGGAGAAACACAGCTGACCTAAAGGAACGCGCCACCGTGTCCCGGGATGGCTTTTCGGTAGAAAAGATCCAGCCCACTCTCGACCGGAGTCGAGGGTTAAGGGTCAGAATGTGTGTCTGGGGTTGGTGTTTTCGGCTGTGTTGGCGCGGGTTTCAGCGGATATATATGGCTGCTGGGCATATATCGGTGGTGTGAGCGTTCATTCCTCGGTGTGGTGCCCTTGATGTGCTACCGGCTAGTGGTGTGGTGGCTGGATGCCGAAGAACAGACCACGATGCCACTGCGGTGGCGATATGAAACGCAATGGCACCACCACACAAGGTAGGACAAGGTGGCGGTGCAAACTCTGTGGAGCCTCAAGCACCAAAACCCGGACTGACATCACCAAAGCAGCAGTGTTCAAGCAGTTCATCGCTCACTGCACCTCGACCCGTAGCTTGAAAGACACCGCACAACAGGCCGGGGTGAGCCCTTCGACGTTGAAGCGACGGTTTAGCTGGTGCTGGCTGGTTGAAGTACCCGACCCGATGATCAAACACGCCGGGACGATCTATGACCAGATCTTTATCGATGGAACCTACACCGGTGCCGGGTGTCTTATCGTGGCAGCCACCTTCGATCATGTCCTGGCCTGGCACTGGTGCAAGCGTGAAACCAGCCTGGACTACCAACGACTACTTCAACGTATCCCCGCACCAGTGATCGCTGTCATCGATGGAGGACAAGGAGCCGCCAGCGCTATCAAGAAATGCTGGCCTGCCACCGTGATCCAACGCTGCCTGGTGCATGCACAACGAGTTGTACGACGCTACACCACCTCACACCCGCGTACCGATGCGGGCAAAGCGATCTATCAACTAGCACGGAACCTGACCCGGATCACCACCCTGGATGAAGCAGCCACCTGGGCGAGGCAACTCCATGAATACGGCACCTTCTACCGGAGATGGCTCAACCAGAAAACCTTCACCACAGACCCAATCACCCAACAACGCCACTGGGCCTGGACACACCCGAACACCCGTAAGGCCTACAACAGCCTGCTACACCTATGGCGTAACAACCTCCTGTTCACCTACCTCAACCCACCGACCGAACTACAGCACCGGCACCGCATCAAATCCACCACCAACAGCCTTGAAGGCGCGATCAACGCCGAACTGAAACTGCTCACCCGCACCCACCGCGGCAGAACCGGAGAACACCAACGAAAAATGCTGGAATGGTGGCTCTACCAGAAAACAGAACTGCCTGACGATCCAACAGAAATCGCCAGGCAGTCCAACTGGGGCCAAAACCAACTCGCCAAAGTACCAGCCCTGACCCACAACAAGAACCAAGCCGACCACCAAACAGGACGACCAGCCCTCTACGACAACGCTATCGACACCACCTACACACACTCAATCGGCATCCAAAAAGGCCACATCTAACCCCCGCAACACACCCAAACCAGACACACATTTTGACCCTTAACCCGGAGTCGAGGCGGGCTGAACGATTACCTACACACTACCTCCCGCAGGAAGTATCCGTTAACGCAAACGCCGGCTTTGAAAAGCCGGCGTTTTCTAGAGCGGGTGACGGGAATCGAACCCGCGTCGCTTGCTTGGGAAGCAAGAGCTTTACCATTAAGCTACACCCGCGTGTGTTCACCCCAGCTGGGTGAACTCTCCGATTCTGGCACGCCACACGTCGTTTTTCCAAAACGTGTTGCGGTAGCCGCTTAGCTGTTGAGGACCTCGCGGATATTCTCAACAGACTCCGCATCCAGCACGAGCCCGATGGGGTGGCCAGGGTTGATCGCGATACCCACGCCTACAGCCTGCTGGAACGCCTGCAAACCCGGCATGCGGACCGCGTACGGCGCCATGTCAACAAACTGCTGGGCAACACGGGCAGGGTGAGTGAATACCGCGAGCACGGTCTTCTCGTCGGGGCCCTGCAACAGCAGCGGCTGAACTTCCTGCTGCTCATCCGTAACCTCTTCCTCGGTGAGGAAGAACAGGTTCGCGGCGGCGATCTTGGAGAGCACCTCGTTGCTAGCCAGCTTGCCCTCAGAACCCTCGAGAATCACACGCTCAATGTCATTGAACGGCTCAAGCTCGCTCGCATCCAGAACACGCTCACCGTCTTCAGGTTCAGCAGCTTCCGTCTCGTCAGCGTGCTCATCACCCTGAAACTGTTCGGCCTGCTCGGCAGACTCAGTATCCTCGAGCTGCTCCGCCGGCTCCTCATCCTTAGCAAGCCCAGTGTCCTCAGCAAGCCCAGCATCCTCAACCGGCTCAACATCTTCAACATGCGCGGCCGCTTCAGCTGGCACGGACTCTTCCGTCTGCGCGGCTTCCTCAGCGTGCTCGGCTTCTTCTTGTTGCACTGGCTGTTCAGCCGGGGTCACCTGATCCAGCTGTTCAGGCTGTTCTACCTGCTCAGGCTGTTGGTTCTCGTGTGAGTCTGGCTCATGTGTGCTCATAGTTCCAACCTACCGGAGCTCAACCCCACCGTGAGCAAACGACGCACTATTTATCAGGCTTCCATTTGTAGTGTTCCTCGAGTGTTAGCCCTTTCGTTGTGAGCTCTTTAGCGAGGTCCACCCCTACGTAGCGCAGGTGCCACGGCTCGGGCCAGTAACCGGTGATGTCGGTTTTACCTTCCGGGTAGCGAATCACGAAACCGTATTTGTGCGCGTTTTTGGCGACCCACTGGCCGGCCTCGGTGTTGCCGAAGCATCGCCGCAGTTTACAGATCCCATCGGTCACGTCCACGGCCAGCCCTAGTTGGTGCTCGCTCGTGCCGGGCGCTGCGGAAACCGAATCCGCGTGTTGCTGCCCGTATGTCGCTTTCCAATGGTTATATGTGGCCGCCTGCTGGCTGTATGACCTGTAACCGCTGATGGGATGGAACCTCACGCCCGTGGCTGCCGCGGCGTCCCGCATCTTCTTATACGCCTTCGCCGCCTCGCTACGCAGGCTCTGCCCGCTACCGATACTCACGAGGTCGGTCGGCGCGTACGTCAACGGCTCTATGGGGCGCTTCTTATTCGCCAGAACCTCGATGTTCTTGGGGTCACTCGGGATCTCCGGGCTGCCTCCCGCGGAGTCTTTCGAGTCCTTATCGTTCGGCTTCTTTGAACGCTTCTGTTTCTTCTCGCGCTCTTTTGACTCAGATTCTGAAGCCGGGGCGGTGACCTCCGGCCCTGCGATACTGCCGCGATCATCGTCAGCGCCACGCCCATCACTATCAGTGCCCGATGCGTTCGCTCCGGCCCGCTGCTTCGTGTCGCTGAACGCCCCGGTTGAGGTGCCCGAAGCATCGTTGGTAGGGCCAGATGTGAAGCGGGGGAGAACGAACACCAAGACCAGCGCGAGAACAGCCAGCATCGCACCCGCAGGAATAACCCAGCGCGGGATGCGCTGTGTCGACGCCGCAGCATGCCTGCCTACCACGAGCTGATCCTCCTGGTTAAGTGCTGGTTTAGTGCCGGTTGAATGGGCGCAGCGTGAACGCGTTCGGTCGGAAACGCCGCACCCGCTACGCACCTCTTTACTATGTCAGATTAAAGGGCGCCGGTTAATGCCGCCGATGCAGTTGCCGAGGTTCCGAAATTCCTCGCGGGAATGCAACCCTCACGCAGGGGAGCGTGCACACGCGATATTCTGGGCCTGTGTTGCTCTCAGATGGTGATATTCGTAAGGCCCTAGATTCCGGTAAGATCGCGCTCGAACCACGAGGCGAGGACATGGTCCAGCCTTCCAGCGTGGATGTGCGCCTGGACCGCTACTTCCGGTTGTTCGACAACCACAAGTACCCCTACATCGACCCTTCAACAGAGCAAGCGGAACTGACCCGCCTGGTTGAAGTTGATGCGGACGAGCCGTTCATCTTGCACCCCGGTGAATTCGTGCTGGGCGCCACGTACGAAAAAGTGACCCTCCCCGGCGATATCGCTGCCCGCCTCGAAGGTAAATCCTCACTCGGCAGGCTCGGTCTGCTGACCCACTCGACCGCAGGGTTCATCGACCCAGGCTTCTCCGGGCACGTCACCTTGGAACTATCCAACATGTCGACCCTGCCGATCATGCTGTGGCCCGGCTCCAAAGTGGGGCAGCTGTGCTTCTTCCAGCTCTCCTCACCCGCCGAACATGCATACGGAACCGGCCCATACCTCAACCGCTACCAGGGTCAGCGCGGCCCTACAGCCTCGCGTTCACACCTGAACTTCCACCGCACCCGCATCGAAGACTAGGCAACATAGAAGACTAGGCGGCATCGAATACTAGGCAGCCCGCGGCGTTTCCATGCCGCCTAGCGCCGCCTAGTGCCGGCTATTTCGCAACGCGCGCGGATGCGTCCTCATGGACAGTGGTGTCTTCACGTTTGATGCCAGGCACGAGCGAGAACAACACGATCCCGACCACGAAAATCACAAGGATGCCTACGATGCCGTAGCGGGTAGCGCTACCGGTCACACCTGCGCTGTCCATGATGTTCGACGCAACGAAGCTTGAGAGTCCGAACAGTGCCGGGCCGAGGAAAGTGACGGCGCGGCCCGTGGTCGCGTAGAGACCAAAGAGTTCGCCCGCGGTGTGTTCGGTGGTACGGCGGGCGAGCAACGCGCGGGAAGAGGACTGTGCCGGGCCTACCAAGAGGCACAGGACGAGCCCGAAAATCCAGAACTGCCAGCTGTGCTGAGCGAACAACACGCCCAGACCGGCACCGATCAGCCCGAACAGCGCAGTCATGATCACCGCGCGCGGGCCCACAACGTCGTCGAGCCAACCGCCAATGAACGCGCCAGCTGCCGCGACCATGTTGCCAACCAGCGCGAACATGATCACCTCGGCCGTGCTCATCCCGAACACCGTTCCCGCGATGATCCCGCCGAACGTGAAAACAGTCGCCAAACCATCCCGGTACACCGCAGAAGCCAACAGGAACCACAACGTCGGTCGGTCCCTATGCCACAAGCCCTTGATGCTGCGCCACAGTAATACATAAGACTCACGCCAGCTCGTTTTAGGTCCCGGCGTTGCGGGGATCTCCGGGATGGTGAAGAACATCGGTGCGCAAAACACCGCCATCCACACGGCACAAAATACAGCGACCAGGCGGATGTTGAAGCCCTCGTCGGGGTTTGAACCGAACCAAGGGGTCGCAGGCTGGACGAACACGAACAAGACCACGGCGAGGGATACGATCCCGCCCAGGTAGCCGAAAGCCCAGCCAATGCCGGAGATCCGGCCGATCTTTTCCTTCGGTGCGATCTGGGGGAGGATTGCGTAATAGTTCACGCTCGCGATCTCGCTGAAGAACGTCGCGACACAGATCAGGAAGATACCCGGCCATAGGTATGCAGGGTCTGGCTTGATGAAGAAACATGCGGCGGTCGCGAGCACAATTACCGCAGTGTGGAAGCCAAGCCAGTGTTTGCGTTTACCGCTGCGGTCGGCCCGTTGCCCCAAGACTGGTGCCGTGAGAGCGATCACCGCGCCCGTGAGCGCGACCGCTAACGCAAGTGATGACGCGTTGGCATCCGGGTCGCCAAACGCCGAAGATGTCAGGTAAACGGTGAACACAAACGTGAGCATGATGGCGTTGGTGACGCCCTCGCCCCAGTCCCATAAGGACCACGTGAAAACCTGTTTTTTAGTCCCCTGGCCATACGTGTATGGGGCAGCCGGTCTTGTGTTCATGTGAAGAGCCTATGGCGGTGTTCTGTAGAATGAAAGAGCATTGTGGATTGTTTGGTTGGGCAGTCCCGGCGTGTAACGCACTTCTATATGTAAGGTGAAACCGTGCTTCCGGTCCTGCTTGCACTGTTCCTAGCGGCGTTTATAGCCCCGTTTTTAGTGCGCTGGATCGGTAGGAATGCCTTCTATCTTTTGGCTCTTGTTCCGGCAGCGGGCCTCGTGTGGCTCGCTGTGGTGGCTGTGCGTGGAATGCCCGGAAAACTGGGGGTGCTGGCCCCGGGAACCGTCGGGCAAGATCTTATTCCTCAAGAGGAATATACGTGGATTCCTACGTTCGATGTGGAATTCGCTTTCCGCTTGGATCCGCTGGCTGCGGTTCTGAGCTTTTTGATCCTCGGCGTGGGCGCGCTCGTGTTGTTGTATTGCGCCCGCTATTTCAAATCTGAAGACGCCTCGATCGGCCCGTTCGCAGCCCAACTGACTGCGTTCGCGGCCGCGATGTTCGGCCTTGTGACCTCAGATGACTTGATCTCCCTCTTTATTTTCTGGGAGATGACCACCATCTTGTCCTATCTGCTGATCGGTTACGCCCGCTCGAGGCTCTCAGCACGCCGTTCCGCACTCACCGCGCTCATCGTGACCACCGCTGGTGGGCTTGCGATGTTCGGTGGGCTCGTGATGCTCGGAGTAACGGCCGGAACCTTCCGGCTCTCTGAGATCCTCATGATGACCGGGGACCTCACCGGCCCCAACCCCATCACCCCATCCAACGCTGTAGTCACCGCGGCGATCATCCTGATCCTGGTTGGTGCGATCTCTAAGTCCGCACTGTTCCCGTTCCACTTCTGGCTCCCGGGCGCTATGGCCGCTCCAACCCCGGTTTCTGCCTACCTGCACGCGGCCGCAATGGTCAAAGCCGGCGTCTATATAGTGGCTCGATTGGCGCCCGGGTTCTCGGACGTTCCGGGCTGGACGCTGCTCACCGTCGGCTTCGGTCTCTATACGTTGCTGCTGGGTGGCTGGCGCGCACTGCGTCAAACTGACATCAAGCTCGTCCTTGCCTACGGGACCGTGTCCCAGCTTGGCCTCATCATCGCGGTCATCGGGATGGGTACCCCATCAGCGATGCTCGGTGGGCTCGCCCTCATGCTCGGGCACGGTCTGTTCAAATCCGCGCTCTTCCTCATTGTCGGTGCGATCGACCACGGAACCGGTACCCGCGATCTACGGAACCTCTCCGGGCTGTGGAAGGCACGCCCCGTCCTGTTCGTGTGCGCCGTGATCTCCGCGGGGTCGATGGCTGGGCTTCCTGTCACGTTCGGGTTCATCGCTAAAGAAACCGCGCTCGCCGCACTCATCGATGCGCCAACCAGCGCGAGTACTTTCGTGACCCTCGTGTTCGCGATTGGCGCGGTCATCACCTTCGCATACGCCGCCCGCTTCGTGTGGGGTTCCTTCGCTACCAAGCCAGGGGTTGAGCCAACCCCGATCAGCTGGACACTACCGACCATGGCGGTGCCCATCGCTGTCTTGACGCTTGCGAGCGCGGCACTCGGGTTCCTCCCAGGGCCTGCCGATGCGCTGCTGAGCCCAGCCGCCAACGTCTTCCCGGAAGCGGAACCGCACACCGCGCCGCTTGAGCTATGGCACGGGTTCACGATCGAGCTTGCGATCACCGCAGGGATCGTCGCGCTCGGTTTGATCATGTTCTTCGCCCGGGAACCTGTATCCAAGCTACAGGCACGCGTACCGGCGCTCATCGACGGTGAACGCACCTACCGCTACATCATCAGCGGGATCGACTGGACCGCTCACCGCGTGACCGCCGCACTGCAGCGCGGCCAGCTTTCCTACTACCTCACCGTGATCATCGCGACTGCGCTACTGGTGCCGACCGTCGGGGTCCTGATCGGCGGGGGCGTCTCCTTCGACCGCGGCGAACAGAGCACAACCCTGGTGTTCACAACCAAGCTCGTCAACGTTTTGATTCTTGTTGTGATGGCGGTCGGCGCGGTCGCTGCGATGCGGTCTCGCCGGCGTTTCATGGGTGTGCTCATGGTTTCGCTGACCGGCTCGGGCATGGTTGCTTTGTTCGCGTTCCACGGCGCACCGGACCTGGCTGTGACTCAGCTTTTGGTTGAGACGATCGTGTTGATCGTGTTCCTGCTCGCTTTGCGTGTTTTGCCGGCTTCGGTGTGGCAGGCTCGCCCGCGGAGACGCCGCAGCATGCAACTTCTGGTTGCGGTCGCGTTCGGCGTGTTCACTGCGGTTGCCGGAGGGCTCGCGATGGCTGCCCGGACCGCTGACCCGATCTCGTTGAAGTATCCACAGCTGGCAGTCGATGGCGGGCACGGCCACAACATCGTGAACGTGACGCTCGTTGACATTCGCGCGTGGGATACCTTTGGTGAGATCACGGTGCTCGCGATCGCGGCAACCGGTGTTGCATCGCTGATTTTCGTGGTGGCTCGCGGCGCGGATAGGACGAGGGTCGGCAGCGTGGACACCGGTTCGATCGGCACGGTCTATGCCTCGCCGGTGCGTCAGCGTGTCGCGAGCGTGTTCCTCGACGATGACCGCTCGGGATCCTCCTCGGCGTGGCTCGTGGCCGGCCGGACGCTGGCGCCGGAGCGCCGCTCGATCATCATCGAGGTCATCACCCGCCTGATCTTCCACGCGTTCGTTCTGTTTTCGATCTATCTGCTGTTCGCGGGCCACAATTCGCCAGGCGGTGGCTTCGCAGGCGGGTTGCTCGCAGGTCTTGCGCTCGTGCTGCGTTACCTCGCCGGAGGCCGCGTTGAGCTCGCAGAAGCGATCCGTGTGGGTCCGGGCGCGCTGCTCGGTACGGGTTTGACGCTCGCGGTCATCTCAGGCGTTGTGCCGCTGTTCTTCGGCGGGCAGATCTTCCAATCCGCGGTCATCGATTTCACGTTCTTCGGTGAACACCACTTTGTGACCTCAACGGTCTTCGATATCGGCGTGTACCTCATCGTGGTGGGCTTGGTTTTGGATGTGGTGGAATCCCTCGGTTCGGAGCTCGATGTGCGCTTGGACGCCGAAATCCATCACGTACGTGAGGCGAAACAAGCGTTGGTTGGTTTCGAGGGGCAAGCGGTCCGCGGCCAGAATATGATGCGAGGCGGGCTGGGCGACGGTTCAGCTGAGGGTACCGGTGCAGGTTCGGAGGTGACCCGATGACGATCGATGTGACGATGCTGTTGATGGTCGCGGTGTTGGTCTCCGCGGGCATCTATCTGATGCTTGAGCGCACCCTGACCCGGGTTTTGTTGGGCACGCTCTTGTTGGGCAATGGCGTCAATGTTTTGATTCTGACGGCCGGCGGGCCGGGAGGCTTGGCCCCGCTGGTAGGTGGGGAAGTGCCTGCGGAGGATTATTCGGATCCACTCCCGCAAGCGATGATCCTCACCGCGATCGTGATTTCCTTCGCCGTCACGGCTTTCTTGCTGGGCTTGATCTACCGTTCGTGGTGGCTTTCGCGTGCCGATGAGATCCAGGCCGACGCCGAAGACGTGCGCGTTTCGCAGGAAGGCATTGTGCACGACCCTGAAGAGGACGGCGAGATGCCCGTTGAGGATTCGGAGTTCGCGACCCAGGATGAAGTTGATTCCGATGACGATGGCGGCCTGGGTGAGGACCCTGAGAACTGCACACCGGCGCAGGCTGCGCGGACACGTGCGGAGGCGCGCAGGGTTGTTGATGAATACATGACCGAGAAGGCGCGGGAAGCTGAACGCGAAGAGCAAGAGAAGGGTGAGCGCTGATGAATTGGGAAGCGTTGCCTTTCGATGTTGTTTCGCTGACTCCGCTGGTGGTTGTGCTGCCGATCCTGGGCGCGGCGTTGACGTTCGTGTTCCAGCGTTCCCCGCGTGCTCAACGGTTGGTTTCGATCACAACGCTGTCGCTTGCGTTGCTGATCGGTTTCGTGTTGCTGTTGCGGTCTTATTCGTTGGGTGCTGCCGCGGTCACGATGGGTGGCTGGGCTCCACCGTTTGGCATCACGCTGGTGGTGGACGAGTTCGCGGCCTTGATGCTGGTGGTCTCGAATGTGGTTTCGCTTGCGGTGCTGATTTATGCGACGGGACAGGGCTATACGGACCAGAACGGTGATGGCCCGATCTCGGTTTTCTACCCGACCTACATGTTCTTGGTCGCGGGCGTCTCTAACGCGTTTGTCGCCGGTGACTTGTTCAACCTGTATGTGGGTTTCGAGATCTTCCTGACAGCCTCCTACGTGTTGATCACGCTGGGTGGTTCCGCTGAGCGTGTCCGCGCCGGTACAACCTATGTTGTTGTTTCGGTTGTGTCTTCGATGCTGTTCCTGATTTCGATCGGCGTGATCTATGCCGCGACGGGCACGGTTTCGATGGCGGATGTTTCGGATAAGATCGCTCAGCTCGGTCCGACAACCCAAACGTTGCTGCATCTGATGGTTTTGATCGCGTTCGGTGTCAAGGCGGCGGTGTTCCCGCTGAGTTTCTGGCTGCCGGACTCGTATCCGACCGCTCCGGCGCCGGTCACGGCGGTGTTCGCGGGCTTGCTCACCAAGGTGGGCGTGTACGCGATTGTGCGTACCGAGACGCTGCTGTTCCGGGACAACGATCTTTCGGCTCTTCTGATGTGGGTCGCGGTGCTGACGATGATCGTCGGAATTCTGGGTGCGCTGGTCCAGACCGAGATCAAACGTATGCTTTCGTTTACGCTCACCAGCCACATCGGCTACATGGTTTTCGGTATCGCGCTGGGCACACAAACCGGCTATGCGGCGGCAATCTATTATGTGGCGCACCATATTTTGGTTCAGACCTCGCTGTTCATGGTCGTGGGGTTGATTGAGCGGCGCGGCGGCACCTCGAACATCGAGAGGCTGGGTTCGCTCGCTAAGCTCGCTCCGTTCTTGGCGGTCCTATATTTCATCCCAGCCATGAACCTAGCCGGTATCCCGCCGTTCTCAGGCTTCATCGGCAAGGTCGGCTTGGTCATCGGTGGTGTCGAGGACGGTACGGCGATGGCGTGGGTCAACATCGCTGCCTCGCTGCTGACGAGCTTGCTGACGCTGGTCGCGGTGGCTCGCGTATGGAACCGTGCGTTCTGGCGGCGTGCTGAGGACGCTGAGGACGCGGACCCGATGCTGCTTGAGGCGATGAACAAGAAGTTCCGCCGCGTACGCACCTACGAGGCGGTAGCCCAGTTCCCGGATTCGCGTTATTCAGACCGCGGCGATGTCAAGGTCCTGCCAGGCATCATGGTCGGTTCTACAGCGGCGCTGGTGTGCGCATCGTTGTCTTTGACGATCTTCGCGGGCCCACTGTTCCAGCTGACTGATAAAGCATCAGCCGCGATGCTCGAGGGCAAGGAGTACCGCGTGGCCGTGTACGAGGCCTCGAATCGCGCCGAACCGGAACGCGGCGGCCCAACAGATGGTGAACGGCGCACGCTGGAGAACCCGTCCGGTGAAGCCAACCGATCCAGTGAAGGTGGTGCAGGCAAGTGAAGCGTTTCGGGAAAATGACGCGCCGCCTGCTGGTCGAGCTACCCCTGCTGGTGTGGCTCGTGGTGCTGTGGTGCATCCTGTGGCAGTCCTTCGCGTTGGCGAACATACTGTTCGGGTTGGCGCTCTCGCTGCTGATCGTCCGGGTTTTCCGTTTGCCGCCGGTGGTGCTTTCGGGCCGTTTCTCGCCGGTGCGTGGGTTAGCGTTCCTCGGCTGGTTTGTGGGACAGATTGTCTCTGGTTCGCTCCAGGTCACGTGGGTTTCCTGGAGGCAGGGCAAGGACGTCACGAACGCCGTGGTTGAGGTTCCGTTGCGTACCCGTGACGACTTGCTGATGACCGCGGTGGGACATGTGGCTTCGCTGATCCCGGGCTCACTCGTGGTGGATGTTGATCGCCGCCACGGGACGCTGTACCTGCATGTTTTGGGGATCAGGAACACGGAAGACGCGAACAGGTTCCGGGCCGATGTCCTGGAGATCGAGCGACGGCTGATCTATGTGATGGGTTCGCGCGCGGAGCTGGATCTGTTGCGTAAAGAGGAGCTACGTGTGGCGCGTGAGCTGGTCGCTGCGCGTCGTGAAGCTGATGGCTGGCATTCGGTGGATGTAGCAGTCGATGCTCAGCGCGGTAAGGGAGGTGACGCCCGATGATGTGGTGGACTGAATACGGTTGGTTCGGCTGGGCCGCGATGGTGGCTGCGGTCATATTGGGTTTGGCCGCCATCTTGACGGTGGTGCGTATTGTGCGGGGGCCTTCGCTTCTGGACCGGATTATCGCCTCGGATGTTTTGCTGGTGATTATCTCGTGCGGCCTGTTGATTTGGATGGCAGTATCGAGTGATTTCTCTTCGTTGCCGATGGTCTTCTTGGCATCGGTGATCGGCTTCTTAGGTTCGGTGACGGTCGCCCGCGTCACGGCCTCTTCTGCTGCGACTCAGATGCCCGTTGAAGGAACGGGCACGGACGCCGCCGGGGACGCGACGCCGGGCGCAGCGCAGGCTCCGGCAGCGCAGGCGCCGGCTGAGCGGGGTGATTCGGCGTGAACTGGATGCTGTTTTGGGACATCGTCGCCGCGGTCTTGATGATCGGCGGTAGCCTCATGAGCTTGTCTGCGGCGATCGGTATGCTCACGTTCCCTGACGTGCTGTCCCGTATGCACTCGGCGGCTAAACCGCAGGTTTTGGGGCTGTTGATGATGCTGCTTGCGGTAGCGATCAAGACCACGGTGTGGCAGTGGATCCCGGTTTTGGCGTTGATCTGGCTCATGATGCTTCTGACCAACCCGGTCTCGGCTCACATGGTGGGGCGTGCCGCGTACCGTTCTAAGCATCTGAAGCGGGCGACGCTGATCGAGGACGACCTTGAGGCCGTGGTGAAGGCCGCCGAGGACGCGGAAGACCACCGCACGCCGCGAGGTGAAGCGTTGCATCACCCGACGGCTGTCCAGGCGGAAGTCGACGGCCATCACTAGGGCAGTGATCAGTGAGTTGAGCAGTGATCACGAGGCGGATATGACCGCCACAACTGACAGCGCTAGAGCAATATTGAGTGGCCTCGCGTCGATGTCACTGCTGACGAATTAGGCGTTCCGTACACGTATTGGGGCCTCGGCGGTTTCGCTGATACGAGCACTGCTCCCCATGAGTTGGGCTGTGTCAACAGCCCAACTCATGGGGAGCAGTGCATCTTTGTCCGGGAGGGTTTAGATTTCTTCCGGGTTGTCTTTAGAGCGCTTGGCGGCCTTCTTAGAGCCCTGCTCGATCGAGGTCTGGATCAAAGCCATCATGCCAGCGGAGATCGCCGCAAACAGGGCAACGCGGGTAGCGGAGGCTTCTTCGCGGGCTTCCTTGTTCTTCTTCGTTGGAGCGTCGGCACCAGTGACCTGGGCCCATACGTTCTCCAGAACACGGGAACCCACGATTCCCGCAACGAGCGAAAAGATGGACGCGAAAATCTTGTTCAAAGCATTCACGGGTTCCACACTACAGCGTTTGTTCGAGCGCGTGGGAAAGAATCCGATGTAATTGCGCATCCACACCGACTTCAACCCCATCCACATGCGAGACCGGGCGTAGCATCTTGACCGAGCTCGCAAGCCACAACGCATCCGCCGTGAGCAGGTCGGCAGGCCGCATCGGAACCGCCTCGACCTCCCAGTCGAGGGCGCGGGCGGCCTCAGAAACCGCCGCGACCGTTGTGCCAGCGAGGCCACCAGCCTCGACGCTCGGTGTACGGAGAACTACGGAGCCCCCATCGTTGCTGTTGCCGCTGCCGCCGATGGTGTGGCCAGCGTTGCTGTTGTCGGTGCGATACGAGGCGACCACGGAGGCGGTCAAGCCGTCGAGGACGAGACCGTCGCTGGTCACGAAGATCGCGTCATCGGCGCCGTGCTTCTTCGCGTACGTCAACGCGGCAACATTGACCGCATAAGAGAGTGTCTTAGCGCCCAACAACAGCCACGGGGCGCGCTGTGCCGCGCCCGAATCGTATCCGCGATCAAGGGTCAGAACCTTGATCGGTTTCGGGTCCGGATCCCTCGCAGGGACGGGGGAGAGAGTCACAAAGCACGCGGGGCCTGTGCCAGGAGCTCCGCGGGTTGCGACGCAACGGATGGACGCCTCGGGTTCGCCATCCGCATCCTGACCTAAGAACGCATCCAGGCCCAGCGCGATTGCGTGCTCCCACACTGCGGCCGGCGGAATCTCGAGAGCAAGCGCCGCTGCCGAGCGCTCCATCCGCGCCAAATGTTCGATCACAGACCGGATCCTGCCGCGCCGGTACAGCAATGTCTCGAATACGCCGTCACCGCGGGTCACGCCCGCATCGTCAAGCCGCAGCCAGCCCGCCGCAGGATCAACGCAACGAACAGACCAACCCGCGCCCGCATCAACAGCCGCCGGCGCATCGGAGGCTGCTCGCCCTGGCGCAGCTACTGTACAGGGTTCGATCCACACCGCGACCATCGAATTCGGCTTCTTCTGCTGGCTCATGAGACCTCCGCGTGTAGGCCGCCACAAAGGATTATTGTCTCAGCGTACCGGTGTACAGCGCGTTCACAGATAGAGTTACACGTATCGGTATTTATTGAGGCGGCTCACATGCGGGCCGGTTGATGCGGCGACGACAGGGAACGAACGCGAGAGGACTCCCGGATGGGCGATATCTGGCTTTTGCCAGCGAATTGGCCTGAGTGGCTCACGTACACGTTGCTCACGGTGGACTTGCTGATCCGTATCGCGATGCTCGGTATTGTGCCTGGTGGCCGCCGCCCCACCACCGCGATGGCGTGGCTGCTTGCGATCTTCCTGTTGCCCTACGTCGGCCTGATTATTTTCTTGTTGTTCGGCTCCCACCGGCTCAACAGGCCGAGGCGTGAACGCCAAGAGGCCGTCAACCGGGAGATCATGACGGCGGTCGGACCGGACCCGCTCGATAGAGTTCCCGGCCATTTCCCGCGCTGGGTCACGAGTGTTTCCGAACTCAACCAGAACCTGACCGGCTACCCCCTGGCTGGTGGTAACCGTTTCCGCTTCGACGCCGACTATAAGAACATCCTGAAGACGATGGCCGAGGACATCGACTCCGCCAACGACTACGTGCACGTCGAGTTCTATATCGCCGGTGTTGACCAGGAATACACGGAGCCGGTGTTCAAAGCGCTCGAGAGGGCTGCTGCTCGTGGGGTCAAGGTGCGTTTCCTCTTCGACCAGATCGGCAGCTGGCGTTTGCCTGGCTATCGGAAGATGAAGAAACGCCTCACGGAAGCGGGCGTCGAGTGGTACCGCATGCTGCCTATCGCGCCGTCTAAGTGGCGTTGGCGCCGCCCGGACCTACGTAACCACCGCAAGATCCTGGTGGTCGATGGCCGGGTGGGCATGACCGGTTCGATCAACCTGATCGAACCAAGTTACCTGCGCCGTTCCGCGCACCGCAAGGGGCGCGAATGGATCGACATGATGGCCCGCATCGAAGGCCCGATGGTGGACCACCTCGACCTCATCTTTGCTACAGACTGGTATCTCGAATCCGGTAAGAAAGTGTTCGATCAGCTCCAGTTCGCCGAACACGACCGCCCCGCGGACACGCTCGCGCAGATGATCCCTTCTGGGCCGGGCTATCCGCAGGAGAACAATCTGCGCATGTTCAACACGCTCATCTATAACGCCAGACGGCAGGTGCGCATCACGACCCCATACCTGGTTCCGGACGATTCGTTGCTATATGCGTTGACGACTGCCGCGCAAGCCGGGGTGGATGTGGAACTGTATCTGTGCCGCGAGGGCGATAACAAGATCACCAACCACGCGCAACAGTCCTACTACGACACCCTGTTGGAGGCGGGCGTGGAGATTTACCGGTACCCGTCACCGGATGTCCTGCACTCCAAGTGCGTCACGGTCGATGACACGGTGGGTGTGTTCGGTTCCTCCAACATGGACATGCGCTCCTTCAGTCTCAACAACGAGATCACCGTGTTGACGCTGGGCAGTGAATGTGTGGCCTCTCTCAACGAGATCATGGATTCGTATAAAGCCGAATCGGAGCTACTCACGAAAGAAGCGTGGGCTTCACGTTCACGCATCGAACGCTGGCTGGATAACGTAGCGCGCCTCACTGCGGTCGTGCAGTAGCGCGCTGGTTAGCTGAGTGCAGTAAGCGCGGTGAGCCAGGTGCGGGCCTGGGTGAGCACGTCGCCGTTCCCGTTATCGACGCTGATGCTGATGTCGTTGGGGCCGTCGCTTGCGGCGGGTAGCTGTTCTTCTTGAGCGGCCCAGGTGTCCCAGTAGGGCGCGTAGGTTGCGCCGTCGCGGGCGAGTGCGCGTTCTTTGCGGGCAGCGGTCTCAAGCATGAGTGTGAGTGTTCCGGCGAGGAAGGGGCGTGCGGCGGGGTGTCCGGCGCCGACCCCTTCGACGATGATGATGTCCGCGGGCCCGAGTGTGCGGGGCGCACCGTGGCGTGAGGTGTGCCAGTTCCAGGGTGTCCAGATCGCCTTGCCGTCGCGCACGAGAGCGGGCAGGACCTGTTGCGTGTAGGTTTCAAGGCCTGCGGCGAGGCCGTCCCAGCCGGGGTAGAGCTCGTCGAGGTGGAGCACATCGACGCTATGGCGCTCGCCGTGTAGCCCTGCGTCCCGGGCCCATTCGGCCAACCGCAAGCTCAGGTGTGTTTTCCCTGTCCCTGAGCGGCCGTCGAGGGCGAGGATCAGTGGCTTGCTTCGCGTACCCATTCGATGATTCCCGGGATCGCGGCGGTGATTTGCTCGCGCGTGATTTCGAAGTCGCTGATGTCGCCGTACCAGGGGTCTGCCATGCGCAGGCTGGTTTCGTCTTGGTGGGTGGCGCCTGGTTCGAAGGAGCGCAGCATGCGGATGCGGGAGCGGTTGATTTCCGCCGGGGCGAGTGCGCGCAGGGTTTCGATGTGGCGGACGTCGGCTGCGAGGAACAGGTCGGTTGCTGCCCAGTCGTTGTCGTTGAGTTGGCGGGCTACGTGCCCTTGCGCTGTGAGGCCGAGTTCGTTGAGCATCTGTTCGGTGCGCGGGTCGGCTGGGTTGCCGGCTTCTTCATCCGATGTGCCGCAAGAGTCCACGCGAACGTTGGTGATGCCCGCGTTGGCGAGTGCGTCTTGGAGCATGTAGTGGGCCATCGCGGAGCGGCAGATGTTGCCGGTGCACACCACAAGGATTGTGAACGGGGCATGGTCTGCGGTGTTCTTTTCCGTTGTGGTGCCGGGCTGGCCGGCGGTGGTTGAGTCGTTTTCCAACATGAGTCCAGACTAGCTAAACCAAAGTTGAGCTGAGGTGACTCAGGATAAGTTGACAAGAGTCGGCTCATGTTACATACTAGAGTACAGATGGCTCAGGTTTGGGGCTTCGGTTGGTGAATCATCGGACGGTGAACTATCAAGGACGAAGCCCAAGCGTTGAGTCGAATAGACAAATGAAGGCCGTTGATCAAGCGGCCGGAAAAGAGGAATTCAATGGCACGTTCTGTAGGTATTGACCTCGGTACTACCAACTCGGTGCTCTCCATCCTTGAAGCTGGCGAGCCAACCGTGATCGCTAACGCTGAAGGTTCGCGTACCACCCCATCTGTGGTTGCCTTCTCGAAGGGTGGCGAGGTCCTGGTGGGTGACATTGCTAAGCGCCAGGCCGTCAACAACGTTGACCGCACCATCTTCTCCGTCAAGCGCCACATGGGCACTGACTGGACCGTCGACATCGATGACAAGAAGTACACCGCGCAGGAAATCTCTGCACGCATCTTGATGAAGCTCAAGCACGATGCGGAAGATTACCTCGGTGAAAAGGTCACCGACGCCGTGATTACGGTCCCTGCATACTTCAATGACGCCGAGCGTCAGGCAACCAAGGAAGCCGGCGAGATCGCGGGCCTCAAGGTGTCCCGCATCGTCAACGAGCCAACCGCGGCAGCCCTGGCTTACGGCCTGGATAAGGGCAAGGAAGACGAACTCATTCTGGTGTACGACCTCGGTGGCGGTACGTTCGACGTCTCACTGCTCGAAGTTGGCAAGGATGAAGACGGCTTCGCAACCATTCAGGTTCGCGCAACCGCAGGTGACAACCGTCTCGGTGGTGACGACTGGGACCAGCGCATCGTCGACTGGCTGCTCGAATCCGCCAAGAGCAAGGGTGCTGACCTGTCCAACGACAAGATCGCTCTCCAGCGTCTGCGTGAAGCCGCAGAGCAGGCAAAGCGCGAGCTGTCCTCGGCAACCAGCACCAATATCTCGCTGCAGTACCTCTCGGTGACCCCAGAGGGTCCGGTCCACTTGGACGAGCACCTCTCCCGCGCTAGGTTCCAGGAACTGACTGCAGATCTGCTTGAGCGGACCCGCAAGCCATTCAATGACGTCATCGCGGAAGCCGGCGTGAAGGTCAGCGACATCTCCCACGTCGTTCTCGTGGGTGGCTCGACCCGCATGCCAGCTGTTGCAGAGCTCGTGAAGGAAATGGCAGGCAAGGAGCCGAACAAGGGCGTCAACCCAGACGAGGTTGTCGCGATGGGCGCGGCACTGCAGGCAGGTGTGCTCGCAGGTGAACGTAAGGACGTTCTGCTGATCGACGTGACCCCACTCTCCCTCGGTATCGAGACCAAGGGCGGCGTCATGACCAAGCTGATCGAACGCAACACCGCTATCCCAACCAAGCGGTCCGAGACCTTCACCACCGCGGAAGACAACCAGCCATCCGTGTCGATTCAGGTCTTCCAGGGCGAACGCGAATTCACTCGCGACAACAAACCACTGGGCACCTTCGAACTCACCGGCATCGCCCCGGCACCACGCGGCCTGCCACAGATCGAAGTGACCTTCGACATCGACGCCAACGGCATCGTGCACGTCTCCGCTAAGGACAAGGGCACCGGCACCGAGCAGTCCATGACCATCACCGGCGGCACCTCGCTGGATCAGTCGGACATCGACCGCATGGTCAAGGAAGCTGAAGAGCACGCTGCAGAGGACAAGGCACGCCGCGAGGCCGCCGAGACCCGCAACGCTGCAGAGTCCGCGGCCTACTCGGTGGACAAGCTCATCAAGGACAACGCTGACAAGCTGCCGGAGGACGTCAAAAACGAGGTCCAGGCTGATGTCGATGCGCTCAAGAAGGAACTTGAAACCCCTGAGGGCAACGACGACGAGGTCAAGGCCAAGTTCGAGAAGCTGCAGCAGTCCCAGACCAAGCTGGGCGAGGCTCTCTACGCACAGGCTCAGTCTGAGGCTGGCGCTGAAGGCGCGGCTGACGCCGGCGGCTCGGATGATGACGACGTTGTAGACGCCGAGGTCGTTGACGAAGACGAAGACCAGAAGTGAGGTAGTGGCACATGTCGAACGAGGAGAAGAACCTAGGCGATCAGCAGCCTGAAGAAACCGGGCCAGACGCAGCGGGCGAGGAACAAGCCCCTGCCACCCCGGAGGAAGGCACCGCTGACACCGATGCATTGGGCCAAGCCCAGCAGATCCTCGACGACGCCGCACGAGCCGAAGAGGCCTCCGCATCCGGTGACATGGATGCGGAGGGCCTCGCGGCCGAATACAAAGAGGACCTCCAACGGTTGCAGGCGGAGTTCACGAACTACCGCCGCCGTGTAGAGCGGGATAAGAAGAACGCTCACGACGAGGGGCTCAACAAGGCCGTGGCTAGCTTGATTCCGGTTCTGGATGATATCGATGCGGCTCGTGCTCACGGTGATCTGGAAGAGGGACCGTTCGCGGCGATAGCCGATAAGTTGGAGCGTTCCCTGGCCAGCATCGGGTTTGAACGGATCGATCAAACCGGTGTCGAGTTTGACCCAACCATCCACGAGGCGATGCTCCGCCAACCCGTTGAGGGTGTTCCGGAGGATCACGTGGGGCAGGTCTTCAGGATCGGTTTCAAACGCGGTGACCGTGTTCTGCGTGCAGCGCAGGTCATGGTTTCCACCGGCGAATAAAACGTGACGTGAACGCGGGAAATGATCGCGTGAAATGATTCAGTGCGGCGGCGGGTCTAGACGGTAGGTCTATTGAGCCCGCCGTCGACTGTTTTCGATAGTTGTAGGTATAGATTTTTATAGATTTTGAGTGAGGCTAGGAGGCGTCACGATGGCCAGTCAAGACTGGGTCGAAAAAGACTTTTACGCGGCGCTGGGCGTCTCCAAGGACGCCAGTGAGGCCGATATTAAGAAGGCCTACCGGAAGTTGGCCCGCAAGTATCACCCGGATACGAATAAGGACAACCCTGAGGCTGAGAAGAAGTTCAAGGACATCTCGGAAGCCTATGCGGTGCTCAGTGATGAGCAGCAGCGTAAAGAGTACGATGCGATCCGCGCTATGGGCTCGGGTGCTCGCTTTAGCGCCGGTGGTTCCGGCGGCGGATTCGAGGACATCTTCGGGGACGTGTTCGGTGGCGGTGGCGGGCAGCGAGTCCGTTACTCCTCCGGCGGTGGCGGCGCAGGCGGGTTCGAGGATCTGCTCGGCGGCATGTTCGGAGGCGGCGGCGGAGGCTTTGGTGGCTTCCAGCAACGTCCGCAGCGTGGTGCCGACCGTAAGGCTGAGACCACGATTTCTTTCAAGGGATCCATTGAGGGCACCACGATCGGTTTGCGTACCCGCGATGGTGAAGTGATCGAGATCCGCGTACCTGCCGGGGTGCGTGATGGTCAGACGATCCGCGCGAAAGGCAAGGGCGAACCAGGCCCGGCCGGCAACGGCGACCTGATGGTCACGGTGCGCGTGAATGAACACCCGTTCTTCAAGCGTGAGGGCAACGACATCACGGTTGAGATCCCTGTGAGCTTCAACGAGGCCGCTTTAGGTGCAACGATCTCGGTTCCAACCATCTCCGGCGAGAACGTACGGATGAAGGTTCCAGCCGGTAGCCCATCGGGCAAGCGGATGCGTTTGCGTGGCCGCGGCGTGAAGACGTCTAAACGCACAGGCGACATGTACGTTGTGCTCAACGTGGTGGTCCCTAAGGATCTCTCGGAGGAAGCGAAGAAAGCAATCGAGGACTATGCGCAGGCTACAGCCGGCGAGGACCCGCGGGCTAGCATTGCTTCCCAAGCAAAACTGTAGACACTGCGAAGCCCTGGATACGGCACAGCTTTGAACACGGCGCTGTGGTGAATGTTTCGAGGTAACGGAAGGAGGCGTGGATGAACGCATCAGCAAGTAAACGATTCGATCGTGGTTCCGGGCGGGACGGCGAGTGGGACGCGCCTGTTTTCGTGATTTCCGTTGCCGCTGAGCTTGCCCAGATGCATCCGCAGACGTTGAGGCAATACGACCGTTTAGGTTTGGTTGTGCCCAAGCGTCAGGCGGGAAAGCATCGCCGTTATTCGCAGCGGGACATCGACCGTTTGCGGCGAGTGCAGGAACTGTCTTCCGAGGGGGTCTCACTTGAGGGGATCCGCCGGATGATCGGTTTGGAGAAACGTGTAGAAACGCTCATGGAACGCGTCGCTGAGTTGGAGCAGGATGTTGAGCGGTGGCGTGGCCGTGCCGAAGGTGTCGCGATCGCGGCGCAGCGGATTTTCGCGGCCGGCGCGTCAGGCGAGGTCGCGATCACCCGGACGGGGCGCGATACCGACCGTCTGCAACAACGCACGATGCAGACGTGGGCACAGTTCCAGCTCATGCCACCCGAGGACTAGACCAACTGAGAGCTAGTGCAACTGGGGGCTAGCCGCTTCAGAGAGATTAAACGGTCGTGGGCCGGAGAACATTTCTCCGGCCCACGACCGTTTAATCGCACTTGCTCAAGGCGCCTATTCCTTCGGTGCCGTGTCCTTGTCGGCTTCAGCGTCGCCGTCAGCGTTCTTGCCGGCATCGGCGGCAGGCTTTTTGTCGCCAGCGCCTGGCTCGCCGACCTTCGGCTCGGTGACTGGGCCTGGGGTTTCTGGCTCGTAGCCGTCGTCCCATGTGTCGGTTTCGTAGTCGTAGCCGACTTCCGCGCCGGTCTCGTCGTGGCGCTGATACCACTCGGTGACCTTCTCCGCGGTGGAGTCGAAGTCCGCACCTGCGCCGCGTCCGTCACCGGAGTGGCGCACGGTCAGCTCGAAGTCGTCGCCGTACTTCTCGATACCGCGAACCACCGCGTTGGAGAGCATCGTGGATTCGTAGTCGCTGCGGATCGAGGCCGGGTCGGTGCGCAAGTCCATGATGAACGCGACGATCATGAGCAACAGGATGATGCAGAACGGGATCGCAATCAGGATCGTGAGGTTCTGCAGGCCCGTCAGCGAGGACTCGCCGCCGGAGAGCAGCATCACGGTTGCGATGCCCATCATCGCCAGGCCCCAGAAGATCACGATGAGCTTGCTTGGGGCTGGGTTGCCGCGGGAGGAGAACGTACCCATGATCACGGATGCCGAATCCGCGGAGGTCACGAAGAAGATCGCGAGCGCGATCATGATGAGGAACGGCGTGACGTTAGCGAACGGTAACTTGTCGAAGAGGTGGAACAGAATCGTCTGCGGCGAGTCGTCTGCGCTGATGCCTTCCACACCGGCGCGCTTCATCCACATCGCGGCACCACCGAAGATCGTGAACGCGAAGATCAGGATCGCGGTAGGAACAGCGATCACCACGAGGCAGAATTCGCGCAGCGTACGGCCGCGGGAGATGCGGGCGATGAACGCGCCAACGAATGGGGTCCAGGCGACCCACCATGCGAAGTAGAACGCGGTCCATGCGGCCTGGAATTCAACCACGTCAGCGCCCCAGGACAGCGACTTGCCCATCATGGCGAGGAACTCGTTGGCGTATTCGGTGACACCGGATGGCAACAGGTTCAGCAGGAACAGGGTTGGTCCTGCGAAGAACACGAACAATACGAGGCTGAGTGTCAGCACGATGTTGGTCGTGGAGAGGTAGCGGATGCCTCGGGAGACACCGGAGACCGCGGAGATGATGAACGCGGCGGTCAGGATCGCGAGGATGATGATCAGCCCGTTGTTGGCGATGGGCCCAGCACCGGATACGATCTCCACGCCTTTGCCGAGCTGGATCGCGGCAAGACCGAGGGAAGCGGCGGTACCGAAGAGGGTCGCGATGATCGCGAACATGTCCACGAGGCGTCCTGCGAAGCCGTCAGTCTGCTTGCCGAACAGGGAACGGAACACGCTTGAGATGAGGGTTACGCGGCCGCGGCGGTAGCTCGAGTAGGCCATAGCGCCGCCGACGAGCGCGTACATCGCCCACGCGGAGAGCCCCCAGTGATAGGAGGACTGGGCTACGGCCATGTGGATCGCGCCCGGGGTTTCTGCTTCAACACCGGTTTGCGGCGGCGGGGACACAAAGTAGTAGAGCGGCTCGGATGGACCGAAGAAGAAGATACCAACGCCAATTCCGGCACCGAACATCATGGCGACCCATGCGAAGCGGCTGAACTCTGGTTTTTCGCCGTCTTTACCGAGGCGAATGCGGCCGTAGCGGGAGAACGCGATGAACAGCATCGCACCGATCGAAACCATGACGGTGATGTTGAGCAGCCAGCCCATGTTCTTCATGGTCCACGCGAACGCTACCGAGGAGACCTCGCCAACGGATGCCGGGTTGATGACGCCCCACGCGACGAACGCGACAATGAGGGCCGCGGTGATGCCGAAGACGAGCTTGTCGAGTTTGAAGACGTGACGCTGTTCGTCAACGCCGATTCCGGGAACCAGCCCCGGGTGGATGTTGTGAGGGTAGAGGCCTACGTGTGAGGAGCGTCCGCGGGTGAGGGGGTTTCCTCGTTTCTGCGGGGCTTTCTTGGTGGCCGTTTGGGTAGTGTCCGCTGGGGAAGCTTCCTCACTCGGACGCTGGTTATTTTCGGGGCTGGGTTTATTACTCATGCCAAATCCGTAAAACGGTTCCTCAGTTAGGTTGCGTATGTGCAACCTCACAGGCTACCCGATTCTGACGCGATGTGTGGTTAATGTCATCAAATCTTGCGCGCGGCGAGGTCGAAAATCTTGCGTCCGACCTTGTGGGCTTTAGCTTCGAAGCTCGTCAGTGTGCGTCCTTCGAAACGCGGAGCCCACCCGCCGCGAGTGTCAGTGAACTCCGGATCTGCCTCGTGTTTTTCCGCATCGATGCGGCGGATCGCGGTCAGCGGGGATTCTTCGCCGCTGCGCTCGCCGGCGTGCAGGTTTTCAAACTGCGGGCTGTTGTCGATGACCTCGCGCATTTGTTCGGCGTAGTTGGACCAGTCGGTCGCTAACCGCCAGGTTCCGCCTGGCTTGAGGACGCGGGCGGCGCGTTCGGCGAAAGCATCGGTGATGAGGCGGCGTTTGTGGTGTTTGGTTTTATGCCACGGGTCGGAGAAGAAGATCCAGAGTTCGTCCACGGATTCCGGGGTGAGCGCTACATCGAGGACTTCGGGTGCGTTCGCTTGGATTGCGCGAACGTTGGTGAGTTCGAGTTTTTCGATCCGTTCCATGAGTTTGGCTAGCCCGGGGGTGTAGACCTCTACGGCGAGGAAGTTCGTCTCGGGGTTGTTGTGTGCCGCGTGCGCGATGGCTTCGCCGAGCCCGGTTCCGATCTCCACGATGAGGGGGCGCTCAGGGTGCGGGAAGTGGGATGGGACGTCGATGGTCGCGTCCGGGTGGATCGAGGTTGCCGCGTGGTGGCGAGGTACGTCAATCAGGATGGTTTCGCGCAGTGTGTCCCAAACCCGTTGTTGGGCGTTCGTCATGCGTTCTCCGCGGCGGACGAATGAGACGGGTTCGGCGCGGAAGTACGTTGGGTCGGTTTCTGCAAGGCCCGGGCGGGGCTGAGGTTTGGGGCTCATGTCTTTAACCCTAATCTGCGGCCGCTGTTAGGTGCGAAACCAAGTGGGGGCGCCAGTTGCAATGGCCCGCTGGCCGGTTGTTGCTTGGGGGACAGCAAGAGATTCAAGAAAAGAGTTCATCCCTGGGAATAATTTCTACCCAACAGAAGTTGAGTTAGGTAGACTCAACTTTAAGTTCAATGGCTCTTATAGGAGTAGGAAAGGGGTAGGGCATGGACACGAATTTGACGACTAAAAGCCAGGAGGCTGTCTCTGCGGCGAGCATGAACGCTGCGACTGCCGGTAACCCGAATCTTGAGCCGGTGCACCTTTTGAAGGCGCTGATGGATCAGCGGGATTCGGTGGCTGTTGCCGTTTTGAAGTCGGCCGGGGCGGATCCTGATGCGGTCTCGGTTGCCGCATCGACGGCGATCCGCAAGCTGCCGAAGGCCTCGGGCACCTCGGTTGCTCAGGCGCAGGCTTCGCGGCAGATGCTGCAGGTTATTTCTGCGGCGCAGCAGGCGGCTCAGGCTAATGGGGATCAGTTTGTTTCGACTGAGCACCTGTTGCTCGGTTTGGCGGCGGACGCTGGCGAGGCCGGTGTCGCGTTGCGTGATAACGGCGCGTCCACTGAGGCGCTCAAGGCCGCGATGGTGAGCGTGCGCGGGGATCGGAAGGTTGATTCCCAAGATCCGGAAGGTAGCTTCCAGGCGCTTGAGAAGTACGGTACGGACCTCACGGAGGTTGCCCGCAAGGGTGACCTTGACCCGGTGATTGGCCGTGACCAGGAGATCCGCCGCGTGATTCAGGTGCTTTCACGCCGCACCAAGAACAACCCGGTTCTGATCGGTGAACCGGGCGTGGGTAAGACCGCGGTGGTCGAAGGCCTTGCGTTGCGTATGGTTGCCGGGGATGTTCCGGAGTCTTTGCGCGGCAAGAAGCTCATCTCCCTGGATCTTGGGGCGATGGTCGCCGGCGCTAAGTACCGTGGCGAGTTCGAGGAGCGGCTCAAGGCTGTGCTTGAGGAGATCAAGCAGGCTGAGGGCGGCATCGTGACGTTCATCGACGAGATTCACACGATGGTCGGCGCTGGTGCCTCCGAAGGCTCGATGGACGCCGGCAACATGCTCAAGCCGATGCTCGCCCGCGGTGAGTTGCGCTTGATCGGTGCGACGACCCTGGATGAGTACCGCGAGAACATCGAAAAGGACGCTGCTCTGGAGCGTCGCTTCCAGCAGGTTTTCGTGGGTGAGCCGTCGGTTGATGATTCGATTGCGATCCTGCGTGGCTTGAAGGAACGCTACGAGGCGCACCATAAGGTCGCGATCGCTGACTCCGCGCTGGTTGCCGCGGCAACGCTTTCGGACCGGTATCTGACGGGCCGTCGCCTTCCTGATAAGGCGATCGACCTTGTGGATGAGGCGGCATCGCGTCTGCGTATGGAGATCGATTCCGCGCCGGAGGAGATCGACGTGCTGCGCCGTTCGGTTGACCGTTTGACGATGGAGGAGCTGGCGCTCAAGGATGAGACTGACCCAGCCTCGGTTGAACGATTGGCTGCTCTGCGTGAGGAGATGGCTGATCAGAAGGAAGAGCTCGAAGCGCTGACTCTGCGATGGGAAGAGGAGAAGACCTCCCTGAACGAGGCGGGCGATATTCGCGCTCAGATCGATGATCTGCGCAGCCAGGCTGACGTGGCTCAACGTAAGGGGGATCTGGGGGAGGCCTCCCGGATTCTCTACGGCGAGATCCCGCAACTGGAGGCAAAGCTCGCCAAGGCCGAAGAGAAGGCTGAGCATGACCGTCAGGACCGCATGGTTTCTGAGGAGGTTACCGCCGATGACGTCGCTGAGGTGATCTCTTCGTGGACCGGTATTCCTGCCGGGCGCATGCTTGAGGGTGAATCGCAGAAGCTGCTGCATATGGAAGAGAACGTTGGGAAGCGTTTGATCGGCCAGAAGCAGGCTGTCGCGGTGGTCTCTGATGCGGTGCGTCGTAGCCGTGCTGGCTTGTCTGACCCTAACCGTCCAACGGGTTCGTTCTTGTTCCTCGGGCCTACGGGTGTGGGTAAGACTGAGCTTGCTAAGTCTTTGGCTCAGTTCCTCTTCGATGATGAGCGTTCGATGGTGCGCATCGACATGTCGGAGTATTCCGAGAAGCATGCGGTGTCCCGCCTGGTCGGTGCTCCTCCTGGCTATGTCGGCTATGACGAGGGCGGCCAGCTGACTGAGGCTGTGCGCCGTAGGCCTTATTCGGTTGTTTTGCTGGATGAGGTTGAGAAGGCTCACCCTGAGGTTTTCGATATCTTGCTGCAGGTCCTCGATGATGGCCGGCTCACGGATGGCCAGGGTCGCACGGTTGATTTCCGGAACGTGATCTTGGTGATGACCTCGAATCTGGGTTCGCAGTTCTTGGTTGATCAGACCATGGAGGCTGAGGCTCAGAAGAAGGCGGTCATGGATGTGGTTGAGGCCTCCTTCAAGCCGGAGTTCTTGAACCGGCTTGATGAGGTCATCATGTTTGATCCGCTCTCGCTTGAGGATCTGTCGAAGATTGTTGATCTTCAGGTGCGGCAGTTGGATGAGCGGTTGGCTGATCGTCGTTTGACGCTCGATGTCACGCCTGCGGCTCGTGAGTGGCTTGCGTTGACGGGCTATGACCCGGCTTATGGTGCCCGCCCGTTGCGCCGCTTGGTTCAGCGGGAGATCGGCGACCAGTTGGCTCGTAAGATCCTTGCCGGTGAGGTGCTCGATGGCGAGACGGTCCGCGTGGATCGTGCAGCTGAGGATGCCGATGGCCTCACGGTTGAGGCTGAACGCTAAACCGCACTGTTTCGTCCCGCTCCCTATGCACTGCGGCTCGCTTCGCAGTGCATAGGGGTGAACGTGTAGAATCAGTCTCACGAAACATTTGTAGATCATCCACTGGGGCCTCTCGCGTGCTGGATTTCCAGTTATCGGGACTTCCCCAGGTGAAGAGCGGAAGAGGGGGTCACGCCATGGGGCGCGGCCGTCAGAAGGCTAAGGCAACACGTCAGGCCCGGGAGATGAAGTACTTCACCCCGGGCACCGATTTGAGTGCTCTCGAGCGCGAGCTAGGTATCGGGGGTTCTCAGAACTCTCGGGACGAGCTTGAAGAGCAGTATGAGGATGACCCATACGCGGATCTTGCAGCCCGCTATGGCGCCTTTGATGATGATGACGAAGACGAGGACGATCGTCGATATTGATCGTTGCTCCCGCTCGTGAGTGGGTACACGTCGTGTGAGAGGCCGCTGGAACCCGTTGGGGTTCAGCGGCCTTTCGCGTTCCCGTTTCGTGTTTGAAAGGCAGGGAGGGTTGAGTGCCTGATAACGCTGGTCATGCTGGCCCTCGGGGTGTGACGCCGTTGCCTCGCTGGAGCGAGGAGCAGACGGCGTTTACGGATAATCCTCGCGTTGCGGATGCGCATAAGGCTGCGTTGCGTTCCCTTGAGCGTGCCGTGGGGCATAGCGCCGAGCCGACCCCGGATGCTGAAGCCCGCGAGGCCGTGACGCGCACGGTCCGCGGCGGCAAGGTCCTAGTTCTGACGGGTGCTGGTGTCTCTACTGATTCAGGTATCCCGGATTACCGTGGCCCGCAGGGTTCGTTGCGCCGCACCCGCCCTATGACGGTCCAGGAGTTCCGCGCTGACCCGGCGGCCCGGAAGCGGTATTGGGCGAGGGCTTTCATTGGGCATCGTTTGATGAATCAGGCCCGCCCGAACCTGGGCCATCGTGTTCTAGCTGAATGGCAGCGCCGTGGTCTGCTCTCCGGGATCGTGACGCAGAACGTGGATGGCTTGCACGAACAAGCCGGTGCCGCGGATGTGATCGCTTTGCACGGCGATATGAGCGAGGTCGAATGCCTCGACTGTGGCGCCACCGAGCCGCGCGAACTCTATGAGGTTCGTTTGGAGGCGGCTAATCCTGGGTACCGGGAGACGGTCACGGTACGTGATGCGCACGTGAACCCGGACGGTGACGTGACGTTGTCCGATGCGGATGTGGCTCGCTTCACCACGGTTGCGTGCGCTGTGTGCGGCGCGGAGAGGATGAAGCCTTCGGTCGTGTATTTCGGTGAGAACGTGCCGAAGGAGCGCCGCGAGCGGGTTGAAGAGCTCAAAGCGGACTCGGATGCGTTGCTGGTGGTCGGTAGCTCGCTGGCTGTGATGTCGGGATACCGTTTTGTGCTTGATGCGATCAAGCGCGGCCAGCCCACGGCGACGATCACCGCGGGCCCAGGCCGCGCCGACGACAAGGTCGATGTGCTGTGGCGAACGCTTGCCACCCCGGCTTTGCTTGAGGTCGAAGCTAGGCTGTTGCGCTCACAAGAGTGAGTCAGGCCGCGTAGTTGCCGACGAGCCGTACTGCGCCGCCGTCAACGCCCTTAGCACCCTGGACGGTGGCTTCATCCGCGCGGATCTCGTCAGTGAGTTCGGTGACTTCACCCGTGTCCCACGCCTGCACACCGCGAGCGTTGAGGTGCGCGATCGCGTCCGCCGCGGCGTCGGGGGCGACGATCGCGACCATGCCGACGCCGACGTTGAGGGTGCGTTCGAGGTCATCCTGCGGAACCTTGCCGAGCTCGCTGATGAGCGAGAAGATCGGCGGAAGCTGCCACGTCCCGCGGTCCACAGTCGCGGCGAGCCCGGCTGGTAGAACACGGGCGAGGTTCGCTGCCAGGCCGCCGCCGGTCACGTGGGAGAAGCCACGCAACGGCGCCTCTGGGGACTCTGGTTCGGTGTTGAGGGCACGCATGAGCGAGAGGCAGTCCCCGGCATAGACACGGGTCGGCTCGAGTAACTCCTCGCCCAAGGTGCGGCCGAGCTCGGTGACCTCACGGTTCAGGTCCCACCCAGCGGCGTGGATCACGCGGCGTACCAGCGAATAGCCGTTGGAGTGGATACCGGAGGAAGCCATCGCGATCACGCGGTCGCCAGCCTTGACCCGTTCCGGGCCGAGCATCGCATCAGCCTCAACAACACCGGTTGCGGCACCTGCCACATCGTACTCATCCGGGCCCAGCAGGCCAGGATGTTCAGCGGTCTCGCCACCCACGAGCGAGGTGCCAGCCAGGCGGCAGCCTTCCGCGATACCGGATACGATCGCCGCGATCCGCTCAGGAACCACCTTGCCGCACGCGATGTAATCAGTCATGACCAGCGGCTCAGCGCCGACCACCACGATGTCATCAACAACCATCCCGACCAGGTCGAAACCGATCGTGTCATGCTTATCCATCGCCTGAGCGATAGCGACCTTGGTGCCCACACCGTCGGTCGAGGAAGCGAGCAGTGGGCGCTTGTACTTCAACAGAGCAGAGGCGTCATACATACCCGCGAAACCACCTACACCGCCCACTACGGCAGGGGAGTGGGTCGCTTTGACGGAGGCCTTCATCAGCTCGACCGCACGGTCGCCGGCCTCAACGTCCACACCAGCATCGGCATAGGTAATGGGTTGCTGATCAAGGGAGCTCATGGGGTTTCAGTTCCTTTGTTTGAAGGGCGGCTAGGGCTCTGGGGTAGGGCTCAGGGCTAGGGCTTAGGCCTGCGCGCGAGCCTGCGCACGTTTCTCTGCGATTTCCGGGTGGCGGCCCGGGTCACGTTCGCTGACCTCCGGGCCGAGGTCTTTATAGTCAGGAAGCGCGATGGGGTACTCGCCGGTGAAGCACGCGGTGCACAACTGTTCGCGTGGCTGTTCGGTCGCGGCGATCATGCCTTCTTCTGAAATATAGGCTAGCGAGTCAGCGCCGATCGATTGCGCGATCTGTTTTTCATCGGCACCGTTCGCGATCAACTCGGCGCGGGTCGCGAAATCGATCCCGTAGAAGCACGGCCACTTGACCGGCGGGGAAGAGATCTTCACGTGGACCTCCGCCGCACCGGCTTCACGTAGTGAACGCACCACCGCGCGTTGTGTGTTGCCGCGCACGATCGAATCATCCACAACCACCACGCGTTTGCCGCGGATCACAGACTCCATCGCGTTGAGCTTGAGCTTGATACCCAGCTGACGCAGCGTCTGGGTCGGCTGAATGAAAGTCCGGCCCACATACGCGTTCTTCACAAAACCGTGCGCGAACGGGATGCCGGAGGCTTCCGCGTAACCGATCGCGGCAGGGGTTCCGGAGTCCGGGACCGGGATCACGATGTCGGCATCAGCGGTGTTCTCGCGCGCCAAAACGCGGCCCATCTCAACACGGGACTCATACACGTTGCGCCCCTGGATGGTCGCATCCGGGCGGGCGAGGTACACGTATTCGAAGATGCAACCGGCACGGTCGGCTTCAGCGAAACGGGTCGTGCGAACACCGTTAGCGTCAATCGCCACCATCTCGCCCGGCTCGATCTCCCGGATCACGCTGGCACCCACCGTGGCCAGCGCGGCCTGCTCGCTCGCGACAACCCAGCCGCGCTCAAGACGCCCCAAAACCAGCGGGCGAACACCCCACGGGTCACGCGCGGCATACAGCGTGTGCTCATCCATGAACACAAGAGAGAACGCGCCACGCAAGCGAGGCAAAAGCTCAGCGATCGTAGCCTCAAGGGAATCGTGGGCGTTGTTATCTAACAGCGAGGTGATCAGCGCGGTATCAGTCGTGTTACCCGCCCGGACCTCGCCGCGCGTTTCCTCACCATGCAGCTCACCGATCAAACGGGAGAGCTCACGCGTATTCGTGATATTGCCGTTGTGAGCCAGAGCGACCGTACCGAACGGGGTCGGCCCGAGTGTGGGCTGAGCGTTAGCCCACTTATTCGCGCCCGTCGTCGAATACCGGCAGTGACCCACCGCCATGTGGCCCGACAACGCGTTGAGAGTGTTCTCATCAAAAATATGCGAAACCAAGCCGATGTCTTTATAGACATTGATGCGCTCGCCGTTGGAAACCGCGATACCGGCGGACTCTTGCCCTCGATGCTGCAAAGCGTAGAGGCCGTAATAGGTGAGTTTCGCTACGTCCTCACCCGGCGCCCACACGCCGAAAACACCGCATTCTTCCTGTGCGGGGCGTTCATCAGGGAGGAGGTCATGATTGAGCATTCCGTTGCCACGAGCCATGCGGCCTATTTTGTCACACCACTGCCGGTTTCTTGGTCGGTTTCCTTGACTGCGTAGATGTGTTGAGTGCGCTTACGACCCACGCGGTCGAAAATCAAGAAGACGATCGCACCGACCCCGACGCCGACGATCGCGAACAGTACAGCGAGGAAACCGAAAACAGCCCCCATCGAGTGGTCCTCGGTCCCACCACGCAACCAGGCCGAAATCAACGCGAGAATCACACCGAGCACACCGCCGGTGAGCATGAACGCGCCAGGCTTAGGTGCAACACGAACCTCAAACTCAACCGGCTGCTGAGCCTCAGTAGCGGAGCCTGCCTCAGCTAGACCGTCGGCTGGGATGTCAGCTGGGCGCGCGGAAGATGCAGGGTTCTCGATCGGCTTTTCAGTCATAAAGACAAGCCTACCCAGTTGTGCGTGCATGCGGCGTTGGGAGCGCACGCGAGCGCAACGCCGCATGCCGGACCGCTAGTTGCTGAGGGAGGCCTCGCACAAAGGCAGGAACTCACTCAAATCGCTGCGGGTACCGGATGCATCCACGAGTCCGCGGTCCACGGCATCGGCCCATTCGAGCGAACCGGTCGCCAACTGAAGCCACGTATCCGGGGTCATCTCAACAACATTCGGCGGGGTCCCACGCTTATGCGAGGTACCTTCGATGCACTGGATGGCCCCATGCGGTGGAACGCGCACCTCAACCGAACCGCCCGGAGCTTTCTCCGTGAGAAGCTGCAAAACATAACGGACAGCGATCGCTTCTGTCTTCTTATCAAGGCTCTGACGGTCATTGCGCCACGCAGCAACAGCAGCTTCGCCCTGCTCAACCGAGATCTTACGTTTCTGTGCCACACGAACCTCCCCAAGGCCCCTGGCAACCGCCGTATGCGGCCACCAGGACCGAGTTACCTTAACCCCAGCATAGGCGTTTCATGTGACCGAGCGCACTCATTCACGACATAAGCCAGTCACCGGGCGCTCAGCCCCGGCACAATCGGGCCACCGCGGCAGAACTACGGACCTCACCCACCGGGGCACCGCCACCCAAAACAGGCCGATCCAACTCAGCGAGCGCGGCCGCAACCGCATCGGGATCAGCAAGCCCCAACGCAACCAACGCATCCAAGCCAACACGGGTGTTCGCGCGGTCACTGCCATCGAGCATCTTCAACGCAAGGCCATAACCATCCTTGGTGCCCAGAACTAACACGGCCTCAGCACCCAGTTTGGCGACCACGCCCGTGCGTTGCATCGTGACAGTGTTCTCCTCACCCTCGCCGTGAACAGCCCACGGGTGGGTGAGCATCGCCGGAGCAATCCGGGACCACAACGCCGCATCCTCATCCGTGAAACCCTCATCCGAAGGCAACGTGCCTGAGGATAAGCGGGAAACCGCGCGAGCCAAAGCCGTGACCGTGAGCTGCGGGGCCGGGGCGCCGCACCCATCGACGCCCACCACACCCAACGGGGCGCCACTCAGAACCTCCAGAAGCCGCAACGCATCCTGCTGAACAGGATGCTCCGGGTCAAGATACGAACCCGTGTCCGCGCCACTAGCGACCGCTGCCTTCAAAAACCCGGCGTGCTTACCCGAGCAATTGAACGCGAGCTTATCCGGGCCGGCATCCTGCTTGATCCTCTCGCGGCGGGCATCCTTATCGCGCGGCATCGCATCCGGGCACTTCAAAGCCCCCGCATCCAGCCCGGCTTCAGCCAACATCCGCTCAGTCAACTCCTGATGCCGCACCCCACCCTGGTGAGACGCACACGCCAATGCGAGCTCCTCATCGTCCAACTCAGCGCCGGCACGCAAGGAGGCGAAAGCCTGGAATGGCTTGAGCGTAGAACGCGGGAATATCAGAGCCTCAGGGTTACCGAGCGAAGCCACAAGATCGCCATCAGGACCCACCACGGCAAGGACACCGAGGTGCCTGGATTCCACCGCACCGTTACGGGTCACATGCGCCAACTCAACGGCGTCAGCGGCAGTGATCGAACGGTCCGGGTTGTAGTGCGGATCCGAAGGAGTGAAAGCATCTGAAGTCATACAGCCAGGGTAGTGCACCAGTTACTGCAGGGCGGGGCCACGGCGCCGCCGGGCAACCGGGGTAGTGCACTGCAGTAATGCACTGCGCTACTCCGAGAATATGCGGCGCGGAATCTATAGGATGGATAACTGTGAAGGTCTTGGTAATTGGCCCAGGCGGCCGCGAACACGCCCTTGTCCGTGCGCTTTTGCGTGATGACTCCGTTACCGAGGTGCATGCCGCCCCCGGTAACGCCGGAATCGCCGCGGATGTGCCCGTCCACGAACTGAGCACCACAGATCCCGATGCGTGCGTAGCGCTCGCGCGTGAGCTCGCGGTTGATCTGGTGGTCGTTGGCCCCGAGGCCCCGCTCGCTGCAGGTGCCGCCGACGCGCTCGTTGCCGCCGGCATCCCGGTGTTCGGCCCATCGAAGGCCGCGGCCCAACTTGAGGCATCCAAAGCCTTCGCCAAAGAAATCATGGCCGAGGCCGAGGTCCCCACCGCGATGGCGCGGGTTGCTGTCAACGCTGAAGAAGCCGCCGATGCGCTCGATACCTTCGGCGCCCCCTACGTCGTCAAGGATGATGGTCTCGCGGCAGGCAAGGGCGTTGTTGTGACCTCCGACCGAGCCGAAGCGCTCGCCCACGCCCAAGCCTGCTTTGAAGCCGGCGGAAGCGTAGTCATCGAAGAATTCCTCGACGGCCCAGAGGTCTCGCTGTTCGTGCTCTCCGACGGCACCAACGCGGTCCCACTCGAACCGGCGCAAGACTTCAAACGCATCTTCGACAACGACGAAGGCCCCAACACCGGCGGCATGGGCGCCTACACGCCACTGCCGTGGCTACCGGAGAACTTTGTCGACCAGGTCATGGAACGCGTCGCTCAACCGACGCTGGCGGCAATGAAGAACCGCGGAACCCCGTTCGTCGGAGTCCTCTACTGCGGGCTTGCCGTAACAAGCCGCGGGCTGCGTGTCATCGAATTCAACGCCCGCTTCGGCGACCCAGAAACCCAACCGGTACTACAACGGCTGCGCTCGCCGTTGGGGCGCATCCTGCTCGCTGCGGCGCGTGGCACGCTCGATACGATCGAGCCGCTCGTATGGGATGAACGCACCGCGGTGGCGGTCGTGTTGGCCTCGGCCGGTTACCCCGAGTCCTCCTCGAAAGGCGATGTCATTACCGGCGTTGAGGCCGCTGAAGCTGACGATGCCGTGTCCGTCCTCCACGCCGGAACCGCACTCAACAAGGATGGCGAGCTCATCACCGCAGGCGGGCGCGTCCTCGCCGTCGTAGGGCTCGGCGAAGACCTCAACGAAGCCCGTGAAACCGCATACGAAGGCGTAGGCAAGATCAGCTTCGACGGCGCGCAACACCGCAGCGACATCGCGCTGAAAGCCGCCCGCGGCGAGATCACCGTCCCGAGCGTCGGCGTAGGCCAAGGCGCATCCAAGGAAGGAGACGCACAGTGAGTGAGACGGGCACGAACCATCAAGCAGCGCGCGGGTACACGACCAATCCGATCCAACTGGAAGGCTGGAAGCACACCTATTCAGGTAAGGTGCGTGACCTCTACGTCCCGGAAGATCCAGACATCACCGACCGCGTCCTGGTGGTCGCCTCCGACCGCATCAGCGCATACGACCACGTGCTGAGCACGCCCATCACCCATAAAGGTGAGGTGCTGACCCAGCTGTCCCTATGGTGGTTCGAACAACTCACAGGCGTTGCCAACCACGTACTCTCCACGGACGTGCCGGAGCCTGTAGCGCATCGCGCCATGATCTGCCAGCAGCTGGATATGTACCCGATCGAGTGCATCGCCCGCGGCTACCTGACCGGCTCGGGGCTCGCTGAATACAAGCAGACCCAGACCGTGACCGGCATCGAGCTGCCCGAGGGCCTGGTTGACGGCTCCAAGCTGGAGCCAGCGATCTTCACCCCGAGCGCTAAAGCTGAGGTTGGGGAGCACGATGAGAACATCACGTTCGAGCAGATGGCTGCCCGAGTTGGCCGTGAGGCAGCCGAAGAGCTCGCCGAGCTAACCCTGGATGTTTATACGCGGGCCGAGAAGATCGCGCGCGAACGCGGCATCATCCTTGCCGACACCAAGGTCGAATTCGGTCAAGACCCCGTCACAGGCCGCACGGTTTTGGGCGACGAGGTTCTCACCCCAGACTCTTCACGTTTCTGGGACGCCGCGGAATATCAGCCGGGTCAGTCGCAACCGTCCTTCGATAAACAGTTCGTGCGCGATTGGCTGACTTCTGAAGCCTCCGGTTGGGACAAAGCCAGCGATACCGCCCCACCAGCGCTGCCAGACGAGATTGTTGAGGCGACCTCCCGGCGCTATGTCGAAGCGTACGAGCGCCTCACCGGCCGCGAATTCACCCCGCTGTCAGAGCCCTACGCGTAAGCAGCGAGATCAAACCTCGCGGGCAACCAGGGTGATGAGGGAGGCGGCCGGTTTGAAACCGGTGCGGAACGGGACAAAGCGGCTCGCCCCAATACCTTGGGAAACATTCAAATAGGTGCGCTTGCGGCCTGCGATCCACACACCCAGCCCAGCCGCGCGGCCCGCCGGAATATCAGCGTTGGAAACCACGGCGCCGAAACCCGGTAGGGCAAGCTGACCACCGTGGGTGTGGCCAGCCAAGATCAAGTCAGCGCCCGCCGTCGTGAGCTGATTCAGAACCCTCCGGTAGGGGGCGTGCGTGAGCCCTAAACGGAACGCGACCGTCCCGATGGTCTGTTCCATGGTCGGCTCCGGCCAGCCCGTGGGCTGATCCAGCCCGATGTGCGGGTCATCAACCCCGGAGACCGCGACCCAGCGCGTAGCCGACGCGGCCTCCTGAGCATTCCTAAATCCTGACCCTGAGTGCGGCTCAGAGCCCGCACCACCCGATGTCTTCGCTGCGGGGAGTTTGATCCAACCATTCGCATTCGCGGCGTTGACCCAGCCGGCGTCTTCGAATGCGGCATGCATCCGCCGCCAATCGAGTTCGTCCTTGCGTGCATAACGGATCTTTTCACCCGTTAGGCGCTTCTTGTTGAGGTAGGAGAGCGGATTCTTCAGCCGCGAGGTGTGGTAGCAGTGCGAACCCGGAACGAACGCGCCGGGACGCTCAAGCAGCGGTGCGAGCGCCTCGATGAGCGGGCCCTCGCCGTTGTGGCGGGCGAGGTTATCGCCCGTGTTGATCACAAGGTCCGGTTCCAGGTCAGCCAGGGAACGCAACCACATAGCTTTCGCGCTTTGCCCGGGAGCCATGTGGATATCCGAAATGTGTAGCAGACGGACCGGCCGGGCACCCGGTTCCAGAACGGGCACGGCGTGCTCTTCGAGTTGGAAATCCAGCGCATTCCACGCGGCCTTCGCGGCGATGACGGAGCTCAAAGCTACCGCCGCGCCGCTGGCATAGACGGCACAACGTTTCAGTCGTGGCACAGGATCAGTCGTCCTCCTGGCCAGAATTACCCCTGTTGCCGTTGTTGTTCTCCCTAGCCGGTTGCTCGTTCCTACGAGGAGGGTTCGAGCTCTCACTGCGTGAGGCACCACGTGACTCACTGCGCGAGGAAGCAGGGGCAGAGGAGCCGGACGACGATGCCGTCGTCGAGGACTGCGTCGAGTCTGAAGATGAGGAGGACTCAACCGAAGCCGTCTCGCCCTGCGCTGAGCCTAGGGACGGCCTCGGGGAGGACGGAGCCGGCATGCTGTCTACCTCTTCATCAGAGTCATCGGAGGAAGAGGCGTGCGGTTGCTTGACCTCGTTCGGGATCCGACCGTGATCGTAGTTCTGGTACACCTGAGCCATGTACTTAGCCCACATCGGGCCAGCGTGCGTCATCGAGTCACCCTTGCGAACAGGGATACCGCGCAGCTTGATGCCGTTGTTCAGACCAAGCTGGGTTGTGCCGTCCTTACGGCCAATCCAGGCAACAGTCGTCATGCCTTCGGTGTAGCCGGCAAACCAGGTTGAGGTCGCGTTGTCGTTAGTACCGGTCTTACCGCCGGTAGGGGCGCTGAACCGGCCCATGACCACGCGTTCGCGGGCGATCTTAGTGAGGATGCTGTTGAGAGTGGAGACGTCGTTTTCTTCGAAGACGCGCTTGCACTCAGGCTCAGGAACCTTGTACTTGGTTCCGTCAGCACCCTTGATCTTGGTGAAGACACGGTTGTTGCAGATCATGCCCTTGTTAGCGAAGGCACCGAAACCGCGTGCTTGGGCCAGAGGTGTCACGGGCTGAGCGCCAAGAACCAACGAAGGGCCGGAGGACGCCAGTGATTTAGCGTCAGCAGGTTCACCCTGCGTTGTGACCTGGCCCTCGAGCAAGCCCATACGCTCAGCGACGGAGGTGATGTCGCACAAGTCCAACTGGTAGGCCTCAGCGACGGTCGCGGAGTTGATGGACCAGTAGAGGCCCTTATTCATCGGCATGTTCTTGTGCTGGTTCGCGATCGCGTTACCGACGTCCCACTCTTCAAAGATCTTGTACCGCTTGCCCGGCAGGCACGAGGCATCCCACGACGTGCCACTGTAGTCACGGCGGGACGCGTTGACGGTGGATTTCACGCTCTTACCGGCTTCGATCCAGGCCATCGCAGTCCACGGCTTAGCGGTAGAACCACCCTGGAAGCCACCGGAGCCGCCGTGGGAGCGGTCAGTGGTGAAGTTGTATTCGGTGTAGGCGGCAGGGTTCTTCTCGCTGGTTCCGAAACGCGTGTTCTGAGCCATCGCGAGGATGTCGCCGGTCTTGTTGTCACGCGAGACGATTGCGGAGCCCAAGCCGCCCTTATCGCCTTCTGGAACTGCCTCGCGGACTTGCTTATTCGCTGCCTTCTGCAGCTTCATGTCCAAGGTTGTGTGGATCTGAAGACCACCGTTGAGGAGCAGGTATTCGCGGTCCTGTTGGGTCTTACCGAACTCCGGGTTCTTCAAGATTTCCCAGTACACGTACGTGCAGAAGTATGGGGCTTCTTTCGCGGCCGTGCAGCCTGACTTGGTGTCAGAAGGTTTCAGTCCCAAGTCCTTCTTGACAGCCTTGTCGTACTGTTCCTTCGTGATCGCCTCGTTGTGCAACATACGGCTCAACACGGCATCGCGGCGCTGCTTGGTCGCTTCAGGGTTAGTGAGCGGGTTGAAGTAGCCCGGGCGCTGAACCATGCCAGCGAGCATCGCGGACTGCTCAATGCTGAGCTTCTTCGCAGGGATCGAGAAGAAACGCTGCGCGGCGGCTTCGACACCGTAGGTGGTTCCGGAGAACAAGACGAGGTTGAGGTAGCCCTCGAGGATCTCGTCCTTGCTCATCGTCTGCTCGATCTCGTTGGCCCACTTGATTTCCCGAGCCTTATCGGCAACGGACTTGTTGCCGGAGATAGTCAGCTCGGAAGCTGGAACGCCGTCAGCGATCTGGTTGAGGATATTGCGGTTGTTGACGTACTGCTGGGTCAGTGTGGACGCACCCTGCTGGCCGCCAGCGCCCGCCAAGTTAGCTACAGCTGCACGCAAGATACCGCGCGGGTCCGCACCACCGTGTTCGTAGAAACGCTCGTCTTCAACGGAGACGATCGCTTTCTGCATCCAAGGCGAAATATTCTTGAGCTTGACTGGCTTACGGTCTTGGGCGAAGAATCTCGCCACGACCTTGCCGTTGCGGTCATAAACAACCGAGGACTCAGGCACCGACGTGGTCTTAGGGAACGACGGGATCGATGCGTAAGCGTCAGAAGCCATGTTGGTCGCTGTGCCAGTGAATACCACGAGAGGCACCAGGGTGCCTGCCGTGAGCGCGCCAGCGAGGACGCTTGCGAGCAAGAATCCGATGAGTCTACGCACGGTTGAGGTAGACGTGCTCATGAGGGACTTACCTTGGGACATAGGCTCTAGCGTACCGGAGGGACCTTAGAAGCGGGTCAGACTGTGGATGTATTCACACGAGTCTGTGGATGTAGCTTGCATGCGTACGGAAGCGCTCACGTACAAGTAGTTGAGCGGGTTAGGCTTAGAGGCATGACTAAGTGGGAGTACTTCACGGCACCTTTGATGGTGCATAACACCAAAGCTATTTTGGATAACTTCGGCAAGCAGGGCTGGGAACTGGTGCAGGTTGTTTCGATGCCTGCCGCTGGTTCCGCGGCTCCGGCGACCGGCGCTGAGATTGTTTCCGCACCGGCAGTGAACTTGGTGGGCTACTTTAAGCGTCCACTCGAAGCTGAGTAAGCGCTCGGGACTGACATAAACACGTAGCTATATAGCTGAGTTGAGTGGGGGGATTGTGATGGCATCTGCAGGTCAAGAAGGCAGCGGGAAGCAGGGCTCTTTCGAGCAGAGGCTGAGCGAGTTAGGGATTGAGTTGCCGGAGGTTGTGAAGCCGTTGGCGGCTTATGTTCCTGCGGTGACGTTCAACGGTACGGTCCAGACCTCAGGCCAGTTGCCGATGGTGGACGGCCAGTTGCCGGCAACCGGCAAGGTCGGTGGCGAGGTCAGCGCGGAGCAGGCGTATGGCTTGGCTCGTACCGCGGCGATCAACGCGTTGGCTGCGATCCGTTCGGAACTGGGCTCCTTGGACCGTGTGACTCGCGTTGTCAAGGTCACCGGGTTCGTGGCTTCAACTCCTGACTTCACGGGGCAACCGGGTGTAGTCAATGGCGCTTCCGAACTGTTGGGTGAGATCTTCGGGGAAGCGGGCACTCACGCGCGCTCAGCGGTTGGCGTTCCGGTTCTGCCGCTGGATTCTCCCGTTGAAGTCGAAGTCACCGTCGCATTCGATTGAAGCGTCTGTACCGCCCCTTGGCGCTGAACCGCCGGGTGTATCCGGTTCCACGGTGGGAGAGGGCCGCGGCCCGGAACTGGTTTGAGCTTGAGCATCCGCATCCGGTGAGGGTACGGCACGCGAGCCAGGTCATGGTTTTGGATCAGCAATCCCACGGCCTGGTCACATGGCTTACGCAGCGGCAACCGGACTCGCCGTTGGGGTCGATCGCGCCGCCATCGGCGCTGGTCGAGCCGGTCGATGACGACAACGTGCGATGGTTTGGGCCTTCCGCACGCGAATGGGCCGCCAGGATCGGTACCGATGACGTTGCAGGTGCGCGCCGCTCGGTGATGGCCGCGGTACGGGGGTTGTTCCTCGAGACAGGGATCCTGCTTGCAGGGGTCTCGGATGTGGACATCGTGGATTCGCTCGGTAGCGCTGAATGGACCACGGCACGGTCTGAGATCCAGGCGGACAGCACGCGGTTTTCCCAATGGATTGAGCATCGCGGATGGGGACTGCGCACTGATCTGTTGAGGTTCGTGTGCCGGTGGGAAAGCGCCGATTATGCTCTGCGCAGGGTCGAGAGCACCGTATTCGCTATCGCTTTGCCGGTAGGTCAGGAAGTCTCCCTACCCCCAGGCGGCGACGGCTGGGGTGCGTGGGTCTCGGTAGACCGCGATGAGGCCGCCAAGCAGATCGCAGAACCGGACGGTCCCGCATCCAGCATCGAGCCTGGCAGGACATGGCCTGGCAATGCGGACCCTAGCGGCGCAGCAATGGAGAACTCGGCTGCGATGAACTCGGCTACGAAGAACGCGGCACCTTGGTCTGAGGCTGTAGCCCCGCCAATCCAGGCCGTCATGGAAGAAGTGAACCATGCGCGCGGTCTGGTGGCGTTCATGTCACAACCGCGTGCATGGTCGCACGGGCGTATGGAGCTGATTCACCGGATGGTTGGCGGATTCGAGTGGGGACTCAAACTCGTGACAGACCATCCGGCTGAACAGCGCCGGGACACCTAGGACTCCTGGATGCCTAGCGTGAACGCTGGCGGAGGCGCTGGGCATCGAGGATTACGACGGCGCGAGCCTCAAGCCGTAGCCAGCCGCGCTGCACAAACTCGGCCAGAGCCTTGTTCACGGTCTCGCGGGAAGCGCCAACCAGCTGAGCGAGCTCTTCCTGGGTGAGCTCGTGAGGAACGAGGATCCCGTCCGCAGTCGGGCGGCCAAAACGGTCCGCGAGGTCCAGGAGGGCTTTCGCCACGCGTCCTGGAACATCGGAGAACACGAGGTCTGCCAGCGAATCGTTGGTGCGGCGCAAGCGGCGGGCCAGCGCCTGCAGTAGCTGCGCGGAAACCTCAGGGTTGGTGGCGAGTGCACGGCGCAGGTTTTCGTGGCGCAGGCCAGCGAGGTGGGTCTCGGTTACGGCGGTAGCTGTCGCGTTACGCGGATGCGGATCAAACAACGCCATCTCGCCGAACAGTTCGCCCGGACCGAGGAGGGCCAGAAGATTCTCACGGCCGTCTGCGGCGGTGCGACCAAGCTTGATCTTGCCGGAAATGATCACGTAGAGCTGATCGCCTTGATCGCCTTCGTGGAAGACGGACATGCCACGGGTCAGATCGACCTGGGTGAGTTCTTCGGTCAGAACGTTGAAAGCTTCGTCGCTCAGATGCGCGAACAGCGGCGCCCGGCGAAGGACCTCGATGTCCATGGGTCTCCTTCAGAAATTGCAGATTTATGGCCTTCGTTCAATACTATTGTGCCGCATGACACGTCTTGCAAGCAGATTTCGGCCGCGCCTCACTATTTTGAAAACAATTACATAACGTTCTGCAAAGAAGGTGAGGTTGGCCGTGCGTGCTTAGTTAGGATGTTCAGCACGGCAGGTGCGTGTAAAGTTGCGTGCCGTGCCACATTACTGAGCGCCGCGACTGAAATCGTGTGGCGCCGTAGGAACGTAGCGACGCATGGAGGGGGTGCGGTGTTTCTAGGTCTGCACCTCATCGACTGGATTCTGATCATTCTGATCATCGCCCAGTTATGGACCGGTTGGCGTAAAGCGTTCCTTGTTTCTTTAGGTGCCACAGCGGGTTTTCTGGCTGGGGCTACCGCGGCGTTTTTCTGCGTCCCATTGATGGCCCGCTGGATTCAAGACCCCGCGTGGCGTGCCGCCGGCCTATTCTTGACATTCGCTGTCTTGTTGGCGCTCGGCCAGGGGCTCGGCGAAGCGACGGCGGCGCAGATCCGGCGTTGGATGGACCGTCCTCGCCCGCGTTGGTGGGACCGCTTGGGTGGTTCCGTGTTGTATTTCGTGGCGACCTGGATCACTATTTCAGCTCTCGCGTTCACGTGGTCTGCGTTGGGGATGCCGTGGCTTTCGCCGCAGCTAGCTAATTCCAAAGTGGTTCAGTCGGTGCGTGACACCACGCCGGAGGTTATGGAGCGCGCATTCGGCGAGGCTCGCTTGGCGGTGGCCGCGCTCGAGCTGCCGGAAATCTCCGTTCCGAAGCTCTCTCTTTCCGGCCCGGCCCCAGGGGATCCGTCGCCTGCAGCGTCACCGCATGCCTCAATCCCGGAAGGCGCCCAGACTACTGAGCAGCAGCACTCCGCGAAAGATTCCATCGCGCGTGTTTCCGGTATCGCGAGCGCGTGTGGCGTGAACCAGACAGGCACCTCATTCGCGATCGCGCCAGACCGTTTGATCACTAACGCCCACGTTGTGCGCGGCATCGAACAACCCGTTGTCGAGACCCCGGATGGTCGCGCACTCACGGGCCGGACGGTCACCTTCGATCCACGCAGAGACATCGCCGTGATCGCGGTGGATGGGCTCGGAATGCAGCCGCTTGAGATGGGGCCAACCCTGCGCGCTGGGGATCACGCTACGTTCATGGGCTTCCCTGCCGGCGGCCCGTACACGGTTTCGCATGCCGCTGTGAAGCAACGCGCGGCGGCCCAGTTGCCTAACATTTACGGCAACGGCTCATCTTCTGTGGACGTGTACCAGCTCGCCGCTGACGTCAAACGCGGTAACTCTGGCGGCCCGCTCGTGGATGATGACGGCAAGTTCAGTGGAATGATCTTCGCTAAGTCCAAGGATGAAGACAACGTTGGCTATGCGATCACCAACGATGAACTCAAAACCATCGTTGCCGAAGCCCCGAACCGGACCGCCGCCGTGCCAACAGGCACCTGCGAGTAGGTTCCTGCCGGTTCCTGCCAGTATCAACCGACGGATTCCTGCGAGTAACAAGGCAGCAAGTTTTAAAGGACGATGCGGTGGACAGTTCGTCTGTCCACCGCATCGTTTTTATGTGGCCTGGCGGGGAAGTTTCCAGCCACGCCGTTTACGCGCGTCGGGGTACCCCGGTGAGGAATTAGCCCTTATTCCGCATCGATTCGGAAATCTGGTTCATCACCGTGGTGTCCGCCAACGTCGAGGAATCACCTGCTGGGCGTCCTTCAGCGACGTCCTTGAGCAAGCGACGCATAATCTTGCCGGAGCGGGTCTTTGGAAGTTCAGGTACTGCGAATACGGCCTTCGGGCGGGCGATCGCGCCGATGTCGGTAGCGACGTGCTGGCGCAGCTGTTCCGTGATGTCTTCAGGCCAGGAATCGGCGTCTCCGCTGAGGATCACGAACGCGACAACCGCCTCGCCCTTGGTCTCATCCGCGGCACCGACCACCGCGGCTTCAGCGACCGCTTCGTGAGCGACGAGTGAAGACTCGATTTCGGTGGTGGAGAGGCGGTGCCCGGAAACGTTCATGACGTCATCCACACGACCCATGAGCCACAGGTCGCCGTCCTTGTCCTTCTTGGCACCATCGCCTGCAAAGTACATGTCGCCAAAGCGGTCCCAGTAGGTTTCCTTATAGCGTTCTGGGTCGTTCCAGATGCCGCGCAACATGGACGGCCACGGTTCCCTGATCACTAGCAGGCCGGCTTCGCCGTTGCCGAGCGGGGTGCCCAAATCGTCCACAACATCGACGGTCACGCCCGCAACAGGGGTCTGCGCGGAGCCAGGCTTGGTTGCCGTGACGCCCGGTAGCGGGCTGATCATGTGGGCGCCGGTTTCGGTCTGCCACCACGTATCCACGATCGGGGCGGGGTATTCCTTGCGTGGGCCCGGCGCGCCATCCGTACCGGCGCCGTTGTTCGCGCCAATGACTTCGCGGTACCACATCCACGCTTCCGGGTTGATCGGTTCACCCACGGAACCGAGCACGCGCAACGACGAGAGGTCGCGGGCGTCAGGGATCTCGCGGCCCCACTTCATAGCGGTACGGATAGCGGTTGGAGCGGTGTACATGATGGTGACCTTGTACTTCTCAACAAGATCCCACCAACGGCCCTTATCCGGGGTGTCCATCGTGCCGTCGTACATCAACATCGTGGCGCCATTGATGAGCGGGCCGTAGGTGACATACGAGTGGCCGGTGATCCAGCCGATGTCCGCGGTGCACCAGTAAACGTCAGTCTCTGGGTGCAGATCGAACGTGTCTTTCGCGGTGACCGCGGCCTGAGTCAGGTAGCCGCCGGTGGTGTGCAGAATACCCTTCGGCTTACCTGTGGTTCCCGAGGTGTAGAGGATGAACAGCGGATGCTCGGCCTCGAACGCTTCAGCGGTGTGCTCATCCGAAGCGTTCTCCACGACCTCGTGCCACCACACATCGCGGCCATCAACCCATGTTTCAGGCTCTTCCTTGTTGTTACGTACAACCACAACGTTAGTCACCGTGTGGCCATCAGCCTCAAGAGCGGCGTCCACAACCTTCTTGACCGGATTCGGCTTCCCACGGCGCCAGTTCCCGTCAGCGGTGACAACCAGCTTGGCTTCCGCATCATCCACACGCGAACGCAAAGCATCCGCAGAGAAACCAGCGAACACAACCGAGTGGATCGCGCCGAGGCGGGCTGAGGCCAGCATCGTAATCACGGCCTCCGGGATCATCGGCATGTAGACAGCGATGCGGTCCCCAGAACCAACACCCAGCTCACTGAACGCGTTGGCGGCCTTCTTCACGGCCGTAGCGAGCTCGGCGTACGTGTAGGTTGACGTCGCGCCGGTCTCGTCCTCGAAATAGATCGCTACACGATCACCGTTTCCGGCCTCAACGTGACGGTCCACAGCGTTATACGCAGCGTTGAGCTTGCCGTCCTCAAACCACTTATAGAAAGGCGCCTCAGAATCGTTGAGAACCGTGGTGAAATCCTCAGCCCACGTCAATGCCTCACGCGAACGTTCCGCCCAATAGCCCAAGCGGTCCTGCGCGGCGCGCTCGTAAAGGTCTGCGTGTGCGACGGCGTTCTTCACGAAATCCGGGCCAGGAGGGAACGAGCGATCCTCATGGCTCAGGTTATCCATTGCCGTGTTCTCTGACATGGAGACTCCTCAGGACAAGTAAGCGATAAGACAGTTGGTGATCTGGATCACTTAGCTTCCATCTTATGTGAGGCAGGTCACCCTATAAATAGAGATACACGGGCTTTCTCTCAGGAGCAAATCAGCAGACACAAAACAGAACGCACTAGGCAGCGGCCTACGGGGCCGTTACCGGGCAGGTGTGCAAGACGAGCATCAGGCGGGACGTAGCGGTGGCCTACCGGTAGGGTGAAGTGAGACGCATCATGCTCTCAGAGTATGAAACCGGAACGTGAAACTGCAACGCAAGACCAGAGCATGCCGCCAGCGCATGCCAAGGAAGGGATACCACCGGCATGGCACGCAGACTCACCCCTGCCGAGAAGCGGGAACGGATGTGGGAACGCGAAACCCCATTGGGGCGCAAGAGACGTGCCCGGAAAATCAACCGCGAACTGGCAACGAAATACCCGTACGTGGTTCCGGAACTGGACTTCGAGAACCCCTTCGAGCTGCTCGTAGCGACTGTCTTGTCAGCGCAAACCACTGACGTGAAAGTCAACCAAGTCACCATGGAGCTGTTTCGGCGTTGGCCGGACGCGGCATCGTTGGCTGGCGCGAACCTGAGCGAGGTCGAAGACGTGGTGCGGGCCACGGGCTTCTATAAAACCAAAGCCGCGAACATCCAGAACCTCGCCCGGACCCTCATGGAAGACACCGGCGGTGAGGTCCCGGACGATCTCGACTACCTCGTAACCCTGCCCGGTGTGGGCCGCAAGACGGCTTTCGTGGTGTTGGGTAACGCGTTCGGGCACCCCGGAATCACGGTGGACACCCACTTTGGCAGGCTCGCCCGCCGCTTCGCGTGGACTAAGGAAACCGACCCGGTCAAGGTCGAATACCAAGTGGGGGAGCTGTTCGAAAAGAAAGACTGGACCAACCTTTCCCACCACCTCATCTTCCACGGCCGCCGCATCTGCCACGCCCAACGGCCAGCGTGCGGGGCGTGCCCCGTAGCGCAGTGGTGCCCATCGTATGGCGAAGGGGAAACCGACCCGGAAGAGGCGAAGAAGCTTTTGAAGTACGAGCTCGCCCCGGGCCGTGAAGAGCTGCACCGGCTGATGGTTGAAGGTTATTCGCGCCGGCAGCTGCGCGCGATGGGGTACGGGCTGAACGCATGAGCACAGTACGCGAACAACTCCAGGCCGTTGTCGATATGTATGCAGGCGTGCGCGGGGGTGAATCAGGCCTCGAAGGCGGGCCCGGTGGAAGCGGTTCAGAAGGAAATGTTGAACGGTTGCCGATGTATGCGCGGTTGCGCGGTAAGTTCCCGGTGCGTAAGCGGGCGGCTGTGCTGGTGTTGTTTGGTGCTCTTGACTCGGTGCCTGCGGTGCATTCTTCCGAGGTAGTGCCCGCTGATCTGGATGTCTTGTTGCTACGCCGCAGCGACGGCTTGCGTTCGCATGCAGGGCAGATCGCGTTCCCGGGTGGCGGTTGGGAAGAAGGCGACGCCACACTGGCCGATACCGCGTTGCGTGAAGCAGTTGAGGAAACCGGGCTGGACCCTGAAGGAGTCACGGTTCTAGGGACCCTACCGGTAACACCGACCGTGTCCGGCTACGAGGTCACCCCGGTATTGGCGGTGTGGGAGAGACCAAGCAAGGTCGCCCCGGTTGATGTGAATGAATCCGTTGATGTTTTCCGCACACCCGTGGCCGACCTCTTGAGTGAAGATGTACGGTGCATCACCGAATTCGAACGTAATGGAGAACCGTTCCGCATGCCGGCCTACCGCCTGCAACAGGGCCTCTTGTGGGGCTTCACCGCGACCGTTCTCACCTCGATCCTCACCGATGCCGGCTGGCTCGAAACCGGGTGGATGCGCCCGGCAGCCAACCCCGTGAAGGTCAAGCCTAAAACCTGAAACAGGTATACGTAGCGACCACGGCGGTTATTGGCGTGGGCTCGCGTGAAGGGCGCAGGGCGCTGCGGACCTGCTAGTCCCGGAATCCACACGCGCGTCGATAGCGCCCTTCTTCCACAGTTTTTGATGTGCAGCGCCGTTCGGGTGGCACATACGTTGTGCTGGGTGCATGTGGACTCTCACCAACACCTCAGGCGATGCTCGCTCTCACCGCCCGCCCCGGGAAAGGCGCGCGTCTCAAGCGCGCCGCGCCGGCCCCGATCAAGGCCGGGCCTCTGGCGCGGACCCGCGCACAAGTGCGGCACCCACACGCATGCTTCAGACCCACCGGCACCGGCGTGCACCGGCCAGCAAGCCCATCGTGATGTGGCATCCCGCAGCTGAGCCGAAAGGGCCGGAGAATCTGGGCGGCGTGGCGGCGAGGAACAGTGGCATGGGCGGAGGCCGTCCGCGCCGTAACGTTCGGGGCGAAGCCGCCGTGGTGGTGCACGGGCTGGGACTTGAACTCACCGACGCACACACAGACGATGCGCGCACGTTGCGCGGCAACCCTGATGTTGTGGCGCACCTGGTGGAAGTGAGTGGTGCTCGCACGGCGGCACCCCCGGTAACCAGCGGCGCCGAGATATGTTTCGTTGGGATTGATTCCGCCGCGGTGTATGCGGCGGCGGCCAGGCATCCGGGAGCGCATCCGATCGTGATGCCTGCGGGTGCTGAACTGTTGAGCAAGATCGTGTGGGGTAGCCGGCACGGCCCGGTCATGGGGCAGGTTATCGAGATCGCCGATGGCCCCGGATCGCGCAATAGCGCGGCGGTCGTTGCGGGTACCGCCAAAGCGATGGGGGACCACGGCTGGTCGGTTGCGATCCTGGACGCGGATCCGTCCTCGGACACGTGTTGGGCCGCCCCGGGCGGACTGCGCTGGCCGGCGGTGTTGGCCGCGATCGAAGACGGCCCAGCGGCCAGCACGCTTGAACTATTGCCTCGGCTGGCGGGCGCATATCTTGTCACCTTCCCACCCGATACGGGCGGCGAACTGGGGGAGGAGAGCCTTTCTCTTGCCGTCGCCGCGTTCTCGAGAGCCGTGGACGTGGTGCTCGTCGATCGCGGACCGGTCTCTCTGCGCGCCTTGAGCGCAGCGGGCGGCGCGAGGCGGCACGGCGAGCGCATCGTGTGTTTGCAGAGGCCGTGGGCGGCGGCTGGTGGTGGGGCGGGTGGTCTTGTGGTGGGTCCTGGTTGGAGTGTTGTGGGGGTTGGGCCGCGTGGCTGTGATTCTCGTACGGAGGCCGCGAAGGTGGGTGCGGCGTGGGCTGGGAGTATTCAGGGACGCAGGGTTGTTGCGGGTGCCCGGGCGTTGGCTCGGAAACTGTGGATCCCGCAGATGGAAGAGGGGCGAAGTATTGGACACATGGTTGCCGGTGGTTCGAGGAGGGCAGCCTGATGGGGGCGCCACGTGAACGGGATGGCCGGACGGTGCTGCGGCACGGGGGCTGGGGTGGGTATTCGCACGAGGTGACGAACCATGTGCGGGAGCAGTTGCTCGAGCGGGGTGAGCGGGCCGATCCGTCGGTGATCGCGAGCCTGTTGTCTTCGGACGGGGTGGTGCGTGGGCCGGGTGCTTTACGTGAGGCTGCGCAAACGGTTCAACGGAATCTGACTGGTTTGGGGCCGCTCGCGGAGTTCGCGGAGAAGCCTGGGGTGAGCGATGTTCTGGTGACCTCTGATGGCTGTGTTTGGGTCGATGAAACGGCAGGTTTAGAGCGAACTGGGGTGTGGTTGGAACCTGCGGAGGTTGTGGGTATAGCGGTGCGGGTGCTTGGCAGGGCAGGGCGTGCGTTGGATACTGCCCACCCGTATGGCGACGCGGTGGTGGACGGCTACAGAGTGCATGCTGTGTTGCCGCCCATCGTTGATGCGCCTGTTTTATCGATCCGCGTCCCTAGCCCGGCGCAAGCGCGGCTCGGCGAGATGTTGGCGGGGCCGCAGCAAGCCTGGGTTCCCGTACTGAAACGGGTGGTTGAACAGAGGGAAACATTCATGATCAGCGGCGGCACCGGTGCAGGAAAAACAACTCTGCTTTCCGGGATGCTGGCCGAATGTGTGGCCAGCGAGAGGCTCATTATGATCGAGGACTCGCGTGAACTGCGGCCCCACCATCCGCATACGGTTTCGATGCAGGCGAGGCAACCCAACGCGGAAGGAACGGGCGAGGTCACGTTGCAAGAACTCGTACGGCAGGCGCTGCGTATGCGGCCGGACCGGCTGATTGTCGGCGAGTGCCGTGGCGCGGAAATCCAGGACCTCCTCATGGCGTTGAACACCGGACACACCGGCGCGGGCGCTACGGTACACGCGAACTCGATCAACGATGTCCCAGCACGCCTGATCGCGTTAGGGTCGCTCGCCGGGTGGCGCCCGAGCACCACGGCACTGCAGGCAGCGAGCGCGATCGCCACAGTGATCCACGTGGAACGAACAGATCGCGGACGAGGCCCGTCCGCACTAGGTTCGCTACGGCTCACTAAAGAAGGTTCGCTCGAGATTGACGTCCACTATGTCGCCGATGAAACCGGTGCCCCTCAACGCGTGGATGCACCTGGGTTGGGTGCCGACGGGCTGTGGATCCCCGGGAAGGCGGAGCGGCCGTGATGTACGCGTGGATTGCCGCAACACTCCTATTCGTCAGCATACTGTCATGGAAGGGGTGGGGCGCCAGGCGCTCGCCGGCAGGAACCTCCCTTCGAACGAGCGCGGCCTCCCGTGCCACCTCATCCATCGACCCGGAGACATCAACAGACAAGGCATCTGAACACCCCTCGGCTACATCGCGGCGTGCAGTGCCACGCGAAGATCGGCAAGAAGAAGCGGGTGGGGAACCCAGCGAAGAGCTCGCAGTCACCTATGACGTCGCCCAACGGGTTATCTCAACGCTCGCGTCACTCATGCGTTCAGGCGCGCACCACCGCTACGCGTGGGAAGCCCTCACCTCTGCACTCGCGGTTGAAACCCAAGCAACTGCCGGCCCCGCTTCAACACGGGCTCATACGCGTGAGCTAGAGGCGTGGCATCACGCCGCCTCAATGACCGCATCGCGCATAGCTCTTGGCGCCCCATTGACTCTTACAGGCCTCAAGAGAACGAACCCGGATGAGCATGAACTACCGGCGATGCTGCGGCACGTGTACTGGGCCCAGCAGTTGGCAGAAGCCACCGGGATTGCTCATGCTGAATTGCTTGAAGCGCTGGCATCACACGCCCAAGCCCGGGCGGCGGCTATCCGCAGCCAAGTCACCGGGATAGCCGCTGCCCAGACGACCCGCCGCATTCTCGCACTCTTGCCGCTGGGTGGACTCCTCATGGCGCAACTACTAGGAGCTGACCCGGTAGGGACCCTGTTCACAACCACAGCAGGGCACGTGTGCCTCTTCGCCGGTTGCCTGCTCTGGGCCGCATCCCTCATATGGTCGCGGCACCTCATCCGAAAAATGTCCTACAACACCACCGAGGCCGGCTCATGACAACACTGATCCTTACAGCGCAGCCAGGTTCCACGATGACGCTGAGCGCATGGATCTGTGCCGGGATGCTGGCTGTGGCGATCATGGCGTGGGCCCCGCGATCCAACGGGAGGCAACGCCTAACCACGACGCACCCCAGGGGCAGCGAACAGGTTGCTAGCCCTTCGGCTCGGACTTCTACGAATCACTTGCCGCGCGATCCGGCGAGTTCGTTAGCGGATGATTTTGGGGATGCCGAATATGCGCCGTTGGTAGCCGAGGCCCTCGCCTTATGCATCGAATCAGGCATGTCCCTCGAGTACGCGTTGACGACGCTGGATAACTCGACCGGCAACGCGTTAGGGCTCAACCGGGTCGCTACCGCCCTGGCGTGGGGCATAGAAGGCGAAAAAGCGTTCAGCTACGCACCAAACGCTCAACAGCTAGGTTCGTTCATCCAGGTCTCCAGGAGCACCGGAGCACCCGTGGCCGAACTGTTGAGACAGTCGAGTAAACATCAACGCGCCGCGAACGAAGACCGGATGAAAGCCCAAGCGGAACGCCTCGGTGTGCGCGTGGTGATCCCACTCGGGCTCTGCGCCCTCCCCGCATTTATATGCCTCGGGGTGATCCCGGTAGCCCTCGCGCTCCAACCGTGGAGCCAATAACGCCACATTCTTCATTCACGGCGTGTGCTAGGCCCGGCAGATATGCGGGGCGGGTAGGTGCAGGTGCCAGTGCAGACACAGTTCCGTTGTCCACGGCTCTGAATTCCAGGTGGGGCCATCCACAGATTCTCTTCCACAACCCAGAAGTATCACCGCAGCCGGAAGACTCTAAACATCGGGGCAACACCCGATAAGAACCGGGTAGTTCCCGGTAGTAAACACGATCCACGACACCTCAAACGGTCAGGAGGACCACATGGAAAAGAACCGCACCGCAACCGCATCGCCACAGCCACAACCACTGCGGCACACACAGCCGCAGTCACAGCGAAGGACGCAACCTCGGCAGATTCTCGACCCCGAAGCAGGGATCGCGACCGCTGAGTTTTCGATCGTCACGCTCGCCGCCGTTGGTTTTGCGGGGCTGCTGGTGACGATCTTGAGCGGAGGCCAAGTCAAGGGAATGTTGATGGGGTTGATCTCCAAGGCCCTCGGCTCATAGACGGCACAACATCAAGCAGGCAGGAGGACACAATGAACTCGTCATCCGACCAGACCCGCAAGCGTGGCGCGCAGATCCACCCACGCGGCACAGGGGCCTACCCGAGCGGGACACACGCCCACCCACGCAGCGTGATGGTAAAGCAGCCGTTGGAAACGCTCGCAGTGCCGGACCCGATGCGGCAAACGCGGAACCATCCTGCACGGGGCTACGCGGCGCAGGGTTACGCGGTGCAGCGCTGCTCCGGGCAGGGGTGCGCGGCGCGGGGGTCGGTCACAGTGGAGTTCGCTGTCCTCCTGCCTGCTCTCGTACTGTTGCTGGCCTTTGTCGGGGCCGTCGCGACGGTGGGGACTGCGCAGGTGCGTGCCCAACACGCGGCTGGAATCGCGGCCAGGGAAGAAGCGAGGGGAGCGCACGTCGACGTTGCGCGAGTAGCGGGCGCTGGTGCGACCCACCGAGTCCAACGCAGTAACGAATGGGTCACCGTTGAGGTGAAGAACACCGTCAAACTATGGAAACTCCTTGGCCCTGGAATCCCGGTGGAAGCCACCGCGACAGCACGCGTTGAAGAGGTAGTCAGCGATGCGCTCAAATAAACCGCTGAGAACCGGTGAACAACAACCGCGTGAAGATGGCTCCCGCAAGGAGAGCCCACGCGAAGATTGGACGCAGGAAACCGGTGCCGCTACTGCGCTGGTGATCGGCCTCTTGGTCTTCGGCCTGCTGGCAGCGCTCAGCGTTGCGATGTGGGCTGTCTCCGCAGCGGACCAAGCGCGAGCTAAAACCGCGGCAGACCTCGCCGCGCTCGCCGCCGCAGACGCACACCGCGGAGTCATCTCAGCAGGAAACCCGTGCGCGCTCGCCGCAACGATAGCTGCCAAGCACGAGTCCGAACTCACCACATGCACATTGTTGGCTGGCGAAGGGGCCACGGTTCGTATCGTCACGAAAGCTCACAGGAGCGGATGGTTCAAAGGATGGCCCTTACCCGCGATGCAAGCTGAGTCTTACGCCGGACCACCAACAATCGAGGGAGCGGAATGAAACACGGAAGAATACGGAAGGGGGAGCAAACAGCGCTCAGCGGCGTTTACGGTGAGCGGGTACAAAACGCAGGATTTCGCTCAGCAGAGCGATCGCACCGGCTTTATCTAGAGGGTTGTTCTTGTTACCGCACTTAGGGGACTGAACACAGGAAGGGCATCCGGAAGAACACTCGCACGTGCGGATCGCATCCCGTGTAGCCTCCAGCCAGAACGGGGCCATCGCGTGAGCACGCTCGGTGAAACCCGCACCACCCGCATGGCCGTCGTAGACGAAAATGGTGGGCGACTCAGTATCAATGTGCATCGCGGTAGAGACCCCGCCAATGTCCCAACGGTCACTCGTGACCAACAACGGCAACAGACCAATCGCGGCATGCTCCGCGGCATGCAACGAACCAGGGATAGCGCCAGCCTGAACTCCAGCCGAATGCAAGCGCGGCTCAGGGATCGTGAACCACACGCCTTTGGTGAACAGCTCACGCGGCTCAAGCTCAAGTGGCTCCTCACTCAAAATCTCGTTAGAAATCAACGCTTTACGTTGGAAAGAAACCACCTGCGTTGTCACCAGTAGGTCCCCGTAGTAGACGCCTATCTCGCCCCATTTCTCCTCATGCGTCACATCCAGGACTTTCACGCTCGTGACATCGCGGGCTTGAGTATAGAAATCAGGCTCAGCCGCGGTAGCGAGGACCACGTGGTTCTCCTCATCTAAAACATCAACCACATAGCGCTTGCCCTGATGCAAATACACGGCACCCTCATGAGCCTGATAGTGCGCCTGTGAAGAGTCCATCGTCGCGATCACGGCACCCGTCTGGGAGTCGATGACCTGCATCGGGCCGCCACCCACTGAACGCAGGTCCACGAACTCGTGAGCAGACTCAGCGTGAACCCAAAACCACCCCGATGGGCGGCGACGCAAAATACCGCGTTCCTCCAGATCCTCAACCAGTTCCCGCGCGGTACCCCCAAACAAGCTCATATCGTTGACTGTCAAGGGAAGCTCAGCGGCAGCCGCGGCCAAATGTGGCTGCAGAACATAGGGGTTCGAAGGGTCAAAAACACTCGCCTCAACCCCGGAATCCAGCAACGTTTCCGGGTGATGAACCAAAAACGCATCGAGCGGGTCGTCGCCTGCAATGAACGTGGCCAAAGACTCTTGCCCGCCGCGGCCGGCACGCCCAATCTGTTGGAAGAACGAGGCACGCGTCCCCGGCCAGCCCGCCACCAGCACCGCATCCAGACCCGCGATGTCGATACCCAATTCAAGCGCGGACGTCGATGCGACCCCCAGTAGCTCACCCGAGCGTAACGCGTCTTCCAAAGCGCGGCGTTCCTGCGGCAAATACCCTGACCTATAAGCCGCGATGCGACCCGGCAGGGAATCATCGACCTCTTCTAGAAGCCGGCGAGTCGAAGCGGAAATCGCCTCGGCACCCCTCCGGGAGCGGATAAACGCCAGGGTCCGTACATGCCCAGAGACGAGGTTTGCCAGCAAGTCAGCGGTTTCAGCAACGAGGGAGCGACGCAAGAACACGCCGTTCTCACCCCGTTGATCGGTCAACGGCGGCTCCCACAACACCACGGTCGTCTCCCCGGTCTCCGAAGTGTCCTGCGTTACCGCGCACGCTTCCCGCCCCGTCAAGCGCGTGAACGTCGCGGCGGGTTCAGCGCTCGTCGCACTCGCCCCGACCACCCGCACGTCCGCGCCGTAATGTTCGGCGATCCGTAGCAGGCGCCGCAATAGAACGGCAACGTGGGAACCGAAAACCCCGCGATATGAATGCGCCTCGTCCACCACGATGTGCGTGAGCTTCCGTAGGAACGGCGCCCACCGTGTGTGGTTGGGCAGGACCCCGTAGTGGAGCATGTCTGGGTTGGTGAGTAGAAAGTTGGCGTGGTCCCGTACCCAGCGTCGTTCTTCGGGTGGAGTGTCGCCGTCGTATGTTGCGGCCCTGACACCGGGTACGCCGAGTTCCTCGATGCTGGTGAGTTGGTCGCCGGCCAACGCTTTGGTTGGTGCGATATAGAGGGCGGTCGCTTCGCCGCGACCACCCGAAAGGACGCTGGCCGCCGGTGAGGCGGCAGCGTTGTGGGGCGCTCTGGCTCCCGCATCGTGATGCGTCGTGTCGATGCGTGCTCCGCGGGTCAGCGCATCGAGCACCGGCATGAGGTAGGCCAGTGATTTACCTGAGGCGGTTCCGGTGGCGATGATGGTGTCGTGGCCGGTGTGGATGAGGTTGGCGGCTTCGACTTGATGCCGGTAGGGCTGATGGATTCCGGCCTCACCCCAGGCATGGCGGGCATCCGGGTGCAGCCACTCGGGCCAGGGAGCATATTCGGCTTCGCGGGAGGGCATGACTCGGACGTGCCGTAGCGTCTCGGGTTCATCGCCGCGGCCCAGCAGGGGAACCAGTGTCCGGAAATCTTTCATATCCCCTGCATCTTCCCACAGCCACGCCGTCACAGAGCCCCACCCGCCTCACGGCCAGCCAACTCGCGGCCAGCCAACCCACAGCCGCGCAACAACCGTCTTGTTTCACGGATGTGGACTTAAAGCCGTGGCGCCGCCCCTCCCAAGGTGCGGGAGGGGCGGCGCCGAAACGTATTGCCGCAGCTCAGCAGGTCAGCTCACGCGCGTTAGTTGGTGTGGTCGGTGCGTGCGGCGTCGTCTGCTTCTTCTGGGGTTTCTACTGCGAGCATCGCGCCGAGTAGGGTCCAGCCGAGGTGGTGGTAGAGCTCGTAGCCGTCGGTTGAGGCGACGAGGAGGCCGTATTCGGCTTCGGTTTCGGTTGCGACGGATGCGAGGTAGCGGGTCACGAGTGTTCCGTAGCCCTTGCGGCGCTGGTCTGGTGCGGTGACGATGCGGTCGAAGACTGCGTAGTCGCCGATGGCCGCCATGTGTCCGGAGGCGAGAACGGCTCCGTCTTCGCGGCGGTGGAGGGAGACCCAGGTGTGGGCGCCGTCGCGTTTTTCATGCCAGACGAGGCTGTCTTCGGTGATGGGTGGTTCGACGTCTTGCGCGGCCATGGGGCTGGTCATCATGACTTCGCGGTTGGCTACGACTTTGAGCCCGACTTCGTGGACTTTCTCGGGCATGCTGTCTGGGTCTTCGGTGAAGACGGTGAGGCGTTGACCGCTGTGTTCGCGCATCATGTGTGCGAGTTTTTTCAGCAGTTCGTTGTCGGGTTCGTGGACTACGTATTCCCAGTGGGCTTCGTCTTGACCTGTTCGGCGGTAGGCGTGGACTGGTCCTTCGTGGTAGGTGTCGAAGCCTCGGGCTTCGGCCCAGCCGTTGACCCAGGTGCCGATGAGCTCATCGCTTGCAATACCGTTCATGTGTTGAGCCTACAACCTACTGGTAGGTAACGAGGAGTGCGCTGAAATGTATGTCCCGTGAACGGCAATAATTCACAGCTTTTACCTAGACTGTTGTCATGGTTTCTCCGGATCTCCCAGTGTTTTCTTCCGTTTCTGATGTTGATGTTTTGCGCGCTGATTTGGTGGCGGCACGCTTCACGTTCGATGCGGTGGTTGCGTTGGTGGGCGAGGACGCGATGGATGCGCTGGTTCGTGAGCAGCCGGCGGCTGCCCGCTGGGCTGTCGAGCAGGCCCGGGCCGCCGGCGCGCCGACCGCCGGTTCGGATGCCGGGTTGGCGGCGTTGGTGTGGGTTTTCGTGTTGGGTGGTGTGGTTGAGTCGGCTGAGCTGAGCGCAGCGATGCCGGGTGTTGGCGTTGAGGGTTTGATGCGGCTGGGCTTGGTGGAGCCGGCCCCGGGTGGCGGAGTGCGGGCAGCCGTAGATCTTCGCCCGCATGCGGCTGATGATGGGCTTGAGCTGTGGGTGGCTTCGGATGTTGGGGCGCATCATCGTGAGGGTGTTTTGCGTAAGGACCATGTGTTGGGGATTGGTCAGGCGTCGTTGACGTTGGCGGCCAATACGGTTCGCCGTGACGTTGATACGGCGTTGGACGTGGGTGTTGGGTGCGGTATTCAGACGTTTCATTTGTTGCGGCATGCCGGGCACGTCACGGCGACTGACCTTTCGGGGCGTGCGTTGGCGTTCACGCGTTTCAATGCGTTGCTGAACTATGAGCAGTTGGGTATCGATCCCGCTGATATGGATGCGCGCCTCACTTTGCTGCAGGGTTCGTTGTTGGAGCCTGTGGCTGGGCGGCAGTTTGATGTGGTGGTGTCGAATCCGCCGTTTGTGATTACTCCGCGCACGGTGGGGGAATCGGAGGAGGACCGTTTCACGTACCGGGATGGGGGCTTGCCGGGGGATCAGCTGGTTGAGACTTTGTGGCGCGGCTTGGGTGATGTTTTAGCGCCGGGCGGTACGGCTCAGATGTTGGCGAACTGGGAGATCCCTTCTGGTGCTCATTGGGCTCAGCGTTTGGATGACTGGACTCCTCAGGGGCTTGAGGCGTGGGTGATTCAGCGTGATGTTGAGTCGCCTGCCGATTATGCGCAGATGTGGTTGCGGGATGCCTCTGAGGACCGGGATCCGGTGGCAGCGCAGCGTCGTTTCGGTGAGTATCTTGAGGATTTCGCCTCGCGTGATGTTGAGGGCGTGGGGTTCGGTTATGTGTGGTTGAGGCGCCCGGAGGTGGGGCGTGCGCATGGTGTGGGGCGCGTGTTTGAGGAGGTTTTGCGTGAGGTGGATTCCCCTTTGGGGCCGTGGTTGAAGCGTGAGATTGATGCGGCCGATGCGTTGGTGGGGCTCGATGTGGCCTCAGCGCGGGCTGTCGTTGCCGAGGATGTGACGACTGAGACGTATGGGCGGCCTTTGGATCCGCATCCGCAGATGATCGTGTTGCGGCAGGGCTCGGGGCTGCGGCGTACGCATGCGTTGACGACGGAACAGGCTGGTTTGGTTTCAGCCTGCGATGGTGATGTTCCGGTGGGTGCATTAGCCGCCGCTGTCGTTGAACTCATGACGGACGATGCTCTCGATGCCGATGCCGATGCCGATGCGGCAGCCGGCCAGCACGGCACGCAACGGCAGGTTCGGGACTTGGTTGATTTTGCGGCCACGTTGGTGCGGCAAGGGCTCTTGGTGATCGAATGAGCGGAGTCTGGAGCTATTTCTGTGACCCATCCCACAATGTGAGATAATTATTTAATCTGTAGTTCTTTCTGCATATTGTGTTTGTGCTGGGTACTTCCTGGCTTTCTCACTGTTGCCAGGGGGATATCCGTGCTACCTACTCCTGAAGCTCCTGAGCCGACATCAGCGAGCCCCGCTGAAACCACCGCTGCGGCAGACACCGCCGCGACACACACCAATGCGGCAAACACCAATGCAGCAAACACCGATGCGCCGGAGCCTACCGGGGAGGAAACTCCTGCCACAGAAACCCCTGCCACAGAGGCCCCTGCTGCAGAGACTCCTGCTGCAGGGCTCAAGGCTGGTGGTGGCCGCCAGATTGTGGTGACGGACCCGAAAGCGATTAAGGCGTTGACGCATCGGGCGCGGGTTTTGGTGATCGATGAGCTGATAGGTTCGCGGGCTACGCGTACGGCTACTGAGCTTGCGGAGTTGACGGGTCTCACCCCGTCGGCGATGAGTTATCACTTGCGTGAGTTGGAGCGTTTCGGTCTGGTGGAGCGGGTTTCACCACCTAAAGGGGCCAACAGTGATGGCCGTGAACGGCATTGGCGGGCTATGGGGGATTCTGTGGTGACGGCCTCCCGCGGTGGGCAGTACTCGCAGCTGACTAATTATGCGCAAACCCGTTTGGATACCTACCGGGAGAAACTGGTCGCGGAAATCGAGTTCCGGGAGAAGAACCGCCGCCATGATTCAGAGATCCCGGCATCGGCGTACATGTATTTCGGGTCGCTGTTCCTAGATGAGGAGAACGAGAAAGAGTTTTTGCGGCGCATCAACGAATTAGAGAAGGAGTTCACGGCTCGTTCGCGTGAAGCTGATGACCCGGCCGTTCCGCGCCGGCGTACATACTATTTACTGTCAGGCTTGCCGGACCGCACGCAGCCGTTCCCTGGTGAAGACGGGTTCTGACGCGGCGAACGCGGCTGCTCAGAACGAACCTCGGGGCCGCAAACGCAACCCAGTACGGCAACCGTAAACCCAGGGCCGCAACCCTAGATTCAGCGCTACAGATTAACTCGTGGTGACACGTGAATGTGTGGTGACAAGCGCGAGATCGGTTTGGCACGCTAGGGTTAGGAACTGTTGAGTAGCGCACCGTTCGGTGTGTTGAACATGTCGGGTTTCAAGGAGAGCAGTGCCCGCCACTAAGAATAAAACCGGTAAAAAACTCGTGATCGTTGAGTCCCCGGCGAAGAGTAAGTCCATCGCTAAGTATTTGGGCGATGGCTTCGTCGTGGATGCGTCTGTGGGGCATATTCGTGATTTGCCGCAACCTAAAGAGTTGCCTGCGGAGTTGAAGAAGACCTCCGTGGGTAAGTTCGCTGTGGACGTTGATCATGGTTTTGAGCCGTATTACGTGGTGTACCCGGATAAGAAGAAGCGGGTCACGGATCTGAAGCGTGAGCTGAAAGATGCTGATGCTTTGTATCTGGCGACGGATGCTGACCGTGAGGGTGAAGCGATTTCTTGGCACCTTTTGGAGGTTTTGAAGCCTAAGGTGCCGGTGTACCGGATGACGTTCACAGAGATCACTAAAGAGTCGGTTCAGCGTGCTCTTGAGAATCTGCGGGATCTGGATATGGATCTGGTGGATGCGCAAGAGACCCGCCGTATTTTGGACCGTCTCTACGGTTATGAGATTTCGCCGGTTCTGTGGCGCAAGGTGGGGCCGGGCCTTTCGGCGGGCCGTGTGCAGTCTGTTGCTACGCGTTTGGTGGTTGAGCGTGAGCGTGAACGGATGGCGTTCGTTCCGGCCGAGTATTGGGATGTTTCCGGTGAGTTCGTTGCTGGTACGGGTGAGGCGTTCCGTGCACGCTTGACGCAGGTTGATGGCCGCCGCGTGGCTTCGGGCCGTGACTTCAACGATGAGGGCCAGTTGCGTCCGGCGGCGGCGAAGGCCGATGTGCTGGTTTTGAAGGAAGCCGATGCGTCGTCTTTGGCTGAGGGGTTGGCTGGGGCGACGTGTTCGGTGGTCTCGGTTGAGGAGAAGCCGTACACGCGTCGTCCTTTTGCGCCGTTTACGACCTCGACTCTGCAGCAGGATGCTTCGCGTAGGTTGCGTTTCTCGTCCAGGGTGACGATGCAGGTTGCTCAGCGTCTATATGAGAACGGTTTCATCACGTATATGCGTACGGATTCGGTGAGCCTTTCGTCTGAGGCGGTTAGCGCTGCTCGCCGGCAGATCACGGAGCTGTACGGAGCGGATCATGTTGCGCCGAAGCCGCGCGTGTATTCGTCGAAGAATGCGGCGGCGCAGGAGGCTCACGAGGCGATCCGTCCGGCAGGTGATTCGTTCCGTACCCCGGCTCAGGTCAAGGGGGTTTTGAGCCCGGATGAGTTCCGTTTGTATGAGCTGATCTGGAAGCGTACGGTTGCCTCGCAGATGGCTGATGCGAAGGGTTCGACGGCCACGGTCAAGGTTCAAGGTAAGGCCGCGGATGGCCGGGTGGCTGAGTTTTCGGCATCGGGCACGGTGATTACGTTCCAGGGTTTCCTTGCTGCTTATGAGGAAGGTAAGAGCGAGGAGGCGAAGGAGAAGGGTCAGCAGGTCCGGTTGCCGAAGCTGGCTGAAGGGGATTCGTTGACGAGCCAGGACGTCGAGGCGGCGGGGCATAAGACCACGCCTCCGGCCCGGTACACGGAAGCCTCGATTGTGGCTGAGCTTGAGAAGCGTGAGATTGGCCGTCCGTCGACGTATGCGCCAACGATTTCCACGATCATGGATCGCGGTTACGTCACTAAACGTGGCGGGGCTTTGGTTCCTTCGTGGACTGCGTTTTCGGTGATCCGTTTGCTGGAGGAGCATTTCGGCCAGTACGTGGATTACGATTTCACGGCTCGTCTTGAGGACGATCTGGATAAGATTGCCGCCGGTCAGTTGAAGAATGAGGACTGGTTGTCTTCGTTCTACTTCGGTGACACCGCAGATGCCGGTTTGAAGAGCGTGGTGGATCACCTGGGAGAGATTGATGCACGGGCGATCAACTCGATCAAGATCACCGATGACATCACGTTGCGTGTGGGTAAGTTCGGTCCGTATCTTGAGAAGTCTCTGCCTGAGGATGCTGAGCCGGGCAAGGAGCCGTTGCGTGCGAACGTTCCGGAGGATTTGGCTCCGGATGAGTTGACGCCGCAGAAGGCCCAGGAACTCATGGATGCCGCGGTTGAGGGGGACCGCGAGCTGGGCCGCCACCCGGAGACTGGACACATGATTGTGGCTAAGGACGGCCGTTATGGACCGTATGTGACTGAGGTTATTCCGGAGATGACGGAGGAAGAACTTCAGGCTTATTACGATTCGATCCCGACCGAGTATTACAAGAACGGGAACCCGAAACCTAAGAAGAAGCCGGCTAAGAAGAAACCTAAGACGGCGAGCTTGTTTAAGGGCATGAGCCCTGCCACGGTCACGTTCGAGGAGGCCGTGAAGTTGATGTCGCTTCCGCGGCATGTGGGCACGGATTCCGATGGTTCGGAGATTGTGGCAGCGAATGGTCGCTTTGGTCCGTACTTGAAGAAGGGCACGGATTACCGTTCGCTGCAGAGCGAGGAAGAGATTTTCACGGTCACTGAGGAGAAAGCCCGTGAGATTTATGCTCAGCCTAAGCAGCGTGGCCGCGGGGCCGCTAAGCCGCCGTTGGCTGAATTCGGTGAGGACCCGAATTCGGGCGGGAAGATCGTTGTGAAGTCAGGCCGTTTCGGTGATTACATCACGGATGGTAAGACGAACGTGACGATTCCTCGTGGCACCACTGTTGAGCAGTTGACCAAGGAGCAAGCGGTTGACTTGCTCATGGAGAAGCGCGCCAAGGTCGCCGCGAAGGGCGGCACTGCCACGAAGAAGACGGCAGCGAAGAAGGGCGCTGCGGCGAAGAAACCGGCAGCACGCAAGAGCACGGCTGCAAAGAAAACCACGGCAACGAAGGCAACCGCGACCAAGCGAACCTCGACCGCTAAGAAGAAGAGCGAGTAGGCTGCGCCGTGCGTTTAGGTGTTTTGGATATTGGCTCCAACACGGTCCACTTATTGCTCGTGGATGCGTTCCCGGGTGCCCGCCCCACGGCGTTCGCCTCCTATAAGCAGCAGCTTTCGTTGGTGCGCTATCTTGATCCGCGCGGCGCGGTGACGGATGAGGGCCGGCAGGCGTTGTTGTCTTTCGTGGATGAGGCCGTGGATTTCGCCCGCCGCCACAGGGCCGAAGACCTTTTGGCGTTTTGTACTTCCGCGCTGCGTGAGGCGTTGAACGGCCCGGACATTATTCGCCAGGTTGAGCAGTTGTCTGGGGTTAAGCTTCAGGAGCTGACGGGGGAGGAAGAATCGGCGATGACGTTCTTCGCTGCCCGCCGCTGGTTCGGCTGGGGTGTGCGAGATCTGATGGTTTTGGATATCGGTGGCGGCTCGTTTGAGGTTGCGATCGGCCGTAACGAGTTCCCTGATTTGGCGGTTTCGATGCCGTTGGGTGCGGCTCGGTTGACTAAGGACTTTCTGCCGGGCGACCCACCCAAAGAAGCGCTCGTGGGGCGTTTGCGCGAATATATCGCCGGGGTCATCGAGGAGCCGTTGCGTCAGTTCGCGGATCAGGTCGAGCCTGATTTGGTGGTCGCAACATCGAAGACGTTCCGCACGTTGGCGCGTATGAGTGGCGCGGCATCGGAGGCGGACGGCCCCTTCTTGGTGCGCACCTTGACGTTGAAGGACGTTCGCAAATGGGCTGAGAAGCTGGTCTCGTTGTCCTTCGATGAGCGGGCACACCTGGATGGTGTGTCTCCGATTCGCGCCCCGCAGCTGTTGGCAGGTGCTGTCGCCGCTGAGATGGTGATGGAGAAGCTGGAGGTCAAGCAGGTCCGGATTTGCCCGTGGGCGTTGCGCGAAGGCCTTTTGATGCACCGCTTTGATCGCCTGTTGCGGGATCACGATGTGATCGATGACGAGTACGCTGGTGTGGGTGATGTTGATGCCCTCAAGGAGAACCTTCACCTGGTCCCGCCGGCACGCTAGGAGTTACGTTGTCTGTTGACCCATCGTCATCTGCATCCGAACGAGTTCCGGTTTATCTTTCCACTACGTGCGCGTTCCCGAAGGGGCCTGAGCGGGCGTTCCAGTTGGCGCGGGATCTTGGCTATGACGGCATCGAGGTTCTGGTGACCGGCAATTCGACGACCCGCACCGGGGATGAGCTGTATGCCTTGATGCAGCGGTATCAGGTGCCGGTCGCTGCGATTCACGCGCCGACGCTGCTGTTCACGCAACAAGTGTGGGGTGGTGCGTGGAAGAAGATTCAGCGCTCTGTTCTGTTGGCGCATGAGCTGGGGGTCCGCACAATTGTGGTGCATCCGCCGTTCCGTTGGCAGGGTAAGTATGCGACGGGTTTCGCCGAAGGTGTGCGCCGCTCCAACGAGGAATACGGCGTAGTGATTGCGGTGGAGAACATGTACCCGTGGCGTGCCGCGGGGCAGCAGAACAGCAAAATGTATCGTCCGCATTATGATCCGGTCCCGTTGGACTATGACTTTGTGACCTGGGATTTCTCGCACGCCGCGATTGCCGGTGCGGATTCTCTGGCCGCAGTCCAGGCGTTAGGTTCCCGGTTGACCCACCTGCACGTGTGCGATGGCACCGACAACGGTAAGGATGAGCACCTTCCGCCGGGGATGGGCACCCAACCGGTCGCTGAGACCCTGCAATACCTGGGGGAAACAGGTTGGCGCGGCTCCGCCACGGTTGAGGTCACTACGCGGCGTTGGCGCAAAGAGCCCGATGGTGTTGAGCAGGTCCTGGCCCAATGTCTGGACTTCACGCGAACCCACCTGCAACGCCCTGCCTCGAATGACATACTGGGCCCATGACTGATACGCGGATTGCTTTTATCGGAACTGGGAACATGAATGGCGCGATCCTTGAGGGCGCGCTGAAGGCTGGTGTTTCGAAGGATTCGGTGGTGGTGACCACACGCAGCGTTGAGAGCGCTGAAGCGTGGAGGAAGAATCAGGGCATTGAGGCGTTGTCCCAGCGCGAAGATGAGCGGGCTAACCTGCAGGCGGTTTCTGACGCGGATGTCGTGTTGATGGGTGTCAAGCCGCACATGATGGTTGATGTTTTGGGGGAGCTTGCCCCGCAGCTCAAGCCGGATGCAGTGGTGGTTTCGATTGCTGCCGCGGTGAGTGTGGAACAGCTTGAGGCGGCCGTGGCTAAGGGACAGCCTGTGATCCGTACTATGCCGAATACGCCGCTTCAGTATGGTTCTGGTGTGGTGGGTTTGGTGCGCGGAACCAACGCCACGGATGAGCACGTACGTTTGGTCTCTAGCATTTTCGAGGGTGCGGGCCAGGTGTTTGAGATCCCGGAATCGCACATTGATGCGTTGACGGCGGTTTCGGGCTCGGGCCCGGCGTACGTGTTTTTCTTGGCTGAGGCTATGGCCCAGGGCGGAGTCGAATTGGGCTTGGATCCTGAGTTCGCCCGTGAGCTTGCTGCCGCCACGGTTGCTGGTGCTGGTGCGATGTTGGCCCAAGATGAGCGTGAGCCCGCGCAGTTGCGGCGCGCGGTGACCTCCCCGGGCGGCACAACGGAGGCCGCGATTAATACGATGGGGCGCGAGGGTTTCAGCGAGGCCGTCGTGGCAGGGCAGAAAGCGTGCGCTGAGCGCGCCGCTGAAATGGCCGGCTGAAGCTGCGCGCTGGTTAGGGGCGCCCGGCGAAGCGTTCGATGAGGTCTACGTGTCCGGAGACGATGAGCATGTCTCGCGGTGTGATGAGGGTGTCGGGTGCGGCGTAGGCGAATTCTTCGCCGGGGGATTTCACCCCGAGTACGGTCACGCCGTATTTTTCGCGTACGCGTGATTGGGCGAGCGTGAATCCTTGGGTTTCTTTGGGTGGCTGCATTTTCACGATTGCGAAGTCGTCTTCGAATTCGATGAAGTCGATCATGCGGCCGCCTACGAGGTGGGCGGTGCGTACCCCGGCGTCGGCTTCTGGGTAGATGACGTTGGTTGCGCCGATGCGGGAGAGGATTTTCCCGTGGGCTGGGGTGATGGCTTTAGCCCAGATGTGTTCCACGCCGAGGTCCACGAGGTTCACGGTGGTGAGCACGGATGATTCGATGGAGGTTCCGACGCCGACTACCGCGGAGGTGAAGTCGCTTGCGCCGAGTTGGCGGAGGGCTTCGATGTTGGTGGCGTCGGCTGCGACGGCGTGGGTGACGCGGTCGGCGAAGTTTTGGACGAGTTCGGGGCTGCGTTCTACTGCGAGGACTTCGCGGCCCATGCTCACGAGTTGTTCGGCTACGGCGGCGCCGAACCGTCCGAGCCCGATCACGAGCACGGGGGAGTGCTTGGGCGTTTGCTGGTCAGCCAATGATTGGCCTTTCTTCTGGTAGCTGGTAGAGCTGGCGGCTTTGCCGCAGGGTGAGTGCGGTTGCGAAGGTTACGGTTCCGAGGCGTCCGGTGAACATGAGTCCGCAGAGGACGTATTTGCCGAAGTCGGGTAGTTCGGCTGAGAGGTTGGTTGATAGTCCTACGGTAGCGAATGCGGAGATGGATTCGAGGAGTACGTGTTCCAGGGGTGCGTCGGGTTTCGCGAAGAGGATGAGGGTGATCCCGAGCGTGATGATGCTTGCTGCGAGTGCGGTCACGGCGATCGCGATGCGCAGAGCGGCTTCGGGGAGGCGGCGCCCGTAGACGTGGACGTGTTCTGTGCCGCGGGCTTCGGCGAGGATCGCGAGGAAGAGGATCGCGAATGTGGTGAGTTTGATGCCGCCCGCTGTGGATGCGGAGCCGCCGCCGATGAACATGAGGGCGTCGGTCACGACCATGGTTGCGGGGTGGAGGTCGGTTTGGTTGACCAACGCCATGCCGCCTGAGCGGGTCATGATGGAGGCGAAGAGGGCATAGATGATCTTGTCGCCGACTGGCAGGTCGCCGATGGTGGCTTTGTTGTTCCATTCGATGCCGCCCCAGATGACCCAGCCGACGACCAAGAGGATGAGTGCGGTCGTGACGGTGAGCTTGGTGTGGAGGTTCCATTTGTGCGCGTGGAAGTGGTGGCGCACGAGCACGAGCATGACGGGGAAGCCGAGCGCGCCGGTGAACACGGCGATCATGAGAGGCAAGAGGATCCACAGGTCGTGGCTGAAGTTGGCGAGGTCATCAACGTGGGCGGTGAATCCGGCGTTGTTGAATGCGGATACGGCGTAGAAGATGCCGTGCCAGAGCCCGCGGGAGAAATCTTCGCCGCGGACCCAGAACCGGATGGTGAGGCAGAGCGCGATCACGAACTGGATGCTGACTGCTGTTGTGATGACGACGCGGAGTAGGGAGCCGACTTCGCCGAGTTTTGATGACGCGGTTTGGGACATCGCGGTTTGCGCCATGAGTTTGCCTCGGACGCCGAGTTTGCGGGACACCGCCATCGAAAGCATTGAGGCGAGCGTCATGATGCCGAGGCCGCCCACGAACACGGCGATGATCATGACGAGCTGGCCGAAAAAGGTCCAGTGTCCGGCGGTTGAGACGGTGGTGAGGCCGGTGACGCAGAACGCGGATACGGCGGTGAACATCGCGTCAGCGAGTGGGGTTGGTTCGCCGGTGCGTGATGCGATGGGTAGCGAGAGCAGGGTTGTGAAGAAGGCGATGCCGACGGCGAAGACGAGGATGGTGAGCCGGGCGGGGGAGCTCGCGATGAGCCGGTTGGTGTGGTTCCGCGCTTGTTGCATACCGCGTAACAGGACATTGTGTTGCCCGTCCTGGGGGTTGCGGATGTAGCGTGGTGTCATGGAGGCCTTCTGCGGGGGTGCGGTACGCTCGCGCGCGTCATAATAGGCGTGCTTACCGGTTCCATTGAACCACCTTGGGCCATGACAGTTAAGGTGATGAGTGTGATGTCTTCAGCGAACCCTTCGGTGACTGTTGTTTATGACCGGCATATGAGTGCGTACCGGTTTTCTGACAATCACCCTATGAATCCTGAGCGGATGCGGATGACTGCTGATTTGTTGGAGCAGTTGGATGTGATGGAGCAGGTGGGTGGCCGGTTTTCGTCTTCGTATTCGGCTTCTGATGATGAGCTTTTTCAGATTCATACGCCTGAGTATGTTGAGGCGGTGAAGCGTGCGGGTGAGGGGCACGCGGATGAGGCTTTTGGTTTGGGTACGGAAGATAACCCGATTTTCCCGGATATTCATGATGCTGCTGCGCGCTTGTATGGGGCTTCGTTGATGGGGGCTGCCCTGGTTTTGGGTGATTCGGGTGTGCCGGTGGTGAATTTTGGTGGCGGTATGCATCACGCGCATTCGGGCAGTGCGAGTGGTTTCTGTATCTATAACGATGCCGCGGCAGCTATTTTGCGTTTGCTTTCCTCGGGTGTGAAGAAGGTGATGTATATCGATGTGGATGCTCACCATGGTGATGGTGTGCAGGGTATTTTCTATGATGATCCGCGTGTGATGACGGTGTCTTTGCATGAGTCGGGGCGTTCACTGTTTCCGGGGACGGGGTTCCCGAACGAGACGGGTGGGCCGAATGCACCGAATTCGGCGGTGAATGTCGCGTTGCCGGCTGGTATTCGGGATAACGGCTGGTTGCGTGCGTTCACTGCGATTGTTCCGGCTGTTGCGCGTGCTTTTGAGCCTGAGGTGATTGTTTCCCAGCATGGTTGTGACGGGCATGAGTTGGATCCGTTGACTAACCTGCGTTTGAGTATTGATGGCCAGCGGCAGACAGCGATTGAGATTGCTTACCTTGCGCAGGAGCTAACGGAGAACCGTTGGCTTGCCACGGGTGGTGGCGGTTATGACATTGCGCGGACGGTGCCGAGAGCGTGGACGCATTTGGTTGCGGTGGCAGCGGGTAAGCCGTTGGATGTTCAGACGCCGGTGCCGCAGAAGTTCCGTGATTATATTTCGGAGCGATATGGGGTTGATGCCCCGGAGAAGATGGGGGATGAGGCCGAGTTGTGGTGGCGTGGCTGGGAGATGGGCTATGACCCGGCTGACCCGGTTGATCGTGCGATCATGGCTACTCGCAAGGAAGCGTTCCCTGGCTTGGGGTTGGATCCATGGTTCGATTAACCCTGCAGTTCCATTAACCCAGTGTTTTTGGGTAACTTGATGGGAAAATAACCCCAGTGATTTGAATTTTGGGAGGGTGGCACGCGTGTCGCCCTCCCTTTTCCATGCCTACCCAGGAATATGCTGGGTGTGTGGTGCAGGATATTTTTCATGTTGTGAGTGATCCGACTCGACGGCAGCTTGTGGAGTTGTTGTCTGAAGCGGATGAGTTGAGTGTGTCTGATTTGGTGGCCTCGGTTGAGGCGAGCCAGCCGACGGTGTCGAAGCATTTGAAGGTGCTACGTGATGCGGGCGTGGTCCAGACGCGGGCTGACGGGCAACGGCGTTTGTATTCTCTGGTGCCGGATTCGCTGCTGGGTGCGCTGGAGTGGCTCACGAGCGTTCATGATGCGGCGGCGGGGACAGGCTCGGATGCGATCGAATCCGGCGAGGCGGAAGGGGTAGAAGAGTCGGCCGAGAGTATCGAGCACCCTGGGGTCGCTGAAGGCGCTGAGATTGAGGTCGCCGATGCTGAGAGTAGGGCCGCGGGTGAGGCCGAGAGCGTTGCTGATGATGCGGCTCACCGGATTGTGCAGAATGTGGGCCGTCAGATCGAGTCTGTGACGGAGAAGGCACAGACGTTTTTCCAGCGCTTCGGGCGCCGTAAGTAGCGGATTCCCGCATGTTTACGCGGGGTTCAGGCGCAGATTGGAAGGCTTTCTAAGGGTTTTCTCATCCGACACACCAGATAACTGAATTCACACTTGGCACTTCTGCAACGTAAACTGTTGTGTAGAGTCGCCCTGATGTTGGTGGAACGCTTCGTTTTCGTTTCTTTTGGTCAGCGGCGCGGCTTTGTCACTTCACTAGGAAGCAGAGGTCCACTTCATGACTGAACCCAGCAACTTCTCTGATGCTCGTTTCATGACCGTTGCAGAGGTCGCGGACGTAATGCGTGTATCCAAGATGACTGTGTATCGTCTGGTTCATTCTGGCGAGTTGCCTGCGGTTCAGTTTGGTCGCTCTTACCGCGTTCCGGAGTCTGCTGTGCAGCACTATCTTGGCCAGGCCATGACGCAGAACTTTCAGGGGAATCGCCAGACGGGTACTGCCTGATTCGTGCGCAGGCGCTGATTCGTGCGCAGGGGTAGCGTTGAGGCGTCGAGTCGCACCGCGATGAACTTCCTGTAAACTAGGGTGAATGGTGCCCGCGCGGTGCCACGATTCTTGTCAGGCCGATGTGGGACGGAAAGGAGCATCGATGGGTTCCGTCATTAAGAAGCGCCGTAAGCGTATGTCGAAGAAGAAGCACCGTAAGCAGTTGCGTAAGACTCGCCACCAGCGTCGCAATAAGAAGTAAGTAGCTTTGAGCTTTCTACGTGGGTCCACCCTGTGGGTGTGGCCCACGTTGTGTTTAACGGTCGGGATGTTTAATGGCCAGTAGTGACGCGGGCGTGGGTGAGGAAGGGGAATCAGTATGAAGGTTGAGTTGTACACCAAGCCGGGGTGTCATTTGTGCGAGGCTGCGCGGGCCACGCTGGAGGAGGTCTGCGCTGAACGTGGGGTGGCGTGGACGGACGTCGATATTTCTGCTGATGCGGAACTCATGGACCGTTTCGCGGAAGAGATACCAGTGCTCATGGTGGATGGCGTGCAGCGCGATTTCTGGCACATAGATCCGGAGCGGCTGCGAAGAATCCTCAGCGAATAGTAGCGCCATCGGCAACCGCCTCATTTGGTGTGGCCGGGTCAGCCAGTGGCCAAGCGACTTGTGCGAGACTGAATCTATGAGCGAGAACAACACTGCGCCCTTGGCCGATGAGCCCTCTGCTGCTGGCCCCTCTGCTGCGCCGTCTGGTGCTGCATCCTTTGACAGTGCGCCTGGCGATGCCGGAGCTACTGGGGTTGGCTCGTCGCAACCGACGCCGGAACAGCGAGCGAGCCTCGAGCGTTTGAGCGTTGCACAAGAGAATCTTGTGAAAGCGCGAGCTGCTTATGTGAAAGCTGCGGAGGGGCTTCGAGCAATTGAGGCTTTCAGTGCGGCTATGGAGCCGCTCATGGACTATTACGATAACGGCTGGCTAGCTGACGTTAACGCCACTGAGTCGATCTATGAGAGGCCCGAGGCGGCTGGCGAGGATGAGATCTGGAACATGCACGGCAACCAGTATGAACTCATGCGTGAACTACTGGCGATCTCTTCGAACTTCTTTGTCCGTGTACCCGGCCAAGAAAGCTAGCGATTCCGATCTAAGAAGGTCTGGCTCGTCCCGGTCTCATAAGCGCAAGCGTAGCGTTTGAGGCCGGGATTTAGCGGTTAAAATGGGCAAGATGTCGAGCCTGGGTCCTGCATAAAAAATTTCTGTGTTTCCCTATTGACAGTGACTTCCATCACATAGGAATATCTTCTCAACACCACATAGGTGTTTCTAAGTCACTGCCTCAGCACGAGGCCTGTGGTAAAGGAAGAACGCTATGAAGATCAAGAAACTTTGTGCGTCTCTCGCAGTAGTGGCCGCTGGGTTCGGTTTTGCTCAGCCTGCGCAAGCTGCCCTACAAGCTGCTCCTAAAAAATGCGGTGGTAACTTAGTTTGCTTGTATGCCCATGCCGACTATGGAGGCTTTTTGGGGTCTCGTCGAGCGGGGCTCGGTTTGATGAACATCTCGCCCAAAGCAAACGACAAGATGAGCTCGTGGATCAACCGAACTACCAGGAATGCTTCTTGGTTTGAGCACGCAAACGGTAAAGGGAAGTGCTATACGATGAGGCAGAATTCAATCAACAATTTTGTTGGGTGGCCGCCTAACGATACCGCTTCTTCGTGGCGGACGAACCGCGGTTGCTAACTGTTCTTAACCGGTTCCGGGGTGCAGTTAGTAAACTGCACCCCGTTTTTCTTAAAGAGGCATGATGACTGTTGTGTCTGTGGCGAATGTCCACAAGTATTTGGGTGTTGGGGCTCAGCGGACTCACGTTTTGAGGGGTATTGATCTTCAGGCTTCGGCTGGAGAATTTGTTGGGTTGTCGGGTAAAAGCGGTTCGGGTAAGACGACGCTTTTGCGTGCTATTGCTGGTTTGATTCCTGTGGATAAGGGCCGGATTGATGTTCTTGGTGTAGATGTAGGTCAGGCCAGTGAGGCGCAGGTTCTTAGTTTGCGTCGTAGCATAGTTGGTTTTGTGCATCAGGATGACCTGTTGATTCAGGAGTTGACGGCTGCTGAGAACGTGATGCTGGTGTTGGCCGCGGCCGGGGTTGGCGAACGTGAGGCCGAGCGGTTGGCATCCGAAACTTTAGCACGCGTCGGATTAGATGAGCTGGTAGACCGGTATCCGTCTGAGTTGTCACGCGGACAGTGTCAGCGTGTGGGAATTGCTCGTGCCTTGAGCGGGGCGCGGCGAGTTCTTCTGGCAGACGAGCCTTCGGCTGCGCTGGATACGGATAATTCACATTCAATGTTTGGATTGTTCCAGGATCTTGCTGACGCTGGTTGCACAGTGATTGCCACGAGCCATGATCCGATCATGAACGAATATTGCCACACAGGGTATGCCTTGGTTGATGGGCGTATTGAAGCTGGTGATATTCGTGGTGGGTAGGTATGTGGAGAAAATTCTGGGTAAGAAGGGCCGGTATCGGTTCATTCTTGTTGTCCTGGCGGTTGTGGTGGGTCTGCTGTCTTGGGTCGCAACAGCTGACCGCCAACTGGTAATGAAACCTGCCGATAAAGCGCAACATCTCTTCGGCGACGCGCAGGCTCTACTTCAGGTGCCTCTGCACACAGGTGTGGGGAAGAAAGACACGATTCGCTCTGCTCTTGACCGTCCCGATGAAGGGGTTAGGGCTATATCAACTACGGCTGACATCTATCTAGATGCTAGTAAAGAACGCTACCGGACTATGTTGGAAGGGGACTGGCCTCAGATTGGTGAGCAGTTTGGCTATAACCTCACCGCTGGGCGCTGGCCTTCCAAACCCGGCGAGATTGTTGCTTCTGGAGATTCGGGTCTGTCGATTGGTGAATCAGTGACCGCAATGGACCACAACATCAAGCTGAGGGTGGTTGGCCTGGCTGACGAGAGGTTCAGTCCAAAAGCAGACACGTTATTGGCATTCCCAGGTACCTGGAACACGATTGATCCCGCAGCGGCACAGACCCATAGTGCCATGATCAACACCACGCTGTTCTCAACCGGCATCACAGGTAAGGATGCCCTTGAAGAGTATGTTCTTAGGCATGTTGATAAGAAAACGAAAGAGCAGCTGGACTCCCTTGAAGGCGTCACTTTAGGTGAGAGCTACTTGGCTCGTTCTGCTGTTGAGGATCGGCCACACCAAGGTTTCGCTGAGAACTTCTCCTTCATCTTAGGTGTATTCGCGCTTCTGATGCCTAGTGCGGTAGTGCTGTTCCTCTGGACATGGTCGCGAAAAGCGCTAGCACCGGTCAAAAGTCAGCTGCATACGTTGGGTGTAAACTCGACTCCCTTATGGAAAGCAACAGTTAGGAAGAGCTTCATCGGTGTCATTCTGAGCGCTGGTGTCGCGAGCATGCTCGGGGTCGGCGTTGCTTGGCTGATGGCCCCTTTCCTTGCGGACCTTGCTGGTATTCAAGGTCCTGGACCTCAAGTTGCGTGGAAATGGCTCGGCCTTATTTTCACGGGTATAGCAGTCTGTTACATTGCCGGAGCGGTGTGGACCTATCCGTATCCTAAGAATAGGGTAGCGGTGGAAGGGGGCCGGAAACATCGGGGTAGTTCCTTCATCGGTTCTGGAATCGCCCTTTGGATGACGGGGCTAGCTTCCGTAATAGTCATCGGTGGCACTGTGCTGATTGGTCTAAGAACTGGGCCAGACATCTTCGACGTGTGGGCCCCCATTCCAGTCATCGCGTTCTCTCTGTTTCTAGCCTTGCTCGTGGTGCGCACCATCTCGGCGAAAGTCCCTCTTAAACCTCGGGTTTTCGCTCGACGGCTAGCGGCCCGTCACCGCGTAACAACCGCTATAGCCATTTTTCTTCTGACGGCTTCGTCAGGGATGTTGATTTTCAGTGGAACATTCTCGAAGAGTTTCAACACTGCCGCGAATAAAGATGTGCTGGATGTGATTCGTAGCGACCAAGTGGGTGTTGAACAATCGAATGATCTCGGGCAGAAGACTACCCAGAAGAAAGTTATTGAACTTGCGCATGATCTAGGTATTGCTGAACCGGTTCGCCTGCTTACGGGCAGCGGTTCGCTCGACTGGGTCGAGGGGATGGAAGGCGCCTTCGGTGTCTCTGCCGTTGACGGAGCTGAAGAACTTGAGCGTCTAATAGGTAGAACCTTGGATGCCAAGGAGAGAGCAGTCTTGCAGAGTGGAGGCATGCTCGTGCGTCACCCGGGCTTCTTGCAAGGTTCTGAAGCACTACTTCTAACGGAAGTGTTCCCTGACGGACGTACGTTGCCGGCTACGGTATCTGATTTCGGTGAGATCTTGGAGCTAGAAGCAGGCGCCATTATTCTGACTGAGACTCTCGAAAAATACAAAAGCCCCTTGGGTGCGACTAGGTGGGTTTTTACTGAACTGTCAGAACCTCAGAAGAAGGCGCTCATCGAAAAAGCGGTCGAGCAACGTGTTCCGCGTGAGTTACTCCTCATTCCACGCATGCAGGAGCAAGAGATGCCAGAGATTGTCTACTACAGTTTGGCCACTGCGCTGATCGGCTCATGTTTGATTGTGGTTATGGTGAGCCGCGCTAACGCAAAGAGTTTAGAGGCAATCCGCTCAACATTCTGGACCTTAGGTTTGCCTGACTCGTGGCATCGTTGGGTTCTACGGTGGAGCATGAGCATCATTGTAGTGAGAGCGTTCGTGCTTGGAGTCATCGCGGGGCTTGGTCCTGCAGCGTTGGTTGCCGCCACTCAGAGTAGTGCTCTCATATTCACCATCGATTGGGTGACTATTGTGTTCGCTGCCGCGGCGCTCATCATCGGCACCGTGGCAGGACTCTTGATTGTCGGTCTATCACGAAATCGAGGCGGCGCTCACTCCTGAAGGTTGACCCAAAAACGATGGGTGGCGTGCCCCTCTAGTTCGGGGGAACGCCACCCATCGATTAACCTTCTCAACGCTCTCAGTGACGGTAGAGGCTCAACCGTTTATAGTCCTTGACCGCCCGATACCAAGAACCGGAAACCGACCAATAGACAAGAGAAACAATCGGCAGGATTCCGAATAACAGCCAGATTACGTGCGGAGCCCGAATCGTGGCAGCAATGAACGGAATCAACATGAGTGAGGTGGCGACAATGCCGAAAATTCGCCAACCGTTGCTGCCCTTGAAAGCCAGCACGCCAGTGATCAACGCGAACAAACCGATAACAATACTAAAAGCGGAAGTGATCCACAGCGTGTACCTAATATTCTCCAAGAACTGCTCGGCAGAAATACCCCGCCTCGCCGCTTCCAGTATGTCTTCATCCTTCGCTATGCGTTCCAAAGACGAGTAGCTCGCGGAGCTCGCGTAAACGAAGATGACAATGCTGCCCACGACATAGAAGGTGCCCCAAATCCACGCAGCGATCGAAGCGATCACAACACTCGCAGGGCGTTTAGGCGGGCTAGACGGAATCGAGTCACTCGAATAATTCCCCCAGCCAGGCCCCTGCGGAGCATACGCACCCTGATGCGCCTGGTACATATGCGGATCCTGCGGAACATACTGGGCATGCTGAGCAGGCGGCACCTGATTCGGCATGTGCGGTTGTTGCTGCGGTGCTCCATCCCATCCGAAGCTCTGCTGGCCCTGCCCCGAAGGCTGCGTAGGCACCGGCTCATGCGCAGACGAATGCGGCACATCCGCTTGCCGTTCACCGTACGGGTCAGGGTGGGCTGACCCCGTTTCGTAGGTCCGGTGGTTCTGAGAGTCGTCCTGTCGCCCGAGGGTTCGGGCAGGGAGAATGGTCAGATCATGTCGAACAGCAGAAAGCGTCACACCCCGGAACAGGTCGTCCGCAAGCTCGGGCAGGCCGACAGGATGCTCGCCGACGGCGCGGATGTCGCGGCGGTGTGCCGGGAACTCGGGGTGTCCGAGCAGACGTATTACCGGTGGCGTAACCAGTACGGCGGGTTGAAGGCCGATGACGCGAAACGCCTGAAGGAGCTCGAGAAGCAGAACGCGACGCTCAAGCGGCTGATCGCCGAGGCGGAGTTGGAGAAGGCCGCGCTCAAGGAGTTGGCTGAGGGAAACTTCTAGGCCCGGGCAGGCGCCGCGCCGCCGTCGCTCACTTGATCAGGACACTGCAGGTGAGTGAACGGATGGCGTGCCGTCTGGCCGGGCTGTCCCGCTCCGCGTACCGGCGGCCGCTCAAGGGCGACACGACCGCAGACCCGGACCAAGCGTTGCGGGACTGGCTGCGAGCCTGGGCGAAGAAGCACCCCCGCTACGGGTACCGGCGCGCCTATCACGATGCCCGCGCCGAGGGCTGGGTCGTGAACCACAAGAAGATCCAACGCCTCTGGCGTGACGAGGACCTCCGCGTCCTGCAGCGGCGGCGTCGCAAACGCGTCGGGTCCTCGACCGTCGGCCCGGCGACAGCGGACGCACCGAACGTGGTGTGGGCGGTGGACTTCCAGTTCGACGCCGACGAGCAGGGCCGGCCGATCAAGATCTGCTCGATCGTCGATGAGCACACCCGGGAATGCATCGGCGGGCTGGTCGAGCGGTCGATCACCGCCGACCGGCTCACCGCGCATCTCGAGGATCTCGTCGCCGTCCGCGGCGCTCCAGCTGTGCTCAGGTCGGACAACGGGCCGGAGTTCATCAGCGAAGCGATGGCCGACTGGGCAGGCACCCGCACCGGCCTGTCCTACATCCCACCGGGATCGCCGTGGCGGAACGGGTACGTCGAGTCGTTCAACAGCCGGCTCCGCGACGAGTGCCTCAACATCAACAGCTACTACTCGCTGCTGCACGCGCAAGTCGTGATCGGCGACTGGAAAAACGAGTACAACCATCACCGCCGACACTCCTCGCTCGGCTACCTACCCCAGTCGAGTACGCTCGGCAATGCACCCATCAAATCGAAACCGACGACTCACAAAACGTCCGGACCGAATGAAGGGGGCGGCCCAGAAGGTCTGGTTCGTCCCGGTCTCATAAGCGCAAGCGTAGCGTTTGAGGCCGGGATTTAGCGGTTAAAACGGGCAAGATGTCGAGCCTGGGTCCTGCATAAAAAAATTCTGTGTTTCCCTATTGACAGTGATATAGGTCACATAGGAATATCTTCTCAACACCACATAGGTGTTTTTAAGACACTGCCTCCTCGTGAGGCCATGCTCAAAAGGATGACGACATGGAGATGAAAAAGCTTTGTGCCGCTCTAGCCGTGGTTGCAGCCGGAATCGGTTTCGCTCAACCCGCGCAAGCCGCAGCTAAAGACTGCGGCACCAATCTAGCTTGCTTGTTCGAACATAGGGACTTCGGAGGACTTCTAGGATCTCGCCGAGCGGGGTTAAAGGTGATGAACCTCTCAAGCGGAGCGAATGACAAGATGAGCTCGTGGATGAACCGCACTAGCCGGAACGCTGCTTGGTATGAGCACGCGGATGGCAAAGGTAAGTGTTACACCATGCGGCAAAATTCGATCCAAAACTCTATCGGATGGTTCGCTAATGATACCGCTACGTCCTGGCGGACGGATCGCGGCTGCTAACTGTTTTTACTGGTTTCCGGGGTGCAGTTAGCAAGCTGCACCCCGGTCTTTTTAAAGAGGCATGATGACTGCTGTGACTGTGGAAAACGTCCACAAGTATTTGGGTGTAGGCGCTCAGCGCACACACGTTTTGCGAGGTATTGATCTTCAGGCTTCGGCCGGAGAGTTTGTTGGATTAGCAGGTAAGAGCGGTTCAGGTAAAACGACCCTTTTACGTGCCATTGCTGGCTTGATTCCTCTGGATAAGGGCCGAATTGATGTTCTTGGTGTCGATGTAGGTCAGGCCAGTGAGGCGCAGGTTCTGGACCTGCGGCGTAACGTGGTCGGTTTCGTGCACCAGGACGACCTGTTGATCCAGGAACTGACGGCTGCTGAGAACGTGATGCTCGTGTTGTCTGCAGCGGGTGTTTCGCAGCGCGATGCTGAAGCTATGGCTAGGGAATCGTTGACTCGCGTGGGCTTGGGAGAGTTACTTGACCGTTACCCAGCTGAGCTTTCCCGCGGCCAATGCCAGCGCGTCGGTATCGCGCGCGCGCTGAGCGGCGAGCGGCGCGTTCTGCTTGCTGATGAGCCTTCAGCTGCGTTGGACACTGAGAACTCTCATGCAATGTTCGGACTGTTCCGTGACCTAGCGGAAGCTGGTAGCACGGTGATCGCTACGAGCCATGACCCGATCATGAATGAGTACTGCCATACCGGCTATGCCCTGGTTGACGGGCGTATAGAGGCAGGTGAGGTTCGTGGTGGGTAGGTATGTGGAGAAGATCCTCGGTAAAAAGGGCCGATATCGCTTTGTGCTTGTGGTGCTAGCCGTTGTGGTAGGCATGCTGAGCTGGGTGGCCACAGCTGACAGACAAATGTCAATGAAACCTGCCGATGACGCCCAGATGCAGTTTGGAGACAGAACAGCACGACTAGAGATACCTCTTTTTTCAAATGCCGGAGAGAAGGAATCTGTGCGGTCGGCGTTGAACCGGCCAGGGGACGGCCTGATTGCAATAGCCACCTCTGCTGACCTGTATTTGGATACTGATCGAGAGCGTCGTAGGGCCATGAGCGAGGGGGATTGGCCACACATTGGTCAGGAGTTTGGGTATAGCCTCACTTCTGGGCGGTGGGCTGATAAGCCTGGCGAGGTCGTAGTTGCCGGAGAATCCGATCTTTCGGAGGGTGAAACGGTAACCGGGTTAGGAGGAAATGTAAACCTGACGGTTGTTGGTAAAGCCAAAAATAGATTCCTGCCCGGAGTAGAAAGGCTTCTGGCGTTCCCTGGCACGTGGAACACGATCGACCCCGCGGCATCGGAGATCAGTGCTGCGGCCATATCGACAACGTTGTATTCCAGCGCTATGACTAACCGTGAGGCACTGGAGGAGTATGTTTATACACATCTCGATGAGAAGACGGCGGCGCAACTCGAGTCACTTGACGGTGTCACGTTGGGGGCCGGGTTCTTACCTCGTTCTTTTGTTGAGGACCGCCCCCACCTTGGGATAGCCGATCAATACTCTTTTGTATTTGGTGTATTCGCACTCCTTTTGCCGATGTCCCTTGTCGCTTTCTTATGGGCCTGGTCTAAGAAACTTCTAGCACCGGTGAATAACCAGTTGTATACGCTGGGTGTGAATCCAGCGCCTTTGTGGAAAACCGCATTCAGAAAGATCGGGCTTGCTGTCGCCCTTGCATCTGTCCTGGGTATGGCGTTGGGGGTTGGTGTTGCTTGGTTGGTAGCTCCGGCGCTGGCTGATCTCGTAGGTATTCAAGGCCCAGGGCCGCAGATCCCAACCAAGTGGTTGGCCGTCATCGCAGTTGGGGTGATCGTCAGTTTCGTAGCGGGTGGCATTATCACGCGTCCGCGAGTAAGCCGCTCCGTTGCCGTGGGCGCTTCCGCGGACAGAGCCCAACGGGTATTTTCTTCCAAGAAATTGCTATGGGGAACGGGTGTTGCAGCAGTTCTCACGCTGGTAGGCGTGGGTGTCGCATCGGTGCAACTAGGAATTGATGTCCTCGAAACGTGGGCGCCGCTGCCGGTAGCTGTGTGGTCTTTGTTCTTGTCGTTGGTAATTACTGGTTATGTGAGCCGAAAATTCCCTATCAAACCACGGCCGCTCGCGCAGCGACTAGCTACGTACCACCGAGCCTTGACAGTTTTTGCTATCGCTCTGCTCAGTGTCGCTATCGGTAATCTCATGTTCAGCTCGACTTTTGCTCAAAGCATCACGGCCGCCCATAACAAGTCATTGATCTCACTCTTGCCTGAGGATCAATTCGGTGTAGAACAGGAGCACCCGAACGGGCTTAAAGCTAGCGAGAAGACAGTCAACGACCTCGCGCATAAGCTCGGGCTCAAGGAGCCGGTGGCAGTGACAAACACAGGAGGCCAGTTCGACATCATAGAGGGCGTCGATGGGTCGTACGGTATCAGCGCTGTTGATGATGCGGACGATCTTGGGAGGATTCTTGGTCGCGCGCTAAGCAGCGAGGAAGCCGCCACCTTGGATAAGGGGGGTCTGCTTGTACGTGATTCGGCGTTTCTAGACGGATCTCAAGCTCGTGTTTTTTCTGAGAGCATTCCAGATGGTGAGCTACTCCCCGCAGCTCAGGCAGATTTCGGCGAGCACTGGGAAGCAAACGCAGCTGCATTCATGCTTACTAAGACAGCTAAAAAGCATCGGCTATCGCTTGAAGGATTGAGGTGGGTCTTCACTGATCTGTCTGAATCGCAGCAGAAAGAACTGCTGGCAGAGGCGTTAGAGAGCCGGATTTCCCGCGATCTCTTGCAGGTTCCTCTCAAGCAAGAAGCGAGCACGCCAAGCAACGTGTATTTCAGCTTGGCGTCCGCGTTGATCGGCTCCTGTGTGATCGTGATCATGGTGAGCCGCACTAATGCGAAGAGCTTGGAAGCATTGAATTCAACGTTCTGGACGCTGGGCCTGCCGGCCTCGTGGCAACGCTGGGTGCTCAGATGGAGCATCGGCAGTATTGCGGTCAAGGCGTTCGTGCTGGGGCTGATTACGGGCCTTGGAACCGCAGCTCTGATCTCACAACTCATGGGTGATGTGTTGCCTTTCACCATTGACTGGATGACTATCCTGTATGCTGCGGCAGCACTGGTTCTAGGGTCGATTGTGGGCCTACTTATTGTGGGGCTATCAAGTCGGAAGAACAACGCTCACTCCTGAAGGTTGACCCAAAAACGATGGGTGGCGTGCCACCTCTAGTTCGGGGGAACGCCACCCATCGATTAACCTTCTCAACGCTCTCAGTGACGGTAGAGGCTCAACCGTTTATAGTCCTTGACCGCCCGATACCAAGAACCGGAAACCGACCAACAGATAAGAGAAGTAAGCGGCAGGATTCCAAATAGCAACCAGACTATGTGTGGATCCCGAATCGTGGTAGCAATGAACGGAAGCAACATGAGTGAGGTGGCGACAATGCCGAAAATTCGCCAACCGTTGCTGCCCTTGAAAGCCAGCACGCCAGTGATCAACGCGAACAAAGCGGTGACAATACTAAAAGCGGAGCCGATAAACAGCATGATCCTAATACTCTCCAAGAACTGCTCGGCAGAAATACCCCGCCTCGCCGCTTCCAGTATGTTTTCATCCTTCGTTAGGTGCTCCAAAGCCGAGTAGCTTGCGGAACTCGCGTAAACGAAGATTGCAATGCTGGCCACGACATAGAAAGCGCCCCAAATCCACGCAGCGATCGAAGCGATCACAACACTCGCAGGGCGTTTAGGCGGGCTAGACGGAATCGAGTCACTCGAATAATTCCCCCAGCCAGGCCCCTGCGGAGCATACGCACCCTGATGCGCCTGGTACATATGCGGATCCTGCGGAACATACTGGGCATGCTGAGCAGGCGGCACCTGATTCGGCATGTGCGGTTGGCGTTCACCGTACGGGTCAGAGGAGTTAGGAGTGTCAGGTGTGTTCGTCATGTTTTCTCAAAGCTCCGGTTCCGAAGAACGTTGTCTAGCGGCGTGAACGTTTAAGTTGGGTCTGATGCCGGATCCACGTGTTTGTTGCCGGGGTAGTCCACCCAACAACCATGATGACGGTCGCCGCGAGCCACAGGATGGCCACAAGTGGATTTTCTGTGAAGCCGAAAAGAGCCAAGACTCCAGCTACTGTAGCCAAGATCACCCCGACGATGCGCCACGCGTTGGAGCCAGTGATAATGAAAATCGCGGCAACAGAAAGCAGCGCGCAAAACACGAGGAGCCCGATACCCAATCCGCGCATCAGCCCTGACAAGGCATCGAAGCCACCCATACTGTCCACACTGCGGTGGAACTCATCAATCAGCTCCGCCGGCATCTCCTCAACGAGGACGCGTTCAAGCTGTTGCGGCGAGAGATTCGAAACCATAAACAGACCGAAGCTTGAAAGAAGACCGAGCGCGGACAAAACCCACGCGAGCACACAACCGGCGATCATGAGTCCGGGCCGGCGCATCGGCTGCTGCTGTTGTTGCCAAGAGTTGTTGACCGGCCAGCCGTTCTGGTCATAACCGGAACCTGGTTGCCCCCAGCCAGGTTGCGGATTCGAATCCCAGCCGTTCATAGCGTTGTAGTTACCCTGCCGCGGCTCAGACGCACTCTGCTCAGGCATAGGCTGCTGCGGATTCACCGGTGGGGGATAACTGCCCGGAGGAACATCCTCGCGCCGGACTCCGTAGCGAGGCTCATCCGGGGTGCCGCCAGCGGGTCCCTCAGGATTGCTACTTCGGTTAACGTCAGGGGTTTCGCTCATACCTCCATGCTACTGGTATGAGCGAAACCCCTTGAACCTTCCGTAACTCTCGAGGCAAAAACGCCGCAGTTACGGCATATGCGCAGCTGTTGGACTATGCGTTGTCTTTGATGAACTCCGCATCGATCTGTAGGCGGACCTTGTCTCCAACCATGACGCCGCCGGTTTCGAGTGCGGCATTCCACGTCAAACCGAATTCCTTACGGCTCAGCTCCGCGGTCGCCTCGCCACCGCAACGGGTAGCGCCCATCGGATCAGTTACCACGCCGGCGAATTCAACCTCAAGAGTCAAAGGCTTGGTGGTGCCGCGGAGAGTGAACTCGCCATCAACGGTCAAGGCGCTACCCTCGCCGCTGATCTTCGTGGAAACGAAGTGAGCCTTCGGATGGGTTGCCGTGTCAAAGAAGTCGGCAGAACGTAAGTGTTCGTCACGGCCCTCGTTTGACGTGTTAACAGAAGCGACATCGAGGGTTACTTCTAGCTTGGTGTCTTCCAAGCTCTCACCCACGGTCAGCACACCGGAATCGGCGGTGAAGCGGCCATGCGTGCGGGCGATTGCCGCGTGGCGAACCGAGAAACCAATCTCAGTGTGTGCAGCATCCAGATTCCAGGTGCCAGGTGTCAGGTTCAATGGAAGTGCGCTCATGGCGGCCTCTCCTTCATAAGTTCGAGTTCAGAAGACCAAACAGAACTTGATAGATCAACTATTGATATATCAACTACTTTAGCTCGGTGAAGCTCACCTGTCCACCTGGAGGAGAGCTTCAAGCCCTGGAGAGCTAAGAAAAACAACCTGAGCGTTCCCTGAATCTCCACCTGAGCGTTCCCTCTGAGACAATGGGAATTATGTCCCATGCTGTTGTCCACCTTGTCCGCCATGGTGAAGTCGAAAACCCTCACCGCGTGCTCTACGGGCGCCTGCCCGGATACGAACTTTCACAACGCGGTCACAACATGGCCCGCCTGGTCGCCGAACACTTCGCGGAACAAAAAGAACACGGAACCAACCTCGTCTCGCTCATCAGCTCACCACTGATCCGCGCGCAACAAACCGCGGCCCCCATCGCACAAGCACTCGGCCTACCCATCACAACCGAACCAGGAGTCATCGAAGCCGAATCCCAACTCGAGGGATACAGCAACATTAAGGACACCCTGCTCTCAACGCCACGCCTCTGGCCGCTCGTACGCAACCCACTGACACCATCGTGGGGAGAGCCCTACGCCCACCAAGCCACTCGCATGGCCCAAGCCATCAGCAAACACCGTGACTATGCAATCCAACAACACGGGCCCGGCGCCAACATCGTGGTCGTATCCCACCAGCTACCCATCTGGGTCACCCGGCTAGCAACCGAAGGCCGCTCACTCGCGTTCAACGCATTCCGCCGCGAATGCACTCTGGCCTCGGTCACCTCCATCTCTTTCGACCGCAACGGTGCCGCCGTAGACCTCACCTATTCAGAGCCAGCAGCAGAACTCCTCCCAGGAACCGTCAACGTTCCAGGGGCATAAACCATGAATCACACCGGAATGAACGCTCCACACACCCCGAACCCCCGCTACGGCCGCCGCGCCGTACTCGGGCTCATGCTCGCAACAGCAGCCGCAGGGCTCGCCGCATGCTCCACCGAATCCAGCGACCTCGCCAACCAAAACAAAGAAGGAAGCGGGAAAGGCTATGTTGCTGGCGACGGCTCCGTGAGCGAATACGCACCCGAAGACCGCGGCGAAGCAGTCGAATTCACCGGCACAACCTTCAACGGAACAGACATCGACGCCGCAACGTACGCGGAAGGCGACGTGCTGGTTTTGAACTTCTGGTACGCTGCGTGCTCCCCGTGCCGCGTGGAAGCCCCAGCACTGAAAGCCGTGGCAGACGAATTCAAGAACAAAGGCGTGACCTTCCTCGGCATCAACGTACGCGACGAAAGAGCCGCCGCAGAAGCGTTCGATAAAACCTTCAAAATCCCGTACGAATCCGTCTGCGACCTCGATGGCGGCGTACTGCTCGCGCTATCCCAATACGTTCCGCCGCAAGCGGTGCCCACAACACTCGTACTAGACCCAAACCGCCGCGTATCGGCACGGGTGCTGGGCGTTGTTGAAGAATCCACGCTGCGCGCGCTGATCAAAACCGCGCAAGAGACCCCCGCAGACGCCACATGATCAACACCGCACTGGCGGCAACAGCAGTCCCAGCAACCGCGGTCACGGCAACAACGGCCGCATCAACAGCAGGTAACCAAGCAGCCGCATCGATCGCCGACGGCTCGCTACTGGTTGCGCTACCCATAGCCGCACTCGCAGGCCTCATCTCATTCCTTTCCCCGTGCGTGCTACCGCTTCTGCCTGGATACATGGGGTACGTGACCGGGCTGACTGGCATGGAACTCAACCAACACAAACGCGGCCGCGTCTTCGCAGGCATCGGCCTGTTCGTGCTGGGTTTCTCCGTAGTGTTCGTGCTAATCGGGGCCGTGTTCACGCGCGCCTACATCTGGATGATGCACGAAGGCCAATGGGTCACCCAAGCGCTCGGCGTTATTGTCGCCCTGCTGGGTGTTGTGTTCATGGGCGGCTTCGGCTTCATGCAACGCGAACGCCGCATCACCAAACGCCCACCCGCCGGGCTATGGGGTGCACCCCTTCTAGGGATGACGTTCGCACTCGGCTGGGCACCCTGCATGGGCCCCACCCTGGCTGCCGCACTAGCCCTGACAACCGGACCCAACGCGAACGTCCCCCGAGGCGCGCTGATCACATTCGTGTACTGCCTCGGGCTAGGCATCCCGTTCCTGCTCGTTGCGCTCGGCCTCTCCAAAGTCACCCGTGCGGTGTCCTTCTTCCGCAAACACCAACTCGCCGTGATGCGTACCGGCGGCGTGATTCTGATACTCCTAGGGATAGTGATGGCCTCAGGCTTGTGGAACACGTGGATTACCGAACTGCAAAACTGGTTCGCTAACGAAGTGAGGTTGCCGCTGTGACCAAAAAGGATGCAGCGAAGAAAGCTGCGGCAAACGAGGCCGCCACGAAGAAAGCTACGGCCAAGAAGCAAGCGAAGCAGCAGAAACAGTTGGCGCCAGCTCTCGGCCCGATCGGCATGATGCGGTGGGCATGGACACAACTGACAACCATGCGCACCGCGATGGTCTTGCTGATGCTGCTCGCGGTAGCCGCGGTTCCAGGCTCCCTGTTCCCACAGCGCAACCAAGACCCGCAGAGCGTGGCCCAGTACATCGCAGAGCACGAGGTCGCAGGCCCCATCCTCGACAAACTTCAGCTCTTCGACGTCTTCACATCCGTTTGGTTCTCAGCGATCTACCTGCTGCTGTTCGTTTCCCTCATCGGTTGCGTGATCCCGCGCGCCCGCCAACACGCACGGGCAACCGTACGCCCGCCAGCACGCACCCCAGTCCGTCTGAACCGGATGCCAGTCAACGGCGTCATCGAGCTTAAAGCCAACCAAGGCGATAGCGAAGAGATCGCGCAAACCCTGCGCAGCATCTTGCGTAAACGCCGCTACCGGACCTCCATAGAGGAAAACAAGGGGCAGGTCTCGGTTGCCGCTGAGCGCGGCTACTTACGCGAATGGGGCAACCTCACGTTCCACGTCTCGCTGATCGGCGTGCTGATCGCCGTGGCGGTAGGTGGCCTGTTCGGATACAACGGGCAACGCATCATCGTGCAAGGGGAGGGGTTCACGAACACGTTGATCGCCTATGACCAGTTCTCCCCCGGGCAACGGTTCAAAGCTGAAAACCTGCAACCGTTCCAGCTGAAACTCAAGGATTTCAAGATCCAGTTTGACCGCCAAGAACGAGCGGACGGCAAATACGGGCAACCGATCGACTATGAAGCGAACCTGGATGTTCGCCACAGCCCCGATGCCGAATGGGTCACCGAAAAGCTCAAAGTCAATGAGCCGCTCCGCGTAGCCGGAACGGACATTTACTTGCTCGGTAACGGTTACGCCCCGATGATCACCGTGACAGACGGGGAAGGCAATGTCGCATTCTCCGGCCCCGTGGTTGCCCAACCACAGGACCCGTCCTACATGTCGCTCGTGGTTTTGAAGGTCCCTGACGCCAAGCCAACCCAGCTGGGTTTCCAGGGTTTCTTCCTCCCAACTACGGTGATGGGCGAGAACGGGGTTGCCTATTCAGGCGACCCGGAAGCGCTCGCACCATCCCTGAACCTGGACTCCTACTATGGCGACCTCGGCCTTGAGACCGGCGCCCCGCAGAACGTGTATGTGCTCAAAACCGAGAAGATGACCCAGCTGAACTCCCGCAAACTAGAGGCCGGCGGCATCGTGCTGGGACTGAACCCGCAGAACCGCGAATATAAGCTGCCGGAAGGTAAAGGGACCATCCGGTTTGATGGGCTGAAGAGGTTCATCGGCATCGAGGTCCACCATGATCCGGGCAAGCCGTGGTTGCTCGGGTTCTCGATGCTCGCTGTGGCCGGCCTATTGGCCTCTCTGTTCATTCCGCGCCGCCGCGTATGGTTCAAGGTTTCAGACCCCGATGAGGCCGGCAAGCGTAGAATTGAGTATGCACTCCTAGCGCGCGGTGAAGACCCGCGCCTGCAGACTGAAGCGGAAGCGTTGGTGAAGGCTGTTTCCGGCCGGTACACGCTCGCTGAGTGAATGCAGTAGCTGAGGCGTTTCAGCGGCTGAGTGAGGGTGCTGATCACCGAGAGAACGGATGACTGTGACGACTATGTTTTCTTATCTCCCCGCGTATACCCCTAAAGGGGAGTTGAACCTTTCTTTGGGTTCAACCTCCGAGCTGCTGATGCTTTTGGCGGCGATGGCATACTCGGTGACGTTCGTGGTGTTCGCCTACGACTTGGTGCGTTCCTCCCAGACGATTCAGGACATCGAGAAGTCCCTTGTTAAGCAGGAGAAGCGTGCCTTAGCCGCCGCGGCAGCAAACAAGGGCTCCGCTGGGTCTGTCGCGCTCGCCGAACGTGAAGACAAGGAAGAAACCGGCCGTATCCGGCACCGCAACGCGACGGTGGATGGTCAGCTCGTCGATGACGACATGGACTATGACGAGAAAGCACCAACCCGTCGCTTGGCTCGGGTTGCTATCGCTTTGATGTGGCTTTCGTTCGCGATCCATGCGGCCGCTGTGGTGACGCGTTCGATCGCAGCGCAGCGCGTCCCGTGGGGCAACATGTACGAGTTCATGACCACGGGCGCGCTCGTGGTTGTTGCGGTGTATCTGGTTGCGCTCATGATCAAGGACATCCGTTTCATGGGTGTGTTCATCTCTGGCTTGGTCGTTGCGATGATGTGTTCGGCCACCATGGCGTTTCCAACTCCCGTTCAGCACCTGCAGCCGGCGCTACAGTCGCCGTGGCTCATCATTCACGTTTCGATCGCGGTCCTGGCTTGCGCATTGTTCACGTTGACCTTCGCGATGGCTGTTCTGCAGCTCATTCAGTCCCGCCGCCAGGCTGCTTTGATCGCCGGCCGTGAGGACAAGCTCCCGTGGCTGCGGTTGGTTCCTTCCGCCGTGACCCTTGAGAACGTCGCCTACCGCATCAACGCGGTCGCATTCGTGGCATGGACCCTGACCCTGATCCTCGGGGCGGTGTGGGCTAACGAAGCGTGGGGCCGCCCGTGGGGGTGGGACACCAAGGAAGTCTGGACCTTCATCATCTGGGTTGTCTACGCAGGCTACCTGCACGCGCGAGCAACTCGCGGCTGGACCGGCGACCGCTCCGCATGGCTGAGCATCATCGGCTACGGATGCATCATCTTCAACTTCACAGTGGTGAACACCGTGTTCGCGGGCCTGCACTCCTACGCAGGGATCTAGAAACCCTTCACCGCTCGCGGGCTGCTGACGCGACGCGCTTAGCTCGCACCAGTAACGACGTGTGGCCGGGGCTTCCGTACTGGAAGCTCCGGCCACACGTTGTGTGTATTGCGTGTTCTCTTGGGTTATGCAGCGTGAGGAATGGACTTGCGCTTACGGACCATCACGATGCCGATGACCGCTAGTGATACCGAGAGAACGAGGTCCACAGGAGTGACGAAGTAGGCGTCATAAAGGACCTGTTCTGCAACGAAGAGTGCACACCGCAGAACCGCCAGGACTGCCACGGTAGCCACAAGAGCCGGGGCATAGGTGGTCTTATCGCGCGTCATGAGCGCTACCGCAATGAGCGGGATAACCAGCGAGATACCCCAGAGTGCGAGCATGAGGCCCCGAGGCGGAAGCGCAGAGCTCAGAATGACAATCAGTAGGAACACATGATACACAGCCGGCGCGAAATGAAGCGCGGCTATCGTTTTAGAATTCACTTAGCTGCCGTCCCAGTTTGCGGTCGCAGTCAATACAGCTGACTGATAGATGTGGGTTGCCCCGTTGCAGTGACTTCTGCCTAGCGTGCCAGCGGGATAGAAGTATGCGCAGTTGGTCCGCAGGTTGGCGCCGAAACGATAGTCATGCATCCTTCGCTCATTACGCTTCTGCTCAAGGTTCATCGGCTTCTTCCTGGTTTCCTCGATCCCCAGGTCATGAATCGCGCAAGGGCCACGGAAGTCTGCTTTGAACCACTGATCAGGTGACCAGGTGCAATAGTCGTGAAGTGACTTCGGCTTGCACCAGTGTGGGCAGTACCTGTAGTGGCTAGGGACAGTCACGAGACCGGCAGACGTGGTGCGAGGATCCGGCCCCACCGATGTGCGCAGGCGCTCAGACGCCTTGGTGTTATCGAACGAGAATGACACGGAGCCAGACATTTCCTTGTTCGTCTTCTTGATGGAAGCTGACGCCTCTTTGATGATGAGCTCACTGTCGTCACTGATGACACCGGTGGCTAGCGCTTCGGCTTTCTCTGAAGTGTAGGTTAGGCCGAGGCCTTCGGGGGTCGAGGTCAACGTCCATGGGATTTTGCTGCCGTCAGCTCCCAGAACTACTGGTGCGAACTCTTTTGTTTCCCCATTGCATGTGAGTTTCACGCTACCGCTTTTCGCTGGAAGGTTCCCTTTCACTGTGCAGCCGTCGGGTAGATCGTACTGCAGGGAAACTTTCGCTTTAGGTTCGCTGACCATGGTTTCGAAGATCGCCAGGTCTTCCGCGAGCCCGCTAGCATCTGTAGGGGCCAGGGTGATGGTGTCTTCTTGTTGGACACCATTGGATGATTCTTGCTGAACACTATTGATTGGTTCCGCTTGATTAATGGGTTCCGCCTGAGCGGAAGGCAAGACCGCCAGAGAAGTGCTGAGCGCTGTAATAGATAGGACTGCCCAGACTCGAGAAGGTTTTTTCATGATGCCTCTTTAGTTTGGTAAGTAATCCACATCACCTGCTGGTGATGCAGATCACGCTACCGCTGGGCCTCAAAGGAAACCAGAGTTAGTCAGCAAGAATCGTGAAAACTATAGTTAATCAAAGCCAATTCTAAAATAGCTTAGATTCATAACGCCTAAAGGTGTTGCTAGTCGGACAGGGCCATCGAATAACTAGCTGTCTGAGTTGCCTTGGTCGGTATGGTTTTTGCGTCGGAACTGTTCCTCGTATGGATTCTCCCGCGTCTCAAAGAACGGGGATTCCTCCAGATGCAGGCCCGCTTCTTTATCGCGGCGGTCACCGCGCATCAGCCACACGATGAACGTCGCGAAAATCGCGATCAAAACCAGAACGCCCACAGCCCCCAAAATCACCGGCAGCCACGTCGGCTGGCTATCGGTGACCGGCCCATCGTAATGGGTGGGATTGAACGGCAACCACACAGAAGGGAACAACACGGTAAGCGCGATCATGGCCGTTCACCGCCATCGGAATCCTCAACGTCGCCTGGCTGGCCGCTGCCTGGCTGGCCGTCGTCGCTCTGGCCAGGGCCTGAACTATCACGGTCAGGGTTAACAGCTCCGGTGTTGCCGCGCTGGCGATCACGTTCGGCGGCCTGCTCGCGCTCACGCAACGCGGCCTCACGCGCTTCAAGTTCCTTCTCGCGGCGCAACGCATCCTGCCGCATCTTCTTGCGGTCACGCTCAAGGTTCAACCGTTCAAGGAAAGCCGCATCATCATCCGGGCCCTGCCCGCGAGGAGTAGGCGCCGGCGCGGTCTTATCCGAGCCCAACGTCAACCACAGCACCGCTCCAACCACCGGCAACACGATGATCGCAGCGATCCACACACCCTTCGGTAACGAACGCACACGATGCTGAGGCGTGCCGATCGCGTTGAACAACGCGTACAGAATGAAAACAAGAACCAGCGGAACGATGAAGACGAGCCAACGCATACCGTTCATTCTAGTTTGCGCCCAGTACGGGCACCCCGCCGCTCACCTATAGACTAGAGCGGTGAAGGTTTTTTGGATGGGTCTGATCCGCGCCGTCATCCTGATCGGCGTCTCGATGCTCGTGTACTATTTTTTCGCGTTCAACCGCTGGCCGGTCGGTGGGGCGATCGCGTCCGTAGTGGTAGGCGCGGTCTTCTCGTTCGCCGTGACGTTCCTCTTCATGAACAAAGCACAAGCTGAAGCGAGCCAACAATTCCGCCGCGCACTCAACCGGCGCAAAGCCGAAACCAAAACCGCCGGTGTAGCGCCTGAAGCCGACGCCTCAAGCGACGAACACGTTGAAGATGCATACCTCGACGCCCAAGAAGGCGGCACCATGCGGGATAGCGACGGCAAAGAAGACGATGGCATGCGGCACAGTGGCGTCGAAGAACACGAAGGCTTGCCAGAGAGTGCATCCCGCCAGAACAAGGCCGACACCACTGACCTCGCAGACCGCTGAACTACACGTATAAACAGCCTTAAACTGCGCGGCCGCGGCATCAACTCCTCGTTGATCCGCGGCCGTCGCCGTATCCCGCGGTTAGGCCATCAAAAGCTTATGCAACACGAGCGCAAGCGAGAACAGCACAGCGAAAACCACCTGGATCAGGCTCGTTTTAGCCAACGCAGGGATGAGGTCGCGGCGGTCTTCGGCAGTCAGGACCGCCGCACATGGCTTGAACGCAACCACGAACGTCAATAACACCACAAAGAACCACACGTTCGTGACAAACCCGAGTGCCACCGGCCCCACGATCGAAACAACGATCATCAGAACATAGACCAACCGCGCAAGACGATCCCCAAGACGCACCGCCAACGTCCGCTTCCCAGCAACACGGTCAGTCGGTAGGTCGCGGATGTTGTTGACCATCAGCAAGGCGGTCGCGATCAACCCAACCGAAATCGCGCCAAGCCAGGAATGCCCAGACAAATAACCCAACTGGGTGTAGGTTGTCCCGACGGTTGCTACGAGCCCAAAGAAAATGAAAACGAAAAGCTCGCCTAAACCCAGGTAACCATACGGGTTCTTACCACCCGTATAACCCCACGCGGCCGCGATCGCGAGCGCCCCCACGATCAACAAAACCCACGTCTGTGTCATCCACACAAGCCCCAGGCCCGCCAGGGCCGCGAGCCCGAAACATAGGAACGAGGCGTACTTGACCGCGCGCGGGCTCGCTGCACCAGATCCGGTGAGCCGGAACGGCCCCACACGCTCGTTATCGGTGCCGCGCACGCCATCGGAATAGTCGTTGGCGTAATTCACACCGATCTGTAGCAGCAGCGAGACCACCAGGGCAAGCAACGCCGGAATCCACTTGACCGTACCCGAAGCCGCAAAACCAGCCGCGACACCCACCAGCACCGGTGAAACAGCCATCGGCAACGTCCGGAGGCGGGCGCCAGAGATCCATTGTGAGGCAGTGGCCACGAAGAACGAGGTCCTTTCGATAGGAGAGCGGGCGGACATACCCGCCCGCTAGCTAGACTAGCGCGCTTAAACGCGAAACAGCGGTTTGACGGTCCGGTTTGTGATTACTTAACCGCGGGACCGCATCAGTCTGGATCACGACGCGGGGCACAGCAACCGCTGAAACCTGCCGCCTCACAACCGTTGCGATCTCTTCCTCGGTTGAATCCCCGGAATAGATGAGCCCTACTGTTTGCCCCCACTCAGGATGGGGGACCGGAACCACGATGGCTTCCCGAACCGACGGCACCGACTCGATCGCCGCGAGAATCCGAGCAGCAGACACCTTAACGCCGCCGGTGTTGATGACGTCATCGACCCGGCCACGGATCTGGAGCGTTCCATCAGGCAGCAACGTGCCGAGGTCATCTGTGACATACCAACGCATCGGCCGCGTTTGCATTAGCCGGGCATCGAGGGAGTAGGTCGCGAAATGCTGTTCGGTACGTTCAGGGTCCCCGATATACCCCGCGGCGACCTGCGGCCCACCAAGGCTCACGCGGCCCGCGGAATCGATCGAGATTGAAACACCCGGCAACGGCTTTCCGTCATACACGCACCCACCGCAGGTTTCTGCCGAACCGTACGTCAAAACGACCGGGACGCCCAACTCGCGTGCCCTTTGGAGCGTGGCCGGCGGGGTAGCGCCTCCACCCACCAGAACCGCTGTGTAGCGTTTGAGCGCCTCTACGCCCTGGGGTGATTCCAACAAGCGCGTCAGCTGAGTAGGTACGAGCGATGTCAACAGCGGGTGCGAGGAAGAGGCGTTCGCGTCTGCTGAGCCTGTCGCTTGTGGGTGTGCCGGTTGGGAGCGCGCGGTTTGGGCAAGCCTTTCTGTCGCTTCGGTGAACGCCTCAACCGTGAAACGCGAACGCAGGTCCATCGTCACCAGCGTGGTGCCCGCGAGTACGGCACGCGAAACCACTGCAAGCCCAGCAACATAATGCAAAGGCAGAGCAAGCAACCAATGGCCCGAACCAATCCGCTGAGAAGTCGCGGCAGCCGAAGCCTTGAGTGCCTCAGCGCCTAAAGCGGTGCGCTTCGGCATCCCGGTAGAGCCCGATGTGCGGATCACCGCCGCCGTACCCTCCGGCGCATCTTCCGGATGCTCGACCACGAACGGGATACCGGCTTCCGTGCTTGTGCCAGCGGTGCCGGTAATGGAGCCAGCGGGCGCCTCAACGATCTCGACCGCAGGGCCAGTACCATCCAGCGCGGCGGCGAGCCTTGCACGCACGTCCGCTACAGCATCTGCGAACGCATGCCCCGCATCGTCAGGCAAGACAGACACCGGATCAGAAATAGTACGGGTGAGCCGACCAGTCCGGGTCACGCTTCTCAAGGAACGCGTCCCGGCCCTCAACGGCCTCATCCGTCATATAGGCAAGGCGGGTGGCCTCGCCAGCGAAAACCTGCTGACCCGCGATGCCGTCATCGACCGCGTTGAACGCGAACTTCAACATGCGGATAGCCTGCGGGGACTGCCGCGCAATCTCCGCGGCATACTCCAACGCGACCTTCTCAAGCTCGGCATGCGGAACCGCGGCGTTCACCGCGCCGGCATCCACCATGTCTTGAGCCGAATACTCGCGAGCCAAGAAGAAAATCTCGCGCGCCTTCTTCTGCCCAATCTGGCGCGCCAACAACGCCGAACCATAACCGGCATCAAACGAACCAACAGTGGCATCCGTCTGTTTGAACTTACCGTGCTCAGCCGAGGCGATCGTCAAATCCGCAACCACATGCAACGAATGACCACCACCAGCAGCCCAGCCGTTGACGACCGCGATCACGACCTTCGGCATCGTGCGGATCAGACGCTGAACCTCAAGAATATGCAGGCGGCCTGCGCGCGCAGGGTCGATCGTCTCCCGCGTCTCACCCGCGGCATAACGGTAACCATCACGGCCGCGAATACGCTGATCCCCACCCGAGCAGAACGAATGGCCGCCGTCCTTAGGCGACGGGCCGTTACCCGTGAGCAGTACGGTTCCCACATCGCCAGTCATCCGAGCGTGATCCAACGCCCGGTACAACTCATCAACCGTCCCCGGACGGAACGCGTTACGCACCTCAGGACGGTCAAACGCAATCCGGACCGCACCCAGATCACGCACAATGCCGCCCTCGGCATCCCGCTCAACCTGGCGGTGATACGTGATGTCCTGGAAATCGAAACCCTCAACAACACGCCACGCGTTCGGGTCGAAAACGTCAGAAACCTTCTCAGGCAAAACGGAATCTTGATCAGTCACACGCCCAGTCTAGTTGACACAACACACAGCCGCCGGGCGCGCAGAAAAGCCGCAGAGGCTAGACCGTGACCCCAGACTGCAGTAGCGCCCACCACGCGAACCCGAATATAGCGAGGTGATACGTGACCATCACAGCCACCGAGTTCGTTTGATCCCGGCTCACAAACTGCTTCCACCCCAGCAGCGCGTCCGAAACATAGAACAACAGGGCCGCCCCGATAACCCACCAGCCACCAGGCTGACGAACATGCAAGGAAGCCGCCATAACCATCACCGAAATCAACACGATATAGAACGTGACCACCAGGCCCAGCCGGTCACGATGCGCGGCCCGAATCAACCGAATCCCCACAGCTAGGAAGCCAGCCACCACCACTACCGCGGCAACCCCCAGGCCAGTCCAGCCGCCCTCGGGGACCCCCGGCACAGAGTTCTGCTGAACCGGCCCAGCCCACGCACGCCACGCCAACGTCACCGTCAAAACGGTCTGCGCCCCCGCGAACGCCAACGCACCATACAAGAAACGCCCGCGGTCCAATAGCAAAAGATCGCCCAGCAACGCGAAACACAGCGCACCCGCCACAAACGTTGCCGCCCACGCCGGGTGTGGACGAGCCAACCCCGTCAACACCACGCTCGCCGTCAGCAACGCAGGAACCGAGGCCTTCGTGACCCAACGCCACGTACCATCAGTACGCGGAGTCAGAATCCAGTCCACAACCGCGACAACCCCGGCAAGGACGAAACAGACAATGGCTATAAGCGACATTCAGAACGCTCCTAGACGTCCAAAACGAACAGGCTCGACGTCGCGCTAGCCAGCAGCGTCCCGTCTTCTGCATATAGCTTGCCAGTAGTCACCGCAACCGAGCGGCCAGACTTCTCCACCTCACCCACAACACGTAACACACCCGAGGCCAACGTGACAGGCCGAAGCATCCGCACATGCAGATCCATCGTCGTGAAAGCGTGCCCCGGTCGGGATACCGTATCCGCGGCCAGGCCGCACGCGTTATCCAAAAGACTCGAAATGAAACCGCCATGTCCCGAACCGATCTTGTTCAGAAACTCTGGCTTCATCTGGCATGTCAGCTCCACTGCGCCCTCGCGGGCATCCACCAAACGCACCCCCAACAACTGGTTATACGGGGCCGGCTCGATATCACCATTGATCTGAGTGTGCAACACCTCAAGACCCGAACGAGTGATATGGAGATCGCGGTGTTTGGAATCTTCTAAAGCCATGAAACCTAGTTTAGGCGGCGCAGAGGCCTAGCTATTTCTCGGTGAACTACTACTCCTCGGCAGGGCCTGGCCCATCGGCGGTTCACTGCTCCTCGACGAACTCTGGCTCCTCCGGCTCCTCCACCGTTGCGTTGTCCGAGCGGTTACGAGCCAAACGGTCAACGATCATCGCGATGGCGCCATCGCCGGTCACATTCGCTGCCGTACCGAAGGAATCCAGCGCGATGTAGGTAGCGAACATCAACCCGATCTGGGCCTCGTTGAAGCCCAACATCGAACCCAACAAACCGGATGCGGCAGCGATCGCGCCACCGGGAACACCCGGGGCGGCGATCATCATGACACCCAACATCAAAACGAACGGCAAATACTGCCCGAACCCGGTGTCCACACCCGAAAGCATCATGACAGCCAACGAGAACAGAACGATCTTCACCATCGAACCCGAAAGGTGGATCGTTGCACACAACGGGATCACAAAGTTACACACCGGATCCGAAATCTTGTTCTTCCTAGCTGCCTCAATCGTGACCGGAATCGAGGCGGCACTCGAAGCCGTCCCCAAAGCCGTCACATACGCCGACCGCATATTCCACAGCGAACGCAGCGGGCTGCGCCCCGCAACAGCACCAGCGATCAGATACTGAAGAACCAGAACCGCCAACGTCAAAACTAACGCGACCAAAGCAACCAGCAAGAAGTTTCTGACCACATCGCCCACAGCGCCCGAAAGGGTCTGGTCCATGAAAATACCGAAAATGAACAACGGGAGGCCAGGGATGATGATGTTGCGGATCAGCTTGTCCACAATCTTGCGGAAATCAATCGCCGCATCGAGCAAAGCATTCGACTTGATCGCCGTGAGCCCCAAACCCAGAATGAACGCCAAAACCAGCGCCGGCAAAACCTCAATAGCTGGCGGCAACACGATCTCCGGAACCACCGGCTCCTCGGAAGCCTGCTGAACAATCGCGAAATAAGGGTTAATGTCCGCGCTCGCCTCGCCGATCCTCGGGGCATCACCGCCCAAGAATAACGGGAACACCGAATGAGCCACCGCATAAGCCAACAAACCGGCAGCGATCGTGGAACCGTAAGCGATCCCAGCCGTCATCCCTAAAAGCTTGCCCGCTCCACGACCCAACTCAGCGATCGCCGGTAACACTAGGCCCAGAATGATCAGAGGGATCGCGAACGTCAGAATCCCCGAAAACAGCGAGTTGTACGTCATGAAAACCCGGGCAAGCCAGCCCGGCATAATCGAGGCCCGCTCAGCCCCCTCACCATAGGTCGGTAACGAAAACGCGATGCTCGCCGCAATAGCGAGCAACACCCACACCAGCAAAGGGATTCGACGCAACACAGACATGATTCCTTCTAACAATTGGAGCAACGAGCCGCCTGCGGTCAGCCTACTCACATTGATGCCGAATAGTCACAGATCTCCCACTGCGCCGCGGCTCGTGAAACACTTGAAGAAAACACCCATGACACCGTGGCAGTGAATCCTCTACCCAAGGTGTGAACCCTCTACTAAAGGAGAACCATGACTGAAGCGATGCTGGTGGGCGGCGTACGTACTCCCGTTGGACGTTACGGAGGTGCACTGTCCTCTGTCCGTCCCGACGATATGGCAGCCCTCGTCATCAAAGAAGCCATCGAGCGTGCAGGCATCGACCCAGAGGTAGTCGACGAAGTCATCCTCGGCAACGCCAACGGTGCAGGCGAAGAAAACCGCAACGTAGCCCGCATGGCATGGCTGCTCAACGGCTACCCAGACTCCGTGCCAGGCATCACCGTCAACCGCCTGTGCGCATCGGGCATGTCCGCGATCGCGATGGCAACCCAGATGATCAAGGCCGGTGACGCCGACATCGTGGTTGCCGGCGGTGTTGAATCGATGTCGCGCGCCCCATGGGTCATGGAGAAACCAGCTAAGGCTTTCGCAACCCCAGGCAAGGTCCACGACACCTCGATCGGCTGGCGCTTCCCGAACCCTAAGTTCCTCTCCGGTGAACTCTCCCGCGACGGCAAATTCACCTACTCCATGCCAGAAACCGCGGAAGAAGTTGCACGCCAGTACAACATCTCCCGCGAAGACGCCGACGTATTCGCCGCCGCATCCCACGAAAAAGCGCTCGCCGCAATCGAAGCCGGCCGCTTCAAAGACGAAATCGTCCCGGTCTCCGTATTCGACCGCAAAGGCAATGAAACCGTCGTGGACACCGACGAAGGCCCACGCCCAGGCTCGACCCCAGAGGTGCTCGCCAAGCTGCGCCCTGTCGTCAAGGGCGGGGAAGTCGTGACCGCAGGTAACGCCTCGAGCCTCAACGACGGCGCATCCGCGATCATCGTCGCCTCCGAAGAAGCCGTCAAGAAATACGGCCTCAAGGCACGCGCACGCGTCGTATCCAACGCCGCCGCCGGCCTCGCGCCGGAAATCATGGGTATGGGTCCAGTCCCATCCACCCGCAAGGCACTCGAAAAAGCCGGCCTTGAGATTTCCGACCTTAAAGCAGTCGAAATCAACGAAGCCTTCGCAAGCCAGTCGCTCGCCTCAATCCGTGAACTCGGCCTCGATCCAGAGATCGTCAACCGTGACGGCGGCGCGATCGCACTCGGCCACCCACTCGGATCCTCCGGCGCGCGCATCGTCATCACCCTCCTGGGGCGCATGGACCGCGAACTCGGCGAAACCGAAGGTCGCAAACTCGGCCTAGCAACCCTGTGCATCGGCGTAGGCCAGGGGCAAGCGATCATCGTGGAGGCCGTCTAAACCATGAGCTTCGACGCAACGGGCTTCACGGCCCTTGAGATCACCGAAAGCGAAGACCGCGTTGTAGCACGCATGAATCGCCCAGAGGTTCTCAACGCGATCGACCAAACCATGGTCGACGAGTTCCATACCCTGTGCGGATACCTCGAACGCACCCCGAAGATCCTCATCATCACCGGGGTAGAAGCCAACGAAGAAACCGGCCAGAGGGGTATCTTCGCATCCGGCGCCGACATCGCCCAGCTACGCGAACGCCGCCGCGAAGACGCCCTCGCCGGCATCAACTCGCAGATCTTCTCCCGTATCCACCGGCTCCCGATGCCAGTGATCGCAGCGATCGACGGTTTCGCACTCGGCGGCGGCGCCGAACTCGCCTACGCGGCCGACTTCCGCATCGCGACCCCTAAAGTCAAGATGGGGCAGCCAGAAACCAACCTCGGTATCACCGCGGCGGCGGGTGCGCTGTGGCGGCTCAAAGAACTCGTGGGCGAACCAACCGCGCTCGAACTGATCCTTGCAGGCCGCATCCTCAACGCAGAGGAAGCGCTCGAACTCAAGCTCGTGACCGAACTCCACGAGCCATCCGAACTCATGGCTGGCGCCCACGCGCTCGCCGACCGCATCGGAAAGCAAGACCCGCTCGCGGTCCGGATCTCCAAGCGCGTGTTCACGATGCCGCGGGACGCCCACCCTGCCGTCGATGAGCTCGCCCAAGCGATCCTGTTCGAATCCCAAGCGAAGTTCGACCGCATGCAAGCGTTCCTTGATCGCAAGAAGAAGAAGTAGACCGCACAAGAAGTAGAAGGTTGCAACGTAGATGAGCGATTTTCCAGCACAAGTTGGTGTGATCGGTGGCGGCCGTATGGGGGCCGGCATCGCGCATGGTTTCTTGACCTCCGGCAGCGAGGTCATCGTCATCGAAGCGAATGACGATGCGGCCAAGGCGGCAACTGAACGCGTCGCTACCTCGGTCCAGAAGTCGATCGACCGCGGCCTGGACGGCAGCGTTGATGACTGGATGGCTAAGTTCAGCGTCTCCACGGACAAGGCTGACCTTGCAGGCCGCGAGCTCGTCGTTGAGGCTGTTCCGGAGATCTGGGATCTGAAGGTCCAGACTCTCCAGGAGGCTGAGAAGAACATGGACGAGACCGCGGTTTTGGCCTCGAACACGTCCTCGCTCTCGATCGACGGGCTCGCTAAGGAACTGGCCCGCCCGGGCCGTTTCCTGGGCCTGCACTTCTTCAACCCTGTTCCAGCGTCCAAGCTGATCGAGGTTGTTGTAGGCCAGCAGACTGACGAAGAGCTCGTGGACGCGGCACGCGGCTGGACCGAAGGGCTCGGCAAGACCGCGGTTGTGGTCAAGGACGCCCCAGGTTTTGCGTCCTCGCGCCTCGGTGTCGCCTTAGCGCTCGAAGCGATGCGCATGGTCGAGGCCGGCGTGGCATCCGCCGAGGACATCGACAACGCGATGGTGCTCGGCTACGGGCACGCATCCGGCCCGCTCAAGACCACCGACATCGTGGGCCTGGACGTGCGCCTTGGTATCGCCGAATACCTCGAAGAAACCCTAGGTGAGCGTTTCGCTCCGCCGCAGATCATGCGTGACATGGTTGAGCGCGGTGAACTCGGCATGAAGTCCGGCAAGGGCTTCTACGACTGGAGCAAGAAATAAACGAACGCTCCCGGCGGGCGCGTGAGCGCGTGCTAGCTAACAACTGATCAACGATGCGGGTCCGGTAGTAACCGGGCCCGCATCGTTGTTTAACGGCGCTGTGACGGTGCGTTTGCGCCGCCAGAGAAGTTTCGCCTTGTGAGTGATCTGCGACTCATGCGCTGGTAGTCTGGTAAGGAAAACTGACCGATCGTTCAGGAAAGGGATGTTGCATCCTTATGAGCACTTCCACGGTGACCGACGTTCTGCCAAGTTACGCTTGCGACGAATGGTGGACCCCGGCTGCTGAAGCCAAAGCAACCCCGGTATATGATGCATCGACCGGTGAGGCTATTGGCTCCGTCTCCGCAGAGGGCCTCGACCTTGAAGCCATGATCCACCATGCCCGCACAGTGGGGCAGAAGAACCTCTCCGAGCTGACGCTGCACGAACGTGCACTGATTCTGAAGCAGCTCGCCCAGTACCTTCAGGCCAACCGTGAAGAAATGGACCGCCTGAACCTCACGACGGGTGCCACCGCTCGTGACGGCATGATCGATATCGACGGCGGTATCGGTACGCTCTACACGTTCTCATCCAAGGGCCGCCGCGAGCTGCCGAACTCGAACGTGATCGAAGAAGGCCCCGTCGAGGTCCTCTCGCGTGACGGCTCCTTCCTTGGAACACACATCATGCAGGCCCTGCCGGGCGTGGTGGTGCAGATCAACGCGTTCAACTTCCCGGTGTGGGGCTTCCTTGAGAAGTTCGCTCCGGCCTTCGTTGCGGGCATGCCGACCATCGTGAAGCCAGCAACCCCGTCGGCTCAGCTGACCGTTGAGGTCGTGCGCCAGATGATCAACTCTGGGCTGCTCCCGAAGGGCTCGCTGCAGCTCATCACGGGATCGGCACGCACTGTGATCGATCACCTCGACTACCGCGACATCGTCGCGTTCACGGGTTCGGCCAGCACCGCTCACGCGTTGCGTGAGCATCCGAACGTGACCCGCGGCGGGGTCCGCTTCACCACGGAGACTGACTCGCTCAACGCAGCGATCCTCGGTACTGACGCGACCGAAGGATCCCCTGAGTTTGAGGCTTTCGTCAAGGCCGTTGCCGTTGAGATGACCGCTAAGGCCGGCCAGAAGTGCACCGCTGTACGCCGCATCTTCGTTCCGAAGGGCCTCAAGGGCGCAGTTGTGAAGGCGCTTGGCGCTGAGCTGGATAAGCGCGGCAAGGTCGGCGATCCGCGCGTTGAGGAAACCCGTATGGGTGCCCTGGTTTCGATGGATCAGCTCAAGGACGTCCGTGGCGCGGTCCAGAAGCTCATCGACGCCGGCGCGAAGGTCGCCTACGGAACCCCGGAAAGCGCTGACGATGCGTTGGTTGCCGAAGGCGGCAAGGTTGAGGACGGCGCGTTCATGTCGCCAGTCATCCTCGACTTCGAGGACGCCGAGACCCCTGAGCTCCACTCGGTTGAGGCTTTCGGCCCGGTCTCCTCGATCGCCGAATACGAAGACGCAGCTTCCGCGGTACGTTTGGCCGCGATGGGCGAGGGCTCCCTGGTTGCGACCGTGTGCTCGAACAACCCGGAGATCGTCGCCGAGGTTTCCAAGGGCATCGCTGGCCACCACGGCCGTGTGCACGTGCTCAACCGTGACACGATGAAGACCTCGACCGGCCACGGCTCCCCGGTTCCACACTTGATCCACGGCGGCCCGGGCCGCGCTGGTGGCGGCGAAGAGCTCGGTGGCGTGCGCGCTATCAAGCACCACATGTCCCGCACCGCACTGCAGGGATCCCCAGACATGCTGACCGCCGTGACGGGCGTGTGGCACACCGGGGCGGAACAGCGCCTGGCTGGCGACCCGGAGTTCGGCGGTTCGGACAAGTACCGCCACCCATTCCGCATCCCGCTCAACGAACTTCGTGTGGGGGATGGCTTCGCATCGGGTCTGCGTAAGGCAACCCGCCAGGAGATCACCGACTTCGCGAACACGACCGGTGACACCTTCTACGCGCACACCAACGACGAAGCGGCGGAAGCCAACCCGTTCTTCCCGGGCATCGTCGCTCACGGCTACCTCTTGGTCTCTTGGGCGGCGGGCCTGTTCGTGGAGCCTAAGCCGGGCCCAGTGCTGGCTAACTACGGCCTCGAGAACCTCCGCTTCATCACCCCAGTGGGCATCGATGACTCGGTGCGTGTGACCCTGACTGCCAAGCGCATCACCCCACGCGTGACCGACGAATACGGCGAGGTCGCGTGGGATGCCGTGCTACACAACCAGAACGGTGACATCGTGGCAACCTACGATGTGCTGACCCTGGTCGAGAAGGAAAACACGACCTATAAAGACTGGAAGTAACCTTCCCTAGATACGAAAGGGGCGTGCCGGCTAGCTAGCTGGCACGCCCCTTATACGTTCAAGTCCGCTTAGTAGGCACCGCGGCTTCGCCGCTTAATAAGCGCGACGGCTTCGCCGCTTAATAGGCTTTGTGGCGCTGCGGGACCTTGAGGTGGATCAGCGCGAACTGCCCGCCTTCAACGGTTTCCACGGCGTTCTTGACGGCTTCTGGGAGCTGGTCGTTGGTTTCAACGAGGAATCCCTTACCGCCGAAAGCATCCGCCATTTTCGCGAAGTTCGGGTTCTTCAACTGGGTACCGGATACACGCTCTGGGTATTGGCGTTCCTGGTGGGTGCGGATGGTGCCGTATTCGGCGTTGTCCATCACAACCACGAGGATCGCGGCGTTGTACTGGGCAGCAGTTGCGAGCTCTTGGCCGTTCATGAGGAACTCGCCGTCACCTGCGATGGTCACGACGAAACGCTCTGGTTTATCCAGCTTGGCGGCCACCGCGGACGGGATCGAATACCCCATCGAGCCGTTGCGTGCGGAGATCATCGCGGTATAGAACTCGGTAGGGAAGTAGCGGTGCGCCCAGTTGGTGTGCTCGCCAGCGCCGAGGGTCACCATAGCGTTCTCCGGCAGTGCAGGGACCAGGTGCGCCATGAGGGCATCCATCGTGGCTTGTTCGTTGCGGGTCGAGGCCTCTGGAAGGGTAGCGAACTTCTCTTGTTCGCCGCGCATGCGCTGGGTGAACGCCTTCCATTCAGGCTTCACATCCAGATCCATGCGGACGAGGTCGCGCACGAACGTGTCTGGCTTAGCGACGATCTGGTGGGTCACTGGGCCGGAGCGGCCGCGCAGCGACGGGTCGATTGAGACGATGAAGTTCTTCTGCTCCCAGTTCTGGCGGATGTTGAACCCGTCAGTGATGACGTCGCCCGGCACGGTTCCGACGAATACGAGCAGGTCGGTCTCTTCGAGGAGGTCATAGGTGGGGCGTGGACGTCCGTAGCCGATCGGGCCAACATAGGACGGGGAAGAGAACGGTACGAGGCCTTCGCAACGCCATTCAGCGGCCGCGGCGAGCTGGTGGTCTTCAAGCCATGCGGTGAAGGTCTTAGCGCCTTCCTCGCTCCAGTCGTTACCGCCGAACACGAACAGCGGCTTCTCCGATTCCAGCAGCGCGGACTTCAGCGACTTCCAGTCCTCAACCGTCATACCGCCGGTTGCCACCGGGATCGGTGGGTGCACCGGAACGGAGACTTTCTCGCGGATCACGTCTTCCGGAAGACCAACGACGACCGGGCCGGGTCGGCCAGAAACCGCGGCGAACATCGCCTCGGCTACGATCTCGGAGGCACGCTCCGGGTGGTCGAGGACCATGACGCGCTTGGCGCCGGTACCGAACCACGCCTTAGGGTCGAATTCCTGGAACGCTTCGCGGTCCCGGTGCTGGAACGGGATCAAACCAACGAACAATACGAGCGGGGTCGAGTCCTGCCACGCGGTGTGCAGGCCGACGTGTGCGTTAGCTGCGCCCGGCCCGCGGGTCACCATCGCGACACCGGGGACCTGGTTGAGCTTGCCTTCCGCCTCAGCCATGTAGGTTGCCCCACCCTCGTGGCGGCACACGATGCTTTCGATGCCGGAGTTGTAGAGCCCGTCGAGCACATCGAGGTAGCTTTCACCCGGGACCACGTAGGTGCGTTCTACACCGTGGGCCTTGAGTGATTCGACGATGAGGTGGCCAGCAGATTGCTCAACTGCCTGCGGCTTGGACATAGAGACCTCCCACTAGGTGTTCCTGCCACCGGCCCACATGGCACAGGTGGTTCTTGCGTTACAGACACTTTTGCAGGTTTTGAGGCAAAAAGGTGAAATCGTGTCTTGTGTGACGAGGTTTAACTTGTAGAGATTTCTAATCGTGCAATAAATATTGCCAACAAGCCGCGCTACAGGAACAAGCTAGGTCGTGAGAGCAGGCCATGCTGCAGAGACCGACTAGCTGTAGTTCCCCGTGAGGTTGTGAACGCGTTGGGCGGGGGTTTGGCCTCCGATTCCGGTGTGGGGTCGGTGGTGATTATAGTGATGTAGCCAGGCTTCGTAGGTCGCTGCTCGGGCTTCGTCACTGTAATAGGTCTTAGCGTAGGCCCATTCTTGGGTCAGAGTACGGTTGAAGCGTTCGACTTTGCCGTTGGTCTGAGGCCGGTAGGGCTTGGTGAACTGGTGTTTAATCTTTGTCCCGAGCGTGTTGTTGAACAGGCGTGAGCGGTAGCAGGCGCCGTTATCGGTCATCACTGCCTGTACGGTGATCCCAGCTTGAGCGAAAAACTCCTGAGCGCGTTGCCAGAACCCGGCCGCGGTCTGTTTCTTCTCATCGGTAAGGATCTCTGAATACGCGAGTCTCGAATAGTCATCGATGGCGTGATGTAAGAAGGCATAGCCCCTGCCGTGTTTTCCATACCCACCGTTCTTGCGCGCCTCGGGTCCAAGCATACGGTGGCCACCACCATCGGGGATCCGCCCAAGTTTCTTGATATCAACATGCACCAGCTCACCTGGGGCTTGTTTCTCATACCGCGCGATGTGCGGTGTCCTGATGGGCAGTCCTGTTCCTCGATCGATATGGGCCAGTAACGGCATCTGGTACCGGGCCAAGACTCTACCAACCGTGGACCGTGGGATACCCAAGTGGTAACTGATCCGGTGTGGGCCCCACTGGCGGGTGAACCGCAGCGCAATAATCCGGCGTTCTCGGCGAACAGACAACCGGTTAGGACAGCGACGTGGCCTGCAGGACCGATCCGTCAGTGGGGCGCCGACGAGGTAGCGTTTGGCCCATTTCGATGCGGTAGCCGGTGAGACTTGGAAACGTTCGGCGGCTCGACGAATCGTCCAGCCTTCCTCGACGATAAGCACGGCAAGACGCCGGCGACCCTCAGCAGTCAAGGGTGCATTAGGGTGAGACATGAAGACCTCCGGGTCAGGCAGGAGTTGTGGTAACCCCATACTGCCCGGAGGTCTTCACCTACCGCGAACGTTCACAACCTCCCGAGGAACTACAACTAGCGGCGAAGGCCGCATTAGTCTTCGTCGTCTTCGTCTTCCGGCTGCGGGAGGGGTTCTGGGGTTGGGCGGAACCACATGAGCCACGCATAGATCGCGCTGATGGTCACCAAGACCATACCGAACAGTTGGCTCAGCAGCGGCTGCGGCCCACCGGTCAGGTGTGGCAACAGTGCGGAGGCCACGGTCATGCCGATGCCGCCGATCGCGGTGAGCGACCACGCCCATCGTGATCCGAAAGCGACACCAAGCAGGCCCGCCATGATGAGGGCGTTGAGCGCGAAATTCAGCCACGCGATGTGCATGGTTTCGGAGAAGATCAGTTGCGGATAGGCAAGGTCTGGGCCGAACTGCAGAAGCGCTACCACGCCCGTGTAGATGAGTAGCATGATCGCGCCCATAATCGAGAAGTTCGCGACCGGTACCGCGCGGGTGAACTTACCTGCCAGCGGATGCTTAGCCCACAAAGCAAGACCCACCGCGCCAACGGCGAACAGCGGCACCGCGCCGAGCAAGAGCATCCAGTTGGCACTACCCGGGTAGAGGGCCACCGCGATGAAACCGAAGAACGTTCCGAGCATGCTGAACCACCAACCGAGTTCGTTGCGGTGAGCAAGCATGAGGTTGCCGATCGCGACGAAGACGAGGAAACCGATGTTCAGCAGGGTCAAGTTGGAGGACACGCTACCGGCGGGCGCGCCGGAAAGCTCAGAAATCAGGTGATCCACAAGGGTCCATTCTATCGAGTGGGCTATTGCAGGGTTGGCCGGGAGGTTTCGAGGCCTTCGAATAGCAGTGAGATGACGCCGCGTTTGGCGCTCTCGGTGGACATCGTGTCATCCACACGCAGCCATTCAACGAGCGAGTTGATGGTACCGAACATGTAGCGGGCAACGTTGCCGGGGTTGAGGTCGCCTCGGATGCTGCCTTCGGCGATGGCTTGCTCGACGATGGTTGCGGTGAGCCGGTCGAGCTTGCGGCGGCGCTGCATCGCTGCGACTTCGATCTCGGAATTGCCGCGCAACCGTAGCAGGAGCAGGACGTAGGGGCGGCGCTCGATGAGGACCTCGATGGTTTCGGCCATGAGCGCTCGCAGCGTCGCTAGCGCTGTGGGTTCGGGGTTGGCCAGATGCTGCTGGAACGCTTCTTCGAGCGGATCGAGCGCGGCGTCGAGGGCTTGGCGGAGGATGTCGAGTTTGGATGGCACGTGGTGGTAGATCGCTGACTTGGAGATGCCGAGCCGTTCGGCGAGCATCCCCATGCTGGTTGCGTCGTAGCCGTGTTTGGTGAACATGTCGACGCAGATGCGAAGCACCGTTGCGGTGTCGTAGCCGGGGCGTCCGCGGCGCGCGCCGGTTCCCGCCGCTGGCTCTGAAGAGAGTTCGGAGCGGGAATCGGAGCGGGAATCGGAGCGGGGGTCAGTTCCGGGGGTGCTCGTCATGTGTGCCGTCCTTGGTCATTAGCCCGTGTGGGTGGAAACCGTGTGGGTGGTAGCCGTGGGCTTTAAGCGTGTTGGGGTGGCTTCCGTCGTTGGAACGGAAGCCACCCCTCCTCTGTGACCTACCTTAGCGGGTAGGGCAGGGTTTTACTGGTTGCGCAGGTCGTAGATGCGCTTGAGCTTACCCATCGAACGTTCCAGGGTGGCTGGATCGACGACGTCGATGCGGCAGGAAGACCCGATGTGGATCTTGATGAGACGCTGCAGTTCCTTGCCTGCAGCGTCTGCGCGGTCGCTTGTGCAGTCGTCGCGGCGTTCGACCTTGACGGTGAGTTCGTCCATGCGCTTTGGTCGGGTGATCTCGAGCTGGAAGTGAGGGGAGAGGCCTTCGACCTTGAAGATGAGCTCTTCGATCTGGGACGGGAACAGGTTCACACCGCGCAGGATGATCATGTCATCGGAGCGCCCGGAGATGCGGCCGATGCGGCGGTGGCCTTCGCGTGCGGTGCCCGGCAGCAGACGGGTGAGGTCGTGCGTGCGGTAGCGGATGACCGGGAGGGCTTCCTTGGTCAGGGTCGTGAAGACGAGTTCGCCTTCTTCACCGTCTGCCAGCTGGCGGCGCTCATCGAATGGGTCGATGATTTCTGGGGCGAAGTGGTCTTCCCAAATGTGGGAGCCGTCCTGCAGTTCGTAGTTTTCGCCGGCGACGCCTGGGCCCATGACTTCGGAGAGGCCGTAGATGTCGGATGCCTTGAGATCGAACATGTCCTCAAGCTCGTCGCGCATTTCCTGGGTCCACGGCTCAGCGCCGAGGATCGCGTAGCGTAGCGAGGTTTTGCGTGGGTCGAGGCCCTTCTTCTGCATCGCGTCCCCGATGGTCAGCAGGTAGGTCGGGGTCGATGCGATCGCGTCTGGTTTGAAGTCTTCGATCAGCGTGATCTGCTTGTCGGTCTGGCCGCCAGACATAGGGATGACAGTTGCGCCGACCGCTTCGATCGCGGCGTGTGCGCCGAGGCCGCCGGTGAACAGGCCGTAGCCGTAGGCGTTGTGGACCTTCATGCCTGGGCGGACGCCAGCCATGCGGAAGCAGCGTGCACCCAGGCGTGCCCACGTGTCGAGGTCGTTCTTGGTGTAGCCGACCACGGTTGCTCGGCCGGTGGTGCCGGAGGATGCGTGAATGCGGGTGACCTGCTCCATCGGTACAGCGAACATACCGAACGGGTAGGTGATGCGGAGGTCTTCCTTGGTTGTGTACGGGAACTTCGCGAGGTCGGACAGTTCCTTGAAGTCGTCAGGGTGTACGCCCTGGTCATCGAACTTCTTGGTGTACAGCGGCACGTTTTCGTACGCGTACTTGAGGATCTTGGCGGTGCGTTCGGTCTGGATTTCGCGGATCTGATCCGCGCTCATTTTCTCTTCTGGGTCCAGCTGACCCTGATCGGAGAGAGCGATCTTTGACATGGTGTCCTCCTGGCGGGGAGATAGGGGCGTCTTCTAGGTCTGTAAAAGTCTGTGGTGGGGCGGGCTGGCGCGGGTTGGTTAGCGCACGGTTGGTGGGGCTGCGTTGATGGTGCGGGAGCGGCCCCGGAACTCGAGGATGGTTTCGGTTGAACCGTCGGCACGCTGCTGGGTCACGGTGATGTCGTAGAGCCCGGAGCGGCCGGCTTGGTTCACGACGCGGGCGACGGCCCGCAGCGGAAGGTCGGGTAGGCCTGGCTTGAGGAAGTTCACGTCGACACCCTGGGCGACGGTGTAGCTGGTTTCGGAGCCTGCTGGTTCGTTGCAGGCCATAGCGAACGCGACGTCGGCGAAGGTGAAGAGCATTCCGCCTTGGACGATGCCGAAACCGTTGAGCATCTCTTTGCGGGGCGTCATCTCGACTTCTGCGTAGCCGGGCTCAACTTTGATTGGCTCGATCCCCATCCAGTGGGTGCAGTGATCGAATTCAAGGATCTTGTGGTGCTTAGCCAGACGCGAGCCGAGCTCGGTGTTCGTTTCTGTCATCGACGCACTCTTTCACATCGGTATACATTCAAGCGCTGGTTCGGCAACGCTGGATGTTGGATCGGTGTACGGAATCGGTGTGCGCCGGCGGGCGGCGCGTAGGCTGTCCGGCCGTGTTCGGGGTGGGTTTAAGGCAAGCTCATTCATCCAGCCTGAACGAACGGTCGGTTATTCGATCTTAAGACTGGCCCGGCAACGTGTCAAAAATCACGTTGCCGGGCCAGACGTAAATCAGCGGGCTGAGCTCACTAGGCGCGCATCGTGCCTATTGCGTGATGCCGATCGCGCTGAGCATGAACGCGTACTCCCACGAACGGTCCTTCCACAGCTCGTAACGCCCGGAGGCCCCACCGTGTCCACCATGCATTTCACACGTGAATAGCACTGGCTTGCCGGAGGTCGTGTGCTCGCGCAAACGCTGAACCCACTTGGCTGGCTCAACGTAGAGAACGCGCGTGTCATGCAGCGATGTGCGGGCCGCGATGAGCGGGTAGTCCTGCTGCGTAACGTTCTCGTAAGGGGAGTAGCCGAGCATGTAGCGGTAGACCTCTTCGTCCTCGATCGGGTTGCCCCACTCTTCCCATTCGAGGGCTGAAAGAGGAAGGTCTGGGTCGAGGATCGAGGTCAGCGGGTCAACGAACGGAACCGCTGCCAAGACCGCCTGGTAGAGTTCCGGCGCCTGGTTCAGCACAGCCCCCATGAGCAGGCCGCCCGCCGAACCACCGAATGCTGCGATGCGCTTGGGATCAGCCCAGCCGGCCTCGATGAGCCAGCGGGTCGCGTCCACGAAGTCATTGAAGGAGTTCTCCTTCTTGAGCTTCTTCCCATCGAGGTACCAGTGCCGGCCGCGCTCGCCGCCGCCGCGGATGTGCGCGGTCACGAACACGACGCCGCGGTCCAAAAGGCTCGGGACCATGTACCCGAAGCGGGGGTCGTTCGAGATCTCGTACGAGCCGTAGCCGTACACGATCGTCGGAGCCGTGCCGTCGGCTTTCACATCGCGGCGCCGCAAGACAGTGAGCGGGATCTGCTCGCCATCGCGGGCGGTGGCCCACTCGCGGGTCGCAACATAGTCTTCTGGGTTGTAGTTGTTGACCGGCGCGGTGTGCAGAAGCCGGCATTCGCGCGCGGCCGGGTCCGCATCGTAGGTCTGATTTGGGGTGGTATCGCTGGCCTTCTGCAAGCGGATCACGGGCGCTTCGAAGCTGTTCGAGCTCGCTTCGACCGCAACCGGGGCATCGCCCGCCTCTTCAATAAGCGGCTCCCAGAACTCCAGCTCAGCACCAGAGGCGAGAGCTTGATCGGTGAGCGCGGTCAGCGGGAAGATGCGGATGCGTGGGGTCGTCTCAGCGCGGACCGAAAGCACAGCGTGGGTGCTGGTTGTTTCTAGACTGTTGAGCTTGGTCTCGGGGTGCTCGGCGATCACCGGACGCCACGTGGAGCGGTCCGTGACCGTTGCGAGGTCCGCGATGTCGAGGCGTCCGTTCGGGGCGTCCGCGTCGTGGAGGATGAGGGCCTGGCGGCGGCCATCGACCGTCACCGGTGCCACGCTGTTGAGGATGCGCTCTTCGCGCGAAACCAGAAGACGCGGCTCGGTTCCAGCCTTCATGCCTTCCCAGATCCAGGTCTCGGCGTATTCGGAGTTACCTGCAACGATCACGAGGTCCTGCTCATCATCGCTCGGTGCCGCACCGAGCCACATCTGGGCGTCATCCTCTTGATACAAGACCGTGTCTTCGGCCGTATCCGTGCCGATCGTGTGGACCTTGATCTGGTGCGGGCGCCATGTCTCATCCACCACGGTGTAGACGATGCGTTGCCCGTCCGGGCTGAAAACCGGCTCATAGAACGCGCCCTCGATGCGGTCGGCAAGCAACTGCCCCGTCGTGAGGTCCTTAATAAACACGGTGAAGCGTTCATCGCCTGTGAAGTCCGCGGCGTAAACCAGCTTGGTGCCGTCGAGGGACACATCGAGCCCGCCGAGCGCGAAGAACGTGTGGCCTTCGGCGAGCGCGTTGCCGTCCACGAGGATCTCTTCGCCCTCGACTGGCTCGCCTGGCTTGAGGGCAGGCGGAGTCCAGTCCGCGGCTAGGTTCCCGGTGTCCGCGGCCTTGACGCGTGCGTGGATCGGATACGCCGATCCCTCAACCGTCCGAGCGTAGTACCACCAGCCGCGCGAACGCTTCGGGACCGCAACATCCGTCTGTACGACGCGTGCCGCGATCTCTTCATAGATTGCGTCTCGCAGAGGCTTCTGCGCAGCGGTGACGGCATCGGCGTATGCGTTCTCAGCCTCGAGATGCTCGATGACCTTAGGGTCTTCCGAGTTCCGCAACCATTCGTATTCATCCGTGCGAGTGTGGCCGTGATGCGTGACCGAAACGGGCCGCTTCTCCGCTACCGGCGGTTGCGGAGCGCTCTCCGTTGCGGCGGTCACTTCCGGCGCGGTGGTGGCTTCCGGCGTAGAAGATTCAGGATTCGTAGTCATAGGACTAATCCAATAAGTTCACGCACACTGGCGTCAACCAACTCCGCTCACGGCATAGCGCGCGGCTACACGAGAGTCAGGAGACCCACGATGCATGAAGCCGAGAGCGCGACCACGCCCACAGCCCCGCCGATGAGTGCACGCTTGCGCCGCCGACTACCCTGCGCGGCGTGCGCACGCGCGGCAACGACCGCATCGGGCGCTGGGCCCTTCAACCGCGGGGCGCGGGCGAAGATCTTATCCAGGTCCTCGCGCAACTGGCCATGGAAGGTCTCCGGAGCGCACACAACAGGCCGCATCGCGGCATCGAACCACGTATGCGGGCCAGCCTCATCCTCGATCACAGCACCCGGGAGTTTGATGGACAAACCCTGCAACGACTCAACCTCAGACGTACTGCCGGGCTCCATGCGGGCCACCGCGAACGTGTCCTCCCCGATGGTCGCGAGCACATCCGTGTCCCATCCCCGGTATTCGGTAGGGAACTCGTCGATGTGCAGCGGCGGCACAATCCACTCTAAAGACCCGACCCGCCACTCTAAAGACCCGACCCGCCACTCTAAAGACCTGACCCAGTCCCGGCCTTCCGGGGCAGTGGTGCTACTGAACGGCAGATGGACGGTTTTGCGAGCCATCCCCACAACCTTCACAACAGCATCCGCGTTGACTACTGGCTCAAACGGCCGCGAACTGAACGCCCGCTCAGGTGAGAAAGACGGACCGGAGAACGCACCGCGCTCGCCGGCGGCTTCGGCGGCCCCGGTGTGCCTGGCTGCGGCTTCGGCGGCTAGGCCATCGGATGGATTCGTGAAGGCGTGCTCAACCAGCTGGGCGCGTTCCGCATCCGTTACCGGGGCGGGCGTGAGTGCGGTGACGCCGAGGGTGTCGCCGAGCGCCGTGATCTCAAGCTCGGCCTGGCCCGTGGCCTGTTGTGCCAGGTAGGCGTTGAGCTGGGTGCGGATCACGTGGGCGGCGGCGAACCCGGTTTCAGAGTGGGGTAGTAGCGCTGTGAACGCTACCTTCGTGGGCTTCATCGCGAACAGCCCTGCCCTCTGGAGGTTTCCAGAAGTGCTAGTCGTACTGGATCCGCCGCGCAAAACCGACCCCGTAGCCGCATCATCTGCATGGGTGGTGGCGGGGCTGCTGAGGCTCACGAGGTTGTGCTCCCCGGGCGCATCGTGTCCCGTGAACGTGCACAGGCGAGCGACGCCGGGGCCGAAAAGTTCGGTCACCACGGAGGTTGACGGGGCAGTGTCCCGTTGTGGTTCGACGCCCGGGAGGGCCTGCGCCGTCCATTCCGTGAAGCCCGTGCGGATCGCCGCATCAGCGACCCAGTGCTGCGGGCAATGATGCGTGAGCGAGACCCGTTGAAGGGAAGCCTCGGTTGCGGCCTCGACCTCGGCATCCCCAGAAGCCAACCGAAGGAGCCGTGCCCAGGCTGCCTCCACCTCCGAGGCTCGGCCCGTGAAAGAGACGCAGCTGTGCGTCGCGTGCACATCGACGTGCGCATCGACCTGCGCATCGGCCTTGCCAGCAATGCACCAGGAGGCAAACGCCATCAAAGTGTTGCAAAGCGAATCTTGCTCCTGGACTCGATAATGCGCAGAACCACGAGCGAACCACACGGCAGCTTGAATATTACGAGGCTCGATGACGCAAGAATTGCTAGCAGGCGTTAAGAGCCACCCTCCATGCAGTGCTGCATCCCACGGATTTCCTGGCATCGGACCTCTTCTCTCGAGCCTCAATACGGTGTCAAATCGACCGACAATGGACGGCTAGAAAACCGGTATAACCATCATCTCAAGTGGATTGAGAGCCTCAGGGCCGCTAGGCTTGCATCCTTGTGACCTTCCTCACCCACGGGTGAATGCCGTTGGTTCGTCATCGCCTCGGGTGTAGGGCCGCCGCGCTTTAGCGACGGATCGAACTTGAGACAAAAGAAACGGACCCGATATGAGTTACTCGCACTCTTATGCAACCGGGGCACAGAGTCAGGAAGGCAAGCTCCCGCTGACGCGGATGACCATCTGGGCGATGCTTGTCGCTCTAGTAGCAGCCATCCTGGTGCCAGCCGCAACAGCTCACGCCGCCACTGGACTCCAGCCATCGGCAACCGTGCCGGCCACCGCATCGCCTGCTGAAAAACAAGGCGAAGATTCCGTGGAAGGCAAGACCTTCACGATTGCAACCGACACCACCTTCGCGCCATTCGTGTTCCGCGAACCAGGAACCGGCGAGATGATCGGTATCGACATGGAGCTGCTGGATGCGATCGCTCAAGACCAAGGCTTCAAAGTCAATCTCAAATCGCTTGGTTTCCAGGCCGCGGTCTCATCCCTGACCTCCGGCCAGGCCGACGGCGTCATCGCCGGTATGGGTGTCACGGACGAACGTAAGAAGATCTTCGACTTCTCGGATGCTTACTACGAGTCCGGCTCTGTGATGGCGATCAATGAAGACGATGACGAAACCAAGGGGTATGAAGACCTCAAAGGCAAGACCGTTGTCGCCAAGGGCGGCTCCGAAGGTGAACGCGCCGCCAAGAAGCTCGCTAAAGAATACGGCTTCAAAATCAAGCCTCTCGACCAGTCCGCCGCGATGGTCCAGTCCGTCAAGAACGGCTCCGCAGTAGGTGTCTTCGATGACGACCCGGTGTTGCGCTACGGCATCACCCAGGGCTCCGGACTGAAAATCGTGACCCCAAAGATCCCGGGTGGCGACTACGCGTTTGCGGTCAAGAAAGGTCAGAATCAGGACCTGCTGAAGGCCTTCAACCGCGGCCTTGCCAACCTCAAGGCTTCTGGCGAATACCAGAAGATCATGAGCAAGTACCTCGACCCACAGGAAGCTGAAAACGCCGGCAACATCATCGGCCTGCTCAAGCAGTCCTGGCCAGCACTTCAGAAGGGCCTCATCAACACCCTGGTCATCACCGGCGTCTCGTTTGTGATCGCGATGGTGCTGGGCCTCATCTTCGGGTTCATGCGCATCTCCGGCAGCATCGTGCTGCGCGGCATCGCACGCGCCTACGTCGCGATCTTCCGCGGAACCCCGCTGCTTGTGTGGGCGTTCCTGTTCTACTTCGGTGTGCCACAGCTCTTCGATGTGAAGGGCGACGTCTTCGTTGCCGGTGTCGCAACGCTGGCCCTCAACGCGGGCGCCTACCTCACAGAGATTGTTCGCGGTGGCCTCCAAGCCGTGGACCCAGGCCAGATGGAAGCTGCGCGTTCCCTCGGCATGGGATGGGGTAAGTCGATGCGCCGGGTTGTAGTCCCGCAGGCAGTCAAGATCTCGACGCCTTCGATCATCAACCAGTTCGTGATCACGCTCAAAGACTCCTCGCTGCTGCTGACCATCGGTTTCGCAGAGCTGCTCTACCAGGCACAACAGATCTACGCAGCGAACTACCGCGTGACTGAAACCCTCATCATCGTCGGCATTATGTACTTTGTGGTCATCACCATCCTCACGTGGATTGCTGACCTCGTGGATAAGAAGGTGAACAAGTGAGTACCCAACCACACGGCAATGAAGCAACCGAGAAAAAAGTAGACGAGGCAGCCGTACAGGATGCAGCGGCACAGGATGCGGCGGCGGAGGCAGCCGCGCTGGAACCAACTGTGTCCGATGCGGCGGCCGAAACCGTCATCGAGGTCACCGACCTGCGCAAAGCCTTCGACAAGAACGAAGTGCTTAAGGGGATGAACCTCAACGTCAAGCGCGGCGAAGTCATCTCGATGATCGGCCCATCGGGTTCCGGTAAGTCCACGTTCCTGCGTTGCCTCAACCGGCTTGAAGAAACCACGGGCGGGACCGTCAAGGTCCTCGGCCGAGACATCACCAGCCCCAAGGTCAACATCAACAAGGTTCGTCAGAACATCGGTATGGTGTTCCAGCACTTCAACCTGTTCCCGAACATGACGGTTGAAGAGAACGTGATGCTCGCCCCGGTTGAGCTGGGACGAGTGAATAAGCAGGAGGGTCGCAAAAAAGCCGCGGCACTGCTTGAGCGCGTAGGGCTTGGGGACAAAGCGAAGGCCCGCCCGCAGGAACTCTCCGGTGGCCAGAAGCAACGCGTAGCAATCGCCCGCGCGCTCGCTATGGAACCGCAGATCATGTTGTTCGACGAAGCGACCAGCGCACTCGATCCCGAAATGGTTGGGGAAGTGCTCCAGGTGATCCGCGAACTCGCGCAAGAAGGCATGACCATGATCCTGGTGACCCACGAGATGGGCTTCGCCCGCGAAGTTTCCGACCGCGTGCTCTTCCTCTCCGACGGCGTCATTTGCGAAGAAGGCCCGCCAGAGGAGCTGTTCGGTAACCCGCAACAGGAACGCACCCAGAGCTTCCTCGCCAAGGTCCTCTAACAAGGTCCGCGACAAGCGGCCCACATGACGATGCGGTGGCCGGCACACCTAGCGTGTGCCGGCCACCGCATCGTTGTTTATAAGGCCACCGCATGGTTTACAAGGCCCACGCTAGGCGGCGATTATTAACAGTGTTAGCACCGCCTGAGCACAGCGAAATAACTTGCCTTGTGAGAGTGTTATCACATATCCTGAACGAACGGTCAGTAAATCTAACTGGCCCCTCATACCCTTATTCATCGGAAGCAGGAGCTGATCATGAGCACCACCGTGACCGAGCAAACCGGCCAGGACTTTGATCCGCAAGCCGAGTTTGAGGCCCTGATCGCACAAGACGGACGTGTAGAACCGCGCGACTGGATGCCCGAGGCCTACCGCAAGACGCTGGTGCGCCAGATCTCCCAGCACGCACACTCCGAAATCATCGGGATGCAGCCTGAAGGCAACTGGATTACCCGCGCACCAAGCCTCAAGCGCAAATCCATCCTGATCGCCAAGGTCCAGGACGAAGCCGGCCACGGCCTCTACTTGTACTCGGCAGCAGAAACCCTCGGTACTCCACGCGATGAGCTCGTTGAGCAGTTGCTCGACGGCACCGCGAAGTACTCCTCGATCTTCAACTATCCAGCCAAGTACTGGGGCGACATCGGCGCTATCGGCTGGCTCGTGGACGGCGCGGCGATCGCCAACCAGGTTCCACTGTGCCGCTGCTCCTACGCTCCATACGGCCGCGCGATGGTCCGCGTCTGCAAGGAAGAGTCCTTCCACCAGCGCCAGGGCTTCGAAGCCCTGCTTGCGCTCGCCCGCGGAACCGAAGAGCAGAAGCAGATGGCCCAGGACGCCATCAACCGCTTCTACGAGCCAGCACTGTGCATGTTCGGCCCACCAGATGCTGACTCGAAGCACTCCAAGCAGTCCATGGCCTGGAACATCAAGCGCTTCTCCAACGACGACCTGCGCCAGCGCTTCGTCGGCATGATCGCAGAACAGGTCAAGTTCCTGGGCCTAACCCTGCCAGACCCAGACCTGCACTACGACGAAGAAGCCGGCAAGTGGATCCACAAGGAACTCAACTGGGACGAGTTCTGGCGCGTCGTTAAGGGCGGTGGCCCAGCTAACGCCCAGCGCCTCGAGCACCGTCGCCAGGCACACGAGAACGGGGCCTGGGTACGTGAGGCCGCTGCAGCATACGCACGTAAGCAGCAGGAAAAAGTGAGGAAGGCAGCCTGATGAGCGCAGAGAACCCAACGAACGCAACCGGCGCATCGCTCGCAGACACCAACGAATGGCCTCTCTGGGAGGTCTTCGTCCGTTCGTCACGTGGCCTCTCCCACGTGCACGCCGGATCCCTGCACGCACCGGATGCCGATATGGCGGTCCGCAACGCACGCGACCTCTACACCCGCCGCAACGAAGGCGTATCCCTGTGGGTTGTTCAGTCCGACGACATCATTGCCTCGGACCCGCAGGACAAGGGCGCGTTCTTTGAATCGCCAAAGGGCAAGGACTACCGCCACGCCATGTACTACACCGAGTCTGAAGGGGTGAAGCACCTGTGAAGTCTGAGGAACTCGATGAGCAACTGGCTGGCTACGGCGACTCCGTCGCCTCCGCTACTCGCGTCACCCCAGGCCACGCTCTGCGCCCGGAAGACATCGCGTTCAAGGAAGCCCCAAGCTCCGAAGACGTCGCCGAATACGCGCTCTGGCTTGGCGATGATGCGCTGATCCTCTCGCAACGCCTGCAGAAGTGGGTCTCCAACGCCCCAGAAATGGAAGAGGACATCGCCCTAGCCAACATCGCGTTGGACCTGTTGGGCCATGCCCGCTCCTTCCTGACCTTCGCAGGTAAGTTCTGGGACAAGGACGAAGACGAGCTCGCATACTTCCGTGACGAAGACGACTTCCGTAACCTCGTCATGGTTGAACAACCCAACGGTCACTTCGGCGTGACCATCGCACGCCAGCTACTGTTCTCGGTCTACCTTGAACTGCTGTACTCGCGGCTGGTGAACTCCGAAGACGAGCTGATCGCGGCGATCGCTGATAAGTCCCTGCGCGAAGTCCAGTACCACGTGGACCACGCACAACAATGGACCCTGCGCCTTGGCCTGGGAACCGAAGAGTCGCACGAAAAGATGGTCCACGCGTTCCGCGTACTGTGGCCACACGTCGAAGAGATCTTCATCGACCATCCACTGCAGGAACGTCTCGCCGAAAAGGGCATCGCCGTACTGCCATCAACCCTCCGCGAAGAGTGGGACACCCGCATCAAGGCCGTCCTCGAAGAAGCCTCGCTCGAGGTCCCAGGGGAGCCAGGTGCCCTGGTTGACGGCCGTTCCGGCAACCACTCTGAACACTTGGGCTACATCCTGATGGAAATGCAGGTGTTGGCCCGCCGACACCCAGGAGTTAAGTGGTGACAACTGATCGACGTAGCGCGCCGGCAATCGAGCAAGACACGGTGGCCGACAAGGACACGCTCTGGAACATCGCATCCAGCGTGAACGATCCGGAAATCCCGGTGCTCAGCATCCATGACCTCGGTATCCTGCGTGACGTTGAGCTCGACGGCGACACCGCCGTCGTGACCATCACGCCAACCTACTCCGGCTGTCCGGCCATGGATACGATCGCCGATGACCTGCGCCTCGCGTTCCGCGAAGCAGGCTATGCCGGCGCGCGCGTCGAACTCACGCTGAGCCCAGCGTGGACCACCGACTGGATGACCGAAGAAGGCAAGAAGAAACTCGCTGAATACGGTATCGCTCCACCAGCCGGGTTATCGAAAGATGGCGGCAAAGTGATGCTCGGGCTGAGCGTCAAATGCCCACGCTGCCACTCACTGAACACCCGCGAACTTACTCGTTTTGCTTCGACGGCATGCAAGGCGCTGTACCAGTGCAATGACTGCCACGAACCGTTCGACTACTTCAAGGTGCACTGACATGACTGAAGCTGCTTCCACTACACGTAAACGTGCCCGTTTTCATACGCTCAAGGTTTCTGAGATCCGCCGCCTGACGGCCAACGCTGTTGAAGTCACCTTCGATGTTCCAGAGGAAATCGCAGATGAGTTCGACTACGCGCCCGGCCAGTATGTAGCGTTGCGCGCCATGGTCCCGTCCTATGACGGCACCCCCGTCGAGCTGCGCCGCTCCTACTCGATCTCCCAGGCCCCTGTGCGCGGGGAGATCAAGGTGGGTATCAAGAAGGACCAGGGCGGCCTGTTCTCTACGTGGGCCAACGAAACACTGGCTGTAGGTGACGAAATTGACGTCATGAGCCCGCAGGGTACGTTCGTGTCCAAGAAGGATCTGGTCCGTCCAGGCGAGGCCCAGCACCTTGTAGCGATCGCGGCGGGCTCCGGCATCACCCCTGTGATGGCTATTACCCGCTCGGTTTTGGAAGCAGACGACCGTTCCCAGGTTGACCTCGTGTACGCGAACCGTTCCTCCTCAGACGTGATGTTCGTTGAGGAACTGGCTGACCTGAAGGATAAATACCCGTCCCGCCTGGCGGTGCACCACGTGCTCTCCCGTGAACAGAGGATCTCGCCGCTACTGACCGGCCGCCTGGACCAGGAGAAGCTTGAACTGCTGCTCAACAAGGTTCTGCGCACCGACTTGGCAGACGAGTGGTTCTTGTGCGGCCCGATGGAACTGGTTCAGATGGTCCGCGACAACCTCGCAGAGCAGGGAGTCGAGGCCGAACGCGTCCGCTTCGAACTGTTCACGACCGGCCAGGTGGGCGACCCAACCGGCCAGCACGGCAAGCCAGTCAAGATCGAAGAAGGCGAGCCGACCCGTGAGATCGAGTTCCAGGTCGACGGCCTCAAAGGCACCGTGGAATCGCCGATCGAAGCGCGCGAAACGATCCTCAACGCGGCACTGCGTGCCCGCCCGGACGTCCCGTTCGCTTGCTCGGGTGGCGTGTGCGGTACGTGCCGCGCCAAGCTTGTCAGCGGCAACGTGGACATGGCCGAGAACTACGCGCTTGAACAAGACGAACTGGATGCCGGCTACATCCTGACCTGCCAGTCCGTCCCAACGACCGATAAGGTCGCCGTCGACTTCGACGCCTAATCAACCTAGACGGCCCGCCCACCCGGCGGGCCGTCCGCTTTCCACCCGTGTTTTCATAACCGAAAGGTCCACTACACGACATGTCGATGATTCGCACCGAGAGCAACCAGCAAGGTGTTCTCGAGATTGTTCTGGATGCCCCGAAGAAGCTGAACTCGATCGACGAGGCCGGTCTTGAAGAACTCAAGACCACGCTCGCCTCGGTCTCCGAGCAGGTCAGCTCCGGTTCGGTGCAGGCCGTGATCCTTCGCGGTGAGGGCCGCGCGTTCTGCGCAGGCCGCGACATTTCCCAGGTTGATCCGCTCAAAGACGACGTCAACCACTACCTGGGTGAGCTCACCGCCCCAGTCATGGACGCGATCCACGAGCTACAGGTCCCGACGTTCGCCGTCGTCACAGGCGCATGCCTCGGTGTTGGCTTGGGACTCGCGGCATCCTGCGACGTCGTCTACGTCGCTGAGGACGCGAAAATCGGTTCCCCGTTCGCTAACCTCGGTGCCTTGCTTGATTCGGGCGGCCACCACTTGTTCGTGACTCGCTTGGGCACGCATCGTGCCCTGGACCTGATCTACACGGGCGAGCTGATCTCCGGTGAGCAGGCCGTGCGCGAAGGCTTGTTCTCCCGGTCCTTGCCGGCCGATGAGGTGCTCGAATTCACGCGCAAGACCGCCGGGCGTGTGGCCCGGGGTGCGCTGGATTCCTACCGTGCATCCAAGCAGCTCGTGTTCCAGATCCGGGACGAAGACCTCGGCTTCAACGCATCCGTTGCCGAAGAGGCCCGCTTGCAGGAAGTTCTGCGCACCACCGATAACTACCAGGAAGGCTTCAAATCCTTCCAGGAGAAACGCAAGCCGGAGTTCAAGCCGACGCCGCCACGCGAGAGCTGGTAACAGCCCGCGCTAGCCGTCGTTTTCCTCCCAGTGGCGTTGGCTTGCCTCCAAGATGAGCTCGATGGCGCCCAACACCTGCTGCGCTTGTTCAGCGGTGAGGCTCGCGGCTACTTCAGCGGCCCATTCCGCTTGGGCGGCTTGCGCGGCTTGAACCGCGGCGCGGCCTTTCTTGGTTGGCGCCAAGAGAGAAGCGCGGGCGTGCTTAGGGTTGGTGCGGTAGGCCGCCAGCCCTAGCTTGACCGCATCGTCGGCTACGCGCTGGACGGACTGGCGCGTGAGCCCGAGCACCCGGGCGATCTGAGAGACAGTCGCTGGGGTCTGGGCCGCGGCGGAGATCACCTGCCAGCGGGCGGGAGTGAGGTCATTGTGGGAGGCCACAACCTCGGCGGAATACACGAACTCGGAGTGCGCTTGAGAGACAGCAGAAATGAGCGCCCCGAAATCTTCAGGGTTCATAGGCTGAGTGGTCATGTGGCGGGAGTCTCGGGTTCGTGGTCTTCGAAGATCAAGTGGGTTTGGGTGTCCATGACCTCAGGCATCGGCTGGAGCACCTCGAAAATAAATCGCCGCAGCGCCTCGTTATCGGCCGCGCGCACCAGAAGCATCACATCGAACGTTCCGCCCACGAGGGCCACATGGTGGACCTCCGGGATCTGGCGGAGCTGCTCTTGCAGGGTGCGCCACGAATGCTGCCGCAGCTTGAGGGACACGTATGCGGAAGAACGCAGACCCATCGCGGCATGGTTCACGGTTGCCGTGTACCCGGTGATCACGCCGCGTTCACGCAGGCCTGCGATCCGTTGATACGCGTGTGCCCGTGAGATATGCACATTGCTTGCGATTGCGGAAACCGAGGCCCGACCGTCTTTGAGCAGTTCGGAGACGATAGCTGCATCCACCGCGTCTAAAGCGGGAGCAAACGCTGGGTTTTTAGCCACTGCACACAGCTCCTTGAAGCACTAGACAAAATGACAACAACCGCCAAGTTGCGTAGACAAATTTCTGAGCACGCACTGCGGAGCGACAAATCCTCTGATCATTTTCGCACACATGGCGACGAAAAGCTCAAGCAGGCATCATATAGACCATGACTGATCATGTGAGCCAAACCACAAGCTCGGGGGCTGAGGTGACTCAGCCGCTCGATGAAACGCGCGTAGGGGACTCGGTCTCCCGCGCATCGGACTCCTTCGGTATTTCCGTTGAAGACTACCTGCTACCCACACGTGGGCGCGTCCAGATGGTGGACGAACAAGGGCGGTTGCGCCCGGTAGAGGAACAAGGGATCGCCCCGGGCCATGAATACCCACTGCCGGATGGTGCCCGGTTGCTTGACGCGTATGAAAAGCTCGTCATCGGCCGCCGCATCAACGACCAGAACGCAGCGCTTGTGCGGCAGGGGCGGATGGCGGTCTATCCTTCCAGCCACGGCCAGGAAGCGTGCCAGGTTGCAGTCGCGGCAGCCCTTGAGGAGCGCGACTGGCTGTTCCCGACCTACCGTGACACGGTCGCCGTGATTTCTCGCGGCGTAGTCCCGGAGGAAGTCATGACGGGCTTCCGCGGTGAATGGCATCAGGGCTATAACCCGTACGACCACAACACCGCTGTTCAGTCCACCCCTCTCACAACCCAGCTGCTGCACGCCGTGGGTGTTGCTCACGCGGCACGCATGCGCGGTGAAGACACGGTCGTGATCGCTCTGTGCGGTGACGGCGCGACCTCGGAAGGTGATTTCCACGAGGCGCTGAACTTCGCGGCCGTGTACAACCTGCCTGTGATCTTCTTTGTCCAGAACAACGGTTACGCGATCTCGGTTCCGCTCTCACAACAGTCCGTAGCGCCGTCGCTTGCCCACAAGGCTGTCGGTTATGGCATGGCAGGGGAGCGCGTGGACGGCAACGACCTCGCCGCGGTTTTGGCCGTGCTGGACCGTGCCGTCACGATCGCCCGCGAAGGCTCCGGCCCGCTGCTGATCGAGGCGGAGACCTACCGCATGCAGGCGCACACCAACGCCGATGATGACACGCGCTACCGCGAGTCTGACGAGGTCCAGGAGTGGCTAGCGAAAGACCCCGTGGTCCGTATGGAAGCGTACCTGCGTAACGAGGGCCTGCTCGATGACGATAAAGCCGAGCAGATCAAGGCTCACGCCGAGCAGGTAGCCAAGGAGCTTCGCGACGCGATGAACCGCGAGATCACCCCTGACCCGAAGGATCTCTTCACATACGTCTACGTTGAGCAGACCCCACAGCTCGCCGAGCAAGCCGCAATGCTCGCCGAAGAGCTGGAACGTGACTCTGCTTCCCAGGAAGGTGAGGCCAAGTGAGCCCCAAGCAAATGTCCCCTGAGGAAAAGCAGGCGGAATTCGGTGGTGTAGCGGATTCGGTGCGTGGCAAGGACGAGCCGGCGGTCCCGCCAGCCCGCGATCCGCGCCCGGCTGGCCCCACATCGTTCGCAGCGGCCTTGAACACCGCGCTCGCTGATGCGATGGAAGCAGACGATGCGGTGCTGATGTTCGGTGAAGACGTCGGTAAGCTCGGCGGCGTCTTCCGCATCACCGATGGCCTGCAGGAGCGTTTCGGCAATAAACGCTGCTTTGACACACCGCTAGCTGAATCCGGCATTGCCGGTATGGCGGTGGGCATGGCGATGAACGGTATGCGCCCAGTGATCGAGATGCAGTTCGACGCGTTCGCATACCCGGCACTCGAGCAGATTCTGAGCCACATCGCGAAGATGCACAACCGTACCCGCGGCCACGTGCGCCTGCCGCTGGTCATCCGCGTACCGCACGCTGGTGGTGTGGGTGGTGTAGAGCACCACTGCGACTCCTCGGAGTCCCTGTATGCGCACACACCGGGTTTGAAGGTTTTCATCCCGTCCGGTGTTGAGGACGCCTACCTCATGTTGCGTGAGGCGATCGACTCGGATGACCCAGTGGTGTTCTTCGAACCGAAGAAGCTCTACTTCGGCCGTGAACAAGCCGACCTAGAGGCCCTCAAGAACGAATACGAAACGAAGAAAGCAGAGCGCCGCAACGGGACCGCGCGCGTGCTACGCGAAGGTAAGGACGCGACCATCGTGACCTACGGCGCTTCCGTTTCAACCGCGATGAAGGCCGCGGAAGCAGCCGTTGAGGAGGGCTTCGACCTCGAAGTCATCGACGTGCGCACCATCGTTCCCTACGACGACGCAACCGTGGACGCGTCGGTCCGTAAGACAGGCCGTGCGCTGGTGGTCGCTGAAACACCGGGCTTCGCATCGATCGCATCCGAACTTGTGGCGCGCATCCAGGAGCGGAACTTCTTCTCGCTCGCCTCGCCAGTCAAGCGCGTCACGGGCTTCGACATCCCGTTCCCATCACCGATGCTGGAGAAGTATCAGCTGCCAAGCGTGGACCGCATCCTTGATGCCGTCGATGAGATGACGTGGGAGGACTAATGGCACAGACGTTCACTCTCCCGGACCTCGGGGAAGGCCTCACCGAAGCTGACCTGGTGGCCTGGCACGTCGCCGAAGGCGACACGGTCGAGATCGACCAGATTGTCGCCGAGGTCGAGACAGCTAAATCCGTTGTTGAGATCCCGTGCCCGTTCGAAGGCACAGTCCTGAAACTCTATGGAGAACCTGGCGAGACGATGGTCGTGGGCGATTCGCTCATCACCGTAGGCGAGCCGGGCGAAACCACGGACGGCGGCGCTGATGACGACGGCGCCGGTTCTAGTAGCGGCGGCGCTGATGCCGGCGCGGCTTCCGGCGTTGAGGTGTTGCGTGAAGGTGCGCAGTCCTACCGCGAAGAAGAACGCGCCGGAACGGGTTCCGGAAACGTACTGATCGGCTACGGAACGAGCGAAGACGAAGGTGGCGCTCGCCGCCGCCGTCGCGGCCGTCACCGCGCCGAGGTTCCGGTTGCTACGGGCCAAAGCTCGGAACCTGTCAACCAAGGCACGGCACCTGTGAGCCGGGACTCGGAGCCTGTCAACCAAAGCTCGGCTCCGGCACAGGACCACACCGAGCCCCAGGCAACACAGCATGAGCCCCAGCCAACACAGCCCCAGGTAACACAGCGCGAGCGGTTGGCGCCGCGAGTCATCAACCCGCTGGTGCGTAAGTTGGCTCGTGACAACGGCGTGGACATCGCCGCCCTGGAAGGCTCTGGGGCCGACGGTCTGATCATGCGCGCAGACGTTCAGGCAGCGATCGACGGCGGGGCACAGTCCGCATCTGGCGCGCAGTCCGCACCGCACACATCGGGCGCTATCCTGGGCGCCGCTGTACCGAGCAGCGAAAAGGCGCCGGCCGCATCGGAGGGTGCAGGCGCTGGCGAGGTCGATGCGCGTACCGGTTTGACGGTCGAGTCCCGCACCCCGATGACCGGGGTCCGGAAGGTTGTTGCGGAGACGATGTCGCGTTCGCGCCGTGAGATTCCGGAAGCGACCGTGTGGGTCGATGTGGACGCAACCGAGCTGCTTGAATGGCGCAAGAAGCTCAAACCGAACGCGGAAGGCCGCGTTCCGGGTGTGCTTTCGCTGATCGGCCGTTTCGTCACGGCTGGGTTGATGCAGGTTCCAGAACTCAACGCCCGCATCGATGAGGCGGAAGACGGCACCTCGGAGATCGTTCGTTTCGAAGGGGTGAACCTGGGTATTGCGGCGCAGACGGACCGTGGGCTCGTGGTGCCAGCGGTAGCGGATGCGCAGAAGCTTTCGGCACGCGAACTGGATGCCGCGATCGGTGAGCTGGTCGCGACCGCCCGCGACGGCAAGTGCACCCCGAACGAGTTGATGCGTGGCACGTTCACCCTCAACAACTACGGCGTGTTCAACGTGGATGGTTCCGCGGCGATCATCAACCATCCGCAGGTCGCGATCATGGGACTGGGTCGAATCAAGGAGCGCCCGTGGGTAGTTGACGGTGAGATCACGGTCCGCTCGATCATGGAGCTAACCCTGGCATTTGACCACCGCGTATGCGATGGCGGTGCCGCGAGCGCGTTCCTCCGCTACGTTGCCGACGCGATCGAGAACCCGGCGGAGGCCCTGGCAAGCCTCTAGCCGCTACGGTGCTTGAGCATCGAAGAGACGACTGCGGGTCCTGACACCTCATGTGTCAGGACCCGCAGTTCTACAGGACCCGCAGTTTTACAGGGCCCGCAGTTTTATGTGTGAGCGTACTGCCGCCTTCAGCGGGCAGTGCGGGCGGGCATCGCGAGCCGTTCGATAACACCGAAGAGTGCGAGCGCGGTGCCTACGATGAGGCCCACCGCGAGCAGGGTGAACAGTTGGCTGGCCATAGCCGCGGCGTCGTCGGCTGTTGTGGTGAGCGGGCGGGACTGGGCCACGTTCACGAACTCCGGCAACAACATGGCCGCAGCAGTCAGCGCGGCAAGCCCCATCCCCGTCACGGTGCATGCGATCGCGGAGAACGTGACGGCGGGGCGGTCGTTGTCGATCCACCCGATGATGCCCGCGGCGAGGATCGCGAAGAAGCCCACCACAAGGTAGGAGCCCACAATGTCTGCTGGCCGGTGCCAGGACATGATGAAGGTCACGGAGCCACCAGCAGCGGCGATGAGGGCGCCGATGATGCTGAACCATGTGCGTGAGCGTGCCCGCATCGACAGCAAAGCAGCGAACATCCCGCCGATTGCGAGTGCTGAATGCCCGGAGGGGAAGCTATTGATGTATGCCTCGGAGACGCCGGTGAATGGTCGTTCGAGGAGGGTTTGTTTGAGGATCCGCACGCATACGATCCCGAAGCCTGCCGAAGTCAGTGCGATCGCTGGGATGATCACGGAACGGCGGATGAATACTTGGGCGATGGCTACTGCAACCCCACCGATAGCGATCGCGAGGGGGATATAGGTGAACCACCCGAGTTCGTTGTGTAGCGCGGGGGTTTCTTGAACGAAGCGGCGCGCACCGAGTAGAGCGCGTTCGTCGAGCCATTGACCGCGGACTGTCTTGATGAAAAGCCAGTATGTGAGCGAGAAAAGCCCTAGGGTTCCGAGGCTGAGCACGGTGGTTGCTAGGGCGCGTGGCCAAAGCCTCGATTGTGACACGGCACGAATATGTGCGGTGTCTGTCGAGAGGTTAGGCATGTTCCTAGAGTGTCACGTTCTTCTGGGTGGAAGCTGATGCCGCGCCGGGTGTTGCATGCCTTGCGGGTGTGAGTTTGGATAGAGTGCGCCGGGCGAGCCATCGCCGCCGGATATCGTGTTTTTTATGAGTGAGTTTCGGGGGAATAACATGCCGTGGGGTGCGAAAGTGGGGTTTCCTTCGCTGGAGGAGCTGAAGGACGCGGCGGTGGTGGTGCGGTTGCCGATGAATGTGCGTTTCCGCGGGGTCGTGGAGCGTGAGGTGTTGTTGTTTGAAGGGCCTGCAGGCTGGGGTGAGTTCTCGCCGTTCCTCGAATATGGGCCGGCGGAAGCATCCCGCTGGCTTGCTGCCGCGATCGAGGCCGCGTGGTGTGGTTGGCCCGATCCGGTGCGTGATGTGGTGCCGGTCAACGGGACCGTTCCTGCGGTTGAGGCGGGCCGGGTACCTGAGGTTCTAGCGCGTTTCGACGGTGTGGGCACGGTCAAGGTCAAAGTCGCCGAGCGCGGGCAGTCAGTCGATGAGGATGTTGCCCGGGTTGTCGCGGTTTCCCGTGAGCTTCCGGGGGCCCGAATTCGGGTGGACGCGAATCAGGGCTGGGATCATCACACCGCGGTGGATGCGTTGACCCGGCTCGCGGAGTTCGATCTTGAGTATGCGGAGCAACCCGTCGAGGGGATCGAGGGGTTAGCCCAGTTGCGGGAGGCGCTGGACGCCCGGGGCGTGGACGTGCGGTTGGCCGCGGACGAGGCGGTGCGTAAGTCCGATGACCCGTTGAAGGTTGCGCGCATGGGCGCAGCTGAGGTGATTATCGTCAAGGTTCAGCCGCTGGGTGGTGTGCGTGCCGCGCTTTCGATCGTGGAGCAGGCCGGCCTGGATGCTGTGGTGTCTTCCGCTTTGGATTCCTCGGTGGGTTTAGCTGGTGGGATCGCTCTGGCGACAGCGTTGCCGGAGTTGAAGTATGCGTGCGGGCTGGGTACAGGAGCGCTCTTTGCCGACGACGTGCTCACGCCTGGTCTGAAACCTCGCGGCGGTGTTCTGCCGGTGGGGCCGGTGGTTCCGGATCGCGGGAAGCTGGAGGCCCTGGCAGTCGGCGCGCATCGGCGCGCGTGGTGGATGGATCGGCTTGAGGCCTGCTATGCGCAGCTAATGATCTAGCGTTGGTGAGCGTTGATGAGGGTCTCGTTACCGCACACGAAAGCGGGATAAAATCGAGCTATGACTTCCCCGACCATCTGGATTGATTGGCCCGCCCCGGTCCCGAACGCCGCGGACTATGCGAAACGCCGCCGCATGATCACTTCACCGGTTACCACAGTGCTCCTTGTGGTGGTCACGGTCCCGGTGCTTGTCATCGGCGTTCTCAGACTTGCCGGAGTGGGTCTTTCGGGGGTCTGGATGGTCATCATGATCCTCTGCGGGCTTGTGGGCGGGTTCTTCGTTGCTCCACGGCACCGTACCCTGCATTTTTGCGGCAACGAATTGCATTTCACCGGCGGGGCACCTTTGGGTGCCAAGCTGCCGTGGCGTGACCTCGACCAGGTGGTGCTCTGGCTGGTCCAGGATCGCGAGCCAAACGGGGCGCCACGTGGCGATGGTACCTGGATGTTGAACATCTACGATCAGCATGGCCGGCTTCGTTATTCCCTCACCGAAGGGCCTCTGGTGCCCGCGAAAATGCTGTTTGATGCGATGGATGCCTTCCCCAGTCCGCGGCGTAGGCTGTTCTTGATCCCGATGCGGCCCGGGCTGGAAGGCATTGCGCCGCCGGGGTCCCACCCCGAGTGGGAAGCGATCGCCCGCATGGAGCCGACACCGCGGAAAGTCCAGGAGCTGCTGGCCCAGAAACAGGTACCTGGAGTGCCTCCGCACGCATAACCCCGCTCATACACTGGGGTTATGCCTTCTATGTCTGTTGGGCCGTCTGTGCCTGCTGTTGAGTCTGCGCGGCTGATCGTCCAGGGATGTGTCTCCGCCGGGATGCGGCATGTTGTGGTGGCGCCTGGGTCGCGTTCGGCGCCGTTGGCGTATGCGCTCGCCGAGGCCGAGCGCGACGGTGTGCTGTCGGTGCATGCGCGGCTCGATGAGCGTGAGGCGGGGTTCCTCGCGCTCGGGCTGTCTTTGGCCTCCAACGCACCGGTTGCGGTTGTCACGACGTCCGGTTCCGCTGTAGCGAACCTGTTTCCGGCGTTGGTGGAGGCCGCGCACGTGGGCGTCAAGCTCGTGCTGTTGACAGCCGACCGGCCCGAACGTTTGCACGGTACGGGCGCATCACAAACTACCCAACAGGCCGGTATCTTCGCGCACCACACGCGTTCAAGCGTGCACATTCCGGCGGGCGAGGACCCTACAGCCGCAGTAGCTGAAGCCTTGGTGGCGACGCTTGGCAACAAGCAGCACGCTCCGGGCCCGGTACACATCAACTGTGCATTCGAAGACCCGCTCTACCCGCCGAATGACGCGATGATCACTGGCGCGGAGCAACCCGCCGAGCGTGCCGCCCGCCAACACCCCGAACTCAGTGTTGTTGAGCTACTCGAGATCGATGCGCTCGCAGCCGCAGTACCGGTCCCGCGCGCCCTATCTCGAGAAACACTCAGGGGCGCCGCGGCACGGCGTACGGAACACGGCGCTGAACACAGCGCTGAACGCGGCACGGAAGGGAATACAGCACGCGGCACGGAAGAGAGCGCGGTACACCGTACAGGCAGCGAACGCCCCGATGTTCACCGCAGGACTGTTGTGGTTGCAGGGCATGATGCGGGGGAGGAAGCCGCGCATTTCGCTCACGCTTTAGACCTGCCGCTTTTAGCGGAGCCCTCTTCGAATGCACGCCACGGCGAGAACGCGTTGACGGCATACCAGTTCACGCTGGCGGCGTTCGCGGACCAGATCGAGGCGGTGGTCTTGTTTGGCCGCCCGACTCTCTCACGAACAATCAACGCTCTACTTGCCCGTGATGACATCGACTCGGCGATCTATGCCCCGGGTCCGCTCGCGTGGTGCGAACTGTCCAAACGCTCCGAGACGCCCGTGCGTAGTTTCGCTCAAGCCGCCCAGTTCGCGGGTATAGGCCCGCAAGGCTGGGTCGAGGCGTGGCGTGAGGCCGATGAACGTGTCGTGGCGGCCGTGAACATGGTGGTCGCGGAACGCGAACACGTCACGGGTAGGCTCACGGGCCCATCGCTGGCAGCCGACGTGTGGTCCGGGCTATCCGGGCCAGCCGTGATCGGGTCATCACGGCCGGTGCGAGACATGGACATCGCCGCAACCCCGCGGCGGGGCCGCGGCCCGCGCGTGTATGCGAACCGCGGGCTCGCTGGCATCGATGGCACTATCTCCACCGCCGCAGGGATCGCGCTCGCCGAACGCCGCCGCACGCTCGCGTTCATGGGGGATGTCACGTTCCTTTATGGGGCGGCGGGAATGCTGGTGCCCTCGCTCGAAGCGGTTCCCCAGCTCGATGTTGTGGTTGCCGACGACGGCGGAGGCACCATCTTCTCAACGCTGGAGCACGGCACTGTCGCTGCCCGCGGAGGCTACCAGGAAGCCGTCGACAGGTTCTTCCGTGTCCCACACGGCCTCGACGCGGTCGAGCTAGCGCTCGCCTACGGTTGGGACGCGCAACGGGTCAGCTCACACGAACACGTGCGTGAATGGCTCGACGCCGGACGCACGGCGCACGGCTGCCGGCTGCTGGTAGTGGATACGGAACGCGAAAAGCCACGCGAACTACACCGCGCACTCGCCGCGGCCGCCGCCGAAGCGCTCGCCTAGTTGCGGGCGGGGGCGGCTACGCCGAGTGCCTGCAACATCGGGCGCATCTTCGCCCATGTCTCCTGCAGTTCGGCGGCGGGCTCAGAGTCCGCGACGATCCCGCACCCGGCCCACAAACGGATCCGCTCCGGAACCGGCTCGCCAGTGTCACCATCGCCGGGGCGTGTCAGTGTGACCTCGGTCGGGAACGTGCCCTGGCCGACGTGCGCGGCCGTCGGCTCGGTGGGGCCGTAGCCTTCCAGGACCCCGCATCGCAAAGCGATACCGAATTCGCCGTTGCCGCGGGCGTCAACCCACCCGACGGGGCCGGCATACGCTCCGCGGTCAAGACGCTCGATCTCACGGATGATACGCCCCGCATGCAAACGCGGAGTCCCGCACACCGCCGCGGTAGGGTGCACGGCACGCAGCAGGTCCAGCACACTGTAGGGGCCGGTTTCGCTCGCGCCGATGCGTGCCCGCACGTCCGAGGCGAGGTGCCACACGTTCGGTAGCGTCAAAACGAACGGGGCGGCGGGGGAGTGCAGTTCGGTCACGAACGGTTCGAGCTCTTCTACGAGGGAGTCGATCGCGTACTGGTGCTCTTCAATCTGTTTCTGGTCATTGGCCAGCTGGAACGCGCCGTCTTCACCGTGGTTCGCGCGGTCGAGTGTTCCGGCGAGCACGCGGGCGCGCGCGATGCCCTCGTGCGCTTCGATCAGCATTTCGGGTGTAGCGCCAATGATCCCGTCCACGGAATACACCCAGCAGTCGGTGTAGCGGGCCGCCAACGCCTGCAGCGTGGGGACTACCTGAACGCCACCTGGCACGTCCACGGTGACGTCGCGGGAGAGCACCGCTTTCGCTAACTCACCGGAACGGATCCTCTGGATCGCTTCGCGGACTCCGTCTTGGAAACGGGCCTCACTTGTGTGTGCATCATCGACGATGCGCGCCCCAGCACTGCCAGCCAACACAACACCGTCGGACGCGCGAGCATCGCTGGCCGCCGCGCTAGCTGTCTCACGGCGCACCTGTGCGGCGTAGGCTTCGAGGTCGTCGCGGCTCGGGTCCGGCCCGAGCGCGTCGGCTTCTTCGGGGTCGAGGATGACCGTGATCCAGGCGAGGTCCCCGTTGCGGCCCCACACCACACGCGGGACAATCAGCACCGAGTCGCGGCCTGATGCGCGGGAGAAAGCCACCGAGGAGAATGCGGCGAGGCCCGTGCCGGAGGCCGCGACCGCATCGTCCACTGTGGCGGCGGAGCTCAAGGCGCGCCACGCGGATGCCAACGCACCGATGCGGCCATCCCCGCGAGCCTGCAGGCGAAGAACCTCGCCGGCGCCGACCATCGAGGTTTCGCCGCGGGCCCACACGTGATCCCACGGGCCTGCAACATCGGCGAGGGTTGCTGGGGCGGCCATCGCCGGATGGGTGCCGCGGGCGCGGGTGATCACGCGCAAGTGGGGGAGGGACGGCAGGCTGAACGCAGGCTCGTCAGTGTTCACGGAAGTAGTCATGTCGGCACTCATTGTATTAGTCCGCCACAATCGAGCTGGATGTTCTTTGCCGCCGCACCCCATCTTTGGTGCTATCACAGGGGTTGTGTGGTGTGAACGTTCAGCTAGTTTCGGGCTAACGCACCGGGCCGATGGTTTCGACTGCGTGCGAGTCGTAAGAGACAATAGCTAGCGTGATGAGAGCTACTCTGCAGAAAAACCCGGATGAGGTCGCCCGCATGTTCGATGGCGTGGCCGAACGCTACGACCTCACTAACGATGTGCTCACGTTCGGGCTGACCCCATACTGGCGCCGTGTTGTGGTGCGCGCCGTGGATGCCAAGCAGGGGGAGAAGGTCCTTGACCTCGCTGCAGGTACCGGCACGAGCTCGGAACCGTACGCGGATGCCGGGATCGATGTTGTGGCATCGGATTTCTCGGAAGGGATGCTCGCGGTGGGGCGCCGCCGCCGCCCGGACATCAACTTTGTTCAGGCTGACGCGATGAACCTGCCGTTTGAGGACAACACGTTCGATGTTGTCACGATCTCTTATGGCATCCGCAACATCCATGACCCGCACAAGGCCCTCCGTGAGATGCTGCGTGTGGCTAAGCCGGGTGGCCGCCTTGTGATCGCGGAGTTCTCTGACCCGACGTTCACCCCGTTCCGTGTGGTGTATAAGGAATACCTCATGAAGGCTCTGCCGTGGGTTGCCTCCAAGGTGTCCTCGAACGCTGAGGCGTACCAGTACTTGGCGGAGTCGATCCGTGACTGGCCGGCTCAGGACGAATTCGCGCACTGGATTGAGGATGCAGGCTGGCAGAAGGTTCAGTACCGCAACATGACCGGCGGTATTGTGGCGATCCACCGCGGGTTTAAGGCTGCCCAAGATTCATGACCCTCAATGTTGTGATCGCCGGTGGTGGTCCGGCAGGTGCCACGGCCGCCACGTATTTGGCTCGCGCCGGGCATCGCGTCACGGTTTTGGAGAAGACGCGCTATCCGCGTGAGAAGGTCTGCGGGGATGGCCTGACCCCTCGTGCTGTGCGGGAAATGAATTACCTTGGCATGGCTCACGATGAGGCCGACGGCTGGCAGCGCACCCGAGGCCTGCGTTTCGTGGCTGGTGGGCGCGCATCGACGGTTTCGTTTGAGGGGTTCAGCTCGGACATCCCGTCTTATGGTTTGACGCGTACCCGCGCCGATTTCGATCAGCAGTTGGCGCGCATGGCGGCAGCGGCTGGGGCTGAGGTCCTGGAGGGCCACACGGTGCGCGGCGCGGTCCGCGATGACGCGGGCCGCGTTGTCGGGGTCACGGTTCAGCGAACCACACCTGAAGGTAGGCGTGATGGTGAGCCGTTCACGGTCGCCGCCGATGTGGTGGTGGCCGCGGACGGTAACTCTTCCCCTGTCGCGAAGTCGCTGGGGATCCTGCCGCGGTCCGACCGCCCGATGGGTGTGGCTCAGCGCGTGTACTACACCTCGCCGATGTCCTATTCACCGTGGATGGAGACCTGGCTTCAGCTACCGGACCGTAACGGGGATTTGATGCCCGGCTACGGTTGGGTTTTCGGTGTGGGAGATGGCACCGCGAACGTCGGCTTGGGGATTTTGGATACCGCTAAGGATTTCCGAAGCATCGACTTGCGCTCAACGTTGAGCGAGTGGGTCGAAGTCATGCAGGAACACGAGCCGACCCGCGGTTTCGTTCCGGAAAACCAGGTGGGTGTGGTGCGCGGGGCGGCACTTCCGATGGCGTTCAACCGCACCCCGCACGTGGTTCCGGGGGCTGTGTTGCTGGGGGACGCGGCAGGTTTGGTTTCCCCGTTCAACGGTGAGGGGATCGATGCGGCGATGGAGTCGGCTCGGATCGCAGCTGATGTGATTGATGACGCGGTGATCGCGGCCCGCTACCGTGGCGGAACGCCGGCTCAGGTGCTCGCGGCGTTCGATGCCGGTCTTCAGCGGTATCCTGAGCTGATTCAGCAGCACTTTGGTGCACATTATGGTGCGGGCAAGGTTTTCGCTCACATGGTGGGTAACCCGAAGATCATGCGTACCGCGGTCCGGTTGGGGATGGGCTCGAATGCGTTGATGCGTTTTGTTGTACGCGCCATGGGTAACTTGTCTGACCGGAATTCACCGGCTTTGGTGGATAGAGTAGTTCAAGCATTAGAACGTGTTGTGCCTCCCGTGCGCAATACTGCGAGCACTCCGGGGCGGAACTCGGGGAAACACTCGGCGAAATTCTCTCCGGAAGAAGTAAGGCTGAAAGTATCGTGACAGAATCCTCTTGGACGTCTGCTGGCCATGACGTCGAGAAGTCGGTTGACTTGGATCCGCAGACCCAGGCTCTTGCTACGACTATCCAGTTGCCGCAGGGTTTCCGTGCTGTAGCGGATGATGTCGAGTTCGCGCCGCAGGTTTTCGAGGCTCTCGCGCGGGTCGAGAAGATGCTGTTGAACGCGGTCGCGAATTCTGATCCGATTATTGACCGTGCTTCGCGTCACCTCGCTGAGGCGGGCGGTAAGCGTGTGCGTCCGCTTTTGGTGGTTTTGTCTTCCCTCTTGGGGGAGCGGGGGATCACGGATGAGGTCGTTAAGGCCGCCTGCATTGTTGAGATGACGCACCTTGCGACGCTGTATCACGATGACGTCATGGATGATGCCCCGATGCGCCGCGGCGCCCCGACCGCGCAGCATGTGTGGGGGAATTCGGTTGCGATCCTGACCGGGGATTTGATTCTTGCGCGGGCTTCGGTGCTTGCGGCTCAGCTTGGTCCGGGCGCTGTTGAGGTTCAGGCCCGCACGTTTGAGCGTTTGTGCTTAGGCCAGTTGCACGAGTTCGCTGGCGTGCGCGAGGGGGAGGACCCCATCGCGCACTACATCCAGGTTTTGTCCGATAAGACGGCGTCCTTGATCGCGTGCGCCGGCTATTACGGCACGTTCTATGGTGGCGCGAGTGACGAGCTGCGCGATGTGCTGGTCGATTACGGCGAGAAGGTTGGGATCGCGTTCCAGCTGGCTGATGACGTCATCGACATCATGGGCCAAGAGAAGGCCTCGGGGAAGATCAACGGTACGGACCTGCGTGAGGGCGTGGATACGCTCCCGGTCCTGTATGCGCGTCAAGATGCCGCTGCCGGCGATGCGGAAGCTCAGCGGGTTGTTGAACTGGTCGATGGCGACCTCACTAGCGATCAGGACCTCAAGACCGCGGTTACCGCGCTGGCTGCTCACCCGGCAACGCAACGGGCGTGGGATGAGGCCCGCGCTTGGTCGCGTAAAGCAATCGAGGCGCTTGCCCCGCTACCGCACGGGACGGTGCGTTCGGCGCTTGAGGCGTTCGCTGACGCGGTGGTGACCCGCGAAGGCTAGCCTCGCTATGGCCTCGCTATAGCTCATGCCGCGAGGGCCTATCGCCGCGAAAACTACCGCGTTTAGCCCGTGATGATTCCGTTGCTGTCGCGGCCTTCTTCGTTGAGGACTTCGCGTAACGCGGCGGCGAGTTCGCGGGCTTTGAGCGCCCGGAAGTCAACCGGCAACCGGCGGCGTAACTGCCGGTACAAGTCATCTGCGGCCCAACGCGGAAACACGTGCTGGTGGTAGTGCCACACGTGCTGATTACCGGACGGCTCGTTGTGTTGGCGCGTTGAAATCCCTTCGGGGGCCCACGCGCGCTTCATCGCGACCGCTACCAGGCGGGTCATGACAGCTAAGGCCGCGTTCACATCGTCGGGTAAGTCATACAGCGCCTCATAGTGGCCCGAAGGGATCACCATCGCGTGCCCGGCGTGCTCACCGAAACCATCACAACCGATGATGACCGAGACCACCTCATCCCGGTACACCAAATCACTCGGCACACACAGGTTACCTTCCGAAAACGGCCGCACGCCGCCAACGATCTCGCAGAACGGGCACGCGTAATCGGCTGGAGCGTGCGAGGCCCATACCCGCGCGGAACCATGTGGAGTAGCGGTCACAGGTCTTCTTCCACCGCCGGCTCAACCTCGGTGAACACCCACTCGAAATAATCCAGGAGGTACTCGGAGATGGTCGCCCCGGTTTCAGCCCAGGAGTCTTTAGCGTTGAAACGCCGGAACACCAGCGGGTCAGGGACACTCAACGATTCGACGGGGAAACCCCACGTGTAACGGTCGTCTTCATCTTCCATGAAGCACACGTAACCGTCCTGGATCTCGAGCTCATCGGGATCCCACACGAAATAGTAGGCCTCCATGATGTCCTCGACAGCGCCCACGGAACGGTAAAACTGCTCCAACGCGGCAGGCAACACAGAGACATCAGATTCAGCCAAAGCGTCTGCGTATTCTTGCTCACTCAGGCCGTCATCTGGTTCCCATTCACCTTCGAAATGGTCGGTCACAAGGTTCCGGTAGGACTGCGAAAACAGCTCAGACATACTTCCAGTTTGTCACGTTACGGGCACGCGTGGGGCACGAATGACGAAAAGAATCTCAGACAGCGCCACCGCAGAGAAACAGCGAAATAGAGCGTCGTTTAGTAGAACACCGCGTGGAATCGTCATAATGTATGGCGCATGTCTCAAGCAAGCACCAGTCCCGCTTCAGGCATGGCGGGGAACAAAGGTAATGCAGGGAACAAACGCACCAAACGTGAAGCGTTCGGTTCCCGCAACGTCTTCATCCTGTCCGCGATCGGCTCCGCCGTGGGGCTGGGCAACATTTGGCGTTTCCCATCGGTCGCCTACGAATCCGGTGGCGGCGCGTTCCTCATCCCATACCTGTGCGCGCTACTGACCGCGGGTATCCCGTTGCTGTTCTTCGATTACGCGATCGGGCACAAATACCGTGGCTCGGCGCCGCTTGCGATGCGCCGGCTCAACAAACGCACTGAAGCGCTCGGCTGGTGGCAGGTCCTGATTTGCGTGATCATCGGCATCTATTACGCCGCGATCGTCGCGTGGGCTGCCGTATATACCGTCTACTCGGCGCGGCTCGCATGGGGTAAAGGTAGCGAACAAGAGTTCTTCCTCGAGAAATACCTGCAGATGGAAGCCCCGGAAGCTGGCCTTTCCACCTCGTTCCCTATGGGCGTGCTGATCCCGATGATCCTCGTGTGGGTTTTCATTATCATCGTGATGAGCGCCGGCATTCGTAAGGGCATCGGTCGAGCCAACAACATCTTCATGCCGCTGTTGACCGTGATGTTCATTCTGTTGGTCATCCAGTCGCTCATGCTCCCGGGGGCTGCAACCGGGCTCAACGAGTTCTTCACACCCAACTGGGAAGCACTCAAAGACACGAGCGTGTGGATCACCGCCTACGGCCACATTTTCTTCTCGCTGTCGATCGCGTTCGGCATCATGGTCACCTACTCGTCCTACCTCAAACGTAAGACGGATCTGACCGGTTCCGGCCTGGTGGTCGCCTTCGCGAACTCGTCCTTCGAAATCCTTGCCGGGATCGGTGTCTTCGCGGCCCTCGGGTTCATGGCCCAAGCGCAAGGGGTGAGCGTGAGCGAAGCCGTCACGAGCGGCCCGATCCTCGCGTTCGTAGCGTTCCCAACCATCGCATCCAACGCGTTCATGGGCCCAGTTTTGGGTGTGCTGTTCTTCGGCTCCCTGACCTTCGCGGGCGTGACCTCGATGGTCTCGATCCTCGAAGTCATCGTCTCCGCGTTCCAAGACAAGCTCGGTTGGGGCCGCGTCCAGACCACGCTGGCCGTGCTGCTTCCGCTGTCGATCGCATCGACCCTGCTGTTCGCCTCCACCACGGGCCTGCCGCTACTGGATGTTGTCGATAAGTTCGTCAACAGCTTCGGCATCACATTCGTCGCCGCCGTAACCCTGATCGCGGTTGCGTGGTTCTCCCGCAAGCTGCCGGTGCTTGCCGAACACCTCAACCACCGTTCCTCGTTCAAGGTCGGTAAGTTCTGGATGTTCCTCGTTGGCGGCCTGCTGCCGATCCTTCTGACCTACCTGTTGGCTTCCGAATTCGTGAAGCTCATCCGCAATTCGTATGCCGAAGCCAACGGATACCCTGAATGGTTCGTCTACGTGTTCGGTTGGGGCATGGCGGGTGCATTGGTCGTGGCCGCCATCCTGCTCAGCCTCATCCCGTGGTCGGCTAAGTCCAAGGACAAATTCGATCCAGAGTTCGAAGAGTACACTCGCCGCGACGCCGCAGAAAAAGACGCCGGCGACGAAGGTGCTGCAGGCAAAGACGACGCTGGAAAGGACGCTGTTGACAACGGCGACCAGAAAGGGGCAACAGCATGACACCGGCAGCTATCGGTTTTCTGATTCTTTCGATCGTGACAGTGTGGGGCGGGCTCGCGGCCGCCATCGTGAACCTCATGGTTCGCCCTGATGAAGCCAAAGAAGACGACCTCTAACCTGGGCGGGATCAGTCCGTGCCCGATGCGCGCTGGGCTGCGGGGGACGGACCGCATCGGGCAGTTGCACCCCCAACGGCTGGGATGGATCGTTCCGTGAGGCCCGCCCATTAGAATAGTGCGCGGATGTTTTCCCCTCCCTCACCCCGCGCATCACGCGTGCGCGCCGGTTCGCAAGAGCGCGCTACAGAACGCAACGCTGTGGACCGCAGCTTTGTAGAACGCAGCAAGACGAGCCGCAACAAGCGTGCCCGCCAACCCGGTGCGCGGCACGAGGGACATTGCCGAAAGGATTGACGTTGAAGCAACACCTCAGCCAGCGTCCACTGCGTGTGGCGATTATCGGTGCCGGCCCGGCCGGTGTCTATGCCGCGGATATCCTCACCAAAGCGGAACGCGATTTTGAGGTCAGCATCGACTTATTCGACCAGCATCCGGCACCGTTCGGGCTGATCCGCTACGGTGTGGCACCTGACCATCCACGCATCAAGGGCATCATCAACGCCCTGCATAAGGTCCTGGACCGCGGCGATATCCGATTCATCGGGGACGTGACCTATGGTCGTGACTTGACCCTTTCTGACATTCGCGACCTGTATGACGCGGTGATTTTCGCCACCGGCGCCAATGACGATGCCGCTCTCGACATCCCGGGCATCGACCTCGAGGGTTCTTTCGGCGCCTCGCGCGTGGTCTCGTGGTACGACGGCCACCCTGACGTGCCACGCGACTGGCCGCTGGATGCCAAGGAAATCGCGGTGATCGGTAACGGCAACGTGGCTCTCGATGTGGCGCGTGTGCTCTCCAAGCACGCCGATGACCTCTTGGTTACGGAGATCGCAGACAACGTGCACGCGGGTCTGAAGAAGTCCCCGGTCACTGACGTGCATATTTTTGGTCGCCGCGGCCCGGCACAGGTCAAGTTCACTCCGCTCGAGTTGCGTGAGCTGTCCCATTCCCGTGACGTGGACGTTGTCCTGTACCCGGAGGACTTCGAATTCGATGACGCATCGGACGAGGCGATCCGGACCAATAACCAGGTCAAGACTATGGTCAACACGCTGACGAACTGGGTTGTTGAGCAGGAAGAGGAAGAGCAGACCGCATCGCGGCGCCTGCACCTGCACTTCTTGCAGGCCCCAGTTGAGATCCTGGGGGAGGACGGCAAGGTCGTAGGTATCCGCATGGAACGCCAGGAGCTCGATGGCACGGGTAACGTGCGCGGCACCGGCGAGATGATCGACTATCCAGTCCAGGCCGTCTATCGGGCGGTGGGGTACTTCGGCACCGAAATCCCAGAGGTTGCGTTCGATGAGAAACGCGGCGTGATCCGCAACGAAGGCGGCCGCGTGCTGGACGAGGACGGCGCCGTGGTCCCCGGCGTTTACACGACCGGATGGATCAAGCGAGGTCCGGTCGGCTTGATCGGCCACACCAAAGGTGACGCCCTGGAGACGATCGGCAACCTGCTGGAGGACCATGAGAACCTGGCCCCGGCATCGAACCCTTCCGAAGACGCCGTGGTGGATTTGCTGCGTGAGCGCGGCGTTGAGTTCACCACGTGGGAAGGCTGGCTTGCCCTCGATGCGCACGAACGCAAACTCGGTGAAGAGTGGGCCGCCGCAGGCAAGGGGGACCGCGAACGGATCAAGGTTGTTCCACGCGAAGAGATGGTTGAGATCGCACGCAAGGGGCAGTCGCTCAAATAGACCTCAGCCGCTTCTACGGCTCGTCATCGGATCTTCCCAGCTTTCATTCAGGCTTTTGGGAACGTTTTTGAACATTGATGCGTTGTAATGATTACAGCCGGGTTAAACCGCGTGAGCGGAACCCGGGTGTAACCGGCAACAAGATTGCCGGTATAACACTGCAACGATCGAAAGTTTTAGCGTGAAGTCCTCGTTCAACGGCTTGAAAACGGCTCTCCTCATCGGAGGCATGTTTGGTCTTTTGCTGATGATTGGCGGCTTGATTAGCGCCGGTACCGGCAATTCGGTGTGGCTGTTTGGGTTCGCGGCTTTCGGTGTGGTGAGCACAGCGATCGGTTACTGGAATTCGGATAAGATCGCGATCCGCGCGATGCAGGCCCGCCCGGTTTCGGAGGCGGAGCAGCCTGAGATGTATGCGATTGTGCGTGAGCTGTCTCAACGTGCGGGTAAACCGATGCCGCGGCTGTATGTTTCGCCCACTATGAACCCGAACGCGTTCGCGACGGGCCGTAACCCGGAGAACGCGGCGGTGTGCTGCACTGAGGGTATTTTGACGTTGTTGAACCGCCGCGAGTTGCGTGGCGTTTTGGGGCACGAGTTGATGCACGTCTATAACCGCGACATTCTGATTTCTTCGGTCGCGGCCGCTATTGCGGGTGTCATCACATCGATTGCGCAGTTCCTCATGTTCTTTGGAGGCAATAGCCGTAACCGTGATGGTGGCAATATTCTGGCGATGCTCGCTATGGCGTTCCTCGCCCCAATCGCGGCTTCGATTATCCAGATGTCTGTTTCACGGACCCGCGAATATGATGCGGACGCGACCGGCGCGGAGCTGACGGGGGACCCGGCGGCTTTGGCTTCCGCGCTTTTCAAGATTTCACAGGGCATCCAGGATGCCCCGTTGCAGGAGACTCCCCGTACGGAGTCTGCTGCGCACATGATGTTTGCCAACCCATTTGGCAAGATCAAAGGTTTGTTCAGCACCCACCCACCAACGCGTGACCGCATAGAGCGTTTGCGTGCACAAGCGGAGGAAATGGGGCAACCCTGGGGATGAACAAAACATCTGTGTGATTAGTCACACGAATGATGCGGTGGGAACATTGACGCGGTTTCTGCCGTTATGCCAGACAGGCATGGAGTGAAGTGACTCAAGGAGGTCTATCAGCCATGAATCGTCAGGAGCGAGCGGAGTACGACGCAGCGGTTGTTGAGGACGTTGAATTCCTGTTGGATACCCATGCGGAGCCGGATACGATCCCGGAACGTTCGGGTTACCCTTACAGCTTCAGCGCATTGTATTCGCTGTTGCGCCGCAATGGCCGCCCGGAACTGGCTACACGTCTGATGAACAGCCGCCAGGAAGCCCGCAACGCCGCCTAAGGCCCGGTTATTGTCAGACGCCCGCGTCGCCTTCATGGTGGACGTGTTCCGTGTAGTGTTTGTGGCGTTAAACATCGGGGTGAGGTCGCCTCGTGATCCTCTCGGGATCGCTTGGCTACCTCACCCCGGTTTCGTTTAATCCATGTTTAGCGCATGTTGACGAATTGGAGGTCTGCGTCTTCGAAGTTCTTCAACAGCGCGATGGTGGCCTGCAGGTCGTCGCGGGACTTCGAGGAGACACGGAGTTCGTCGCCCTGGATGGTGGCTTTGACGGATTTAGGGGCTTCGTCGCGGATGAGTTTGGAGATCTTCTTGGCGGTCGCTTGATCGATGCCTTCCTTGATGCTCGCGTCGATGCGGACCTCCTTGCCGGACGCGTAGGGGTCGCCAACCTCGAGCGACTTCAGCGAGATGCCGCGTTTGACGAGTTTGGATTGGAAAACATCCAGAACTGCCTTGGCGCGTTCTTCAGCGTTGGCCTTGATGAGGAGCTTGCCCTCGCCAGCGAAATCGATTTCGGCGCCGACGTCGCGGAAGTCGTAGCGCTGCGCGATTTCTTTCTGCGCCTGGTTGAGTGCGTTGCTGACTTCCTGCTTATCGACCTTGCTGACAACATCGAACGTTGAGTCTTTAGCCATCGTGGCCTCCTCGGGTGAGTTGATTGAGCCAGCTGAAGCTGGGCTGGATGGTTATGCCAGCTGAAGCTGGGCTGTGTTATTGAGTAGGTGTTTGCTTTCAAGCCTAGCTGGGGCCGGTGCTGCCGCGGGTTCCACCACGGCCGGCCGGTGGCGGCTGCTGGTTGGGGTTGGCCCCGAATTGGTGGGGGCTGGGATGGTTTGGTATGGTTATGAATCGTTCGCTTGAACAGCCCATGAACGGGCGGGCAAGCGAAATAAATGAATATGGCAGATTACCCAAGCGGCCAACGGGGGCTGACTGTAAATCAGCTGGCACTGCCTTCGGGGGTTCGAATCCCTCATCTGCCACTTTTGTAATGTGACGGGACATCGTTCACTCGATGTCCCGACATTTTTATGCCCAAAAGGCGTTGATACGACTGTGGCGACGCGTCGCGGAGGGCGTGCTTCAACCTGGTGTTGAGAAGCCACATGAGAGCATCTCGTACGTTCGTGTGACGCGGTAGGCAGGTAAGGTTTTGTTCTTCTATGGTGCTTTTGAGTGCGCTTGGCTACTTTAGGTTCTAAACATAAACACATGTCTAAGGTGCGCCATCATGACAAACCTGAAACGAAGCTCCATCGCCACAGCAATGACTCTGGCTCTTGCCTCCGGTCTGGCGAGTTGTGGAGCAAATGACGATGCGAAGCCCGCCGAAGCGGTACCGTCAGCGAGCTCGAGCGATAAGGAAGCGAAAGACGAAAACACTTCCGGTAGCGGCAAAGAATCTGCGAAACCCAAACCTTCGGCCAGCCCCTCACCAAAACGGCCGTATATGCCCGCGACCCCGAAACGACCTGCTCGGAATGTGCCGGCCCCGGACCCTTGCCTGAGGTAGCGAAAGAGGGAAGCAAGGCAGGGCAGATTGCTTTCGTTGGGCATACGCTACGAAAACATCCACGCCCCGAATGAGGAGCTTGACGCCGGAAACTTCTTCGTCACGTTCTCTGCCTACGAAGACAAACGCTCCTACTTCGGTCCGGGGAGTTCGAAAGCCATTCAGACAGTGGACTCTAATTCAACCCACGACGGCATGCTGGTCTTGGAACGAAAAGACAACGGCTAAGACTCTCAACCGCACAGCTATCCTGCCGGGCCAAAGCAAACCCTGTAAAAACGACGTGCAGGCTCAGCAGGCCCCGCTCACTATCACCGCCGCCTGGACCATCTTCAAACCCCGCTAAACACGCTAACCCCAACACACGCAGCGGCACCTCATAAAACAGGCTAATTCCCACATGAATGACCGCGGTCAAGTTTCTTGTTACTCTATCTTCATGAGTTCGAGTGATCGTGTCGCCCGTCGTAAAGAGGCGACCCGGAAACGGATCGTCGAAGCTGCAATGCAGCTGTTTCTGAAGCAAGGATTCGAGCAAACCTCGGTTTCCCAGATTTCAGAAGCCGCAGACATAGGTAAAGGCACGTTCTTTACCTACTTCGCAACCAAGCAGGATGTCTTGTCATTCTTGGGTGAACAAGTGATGGCGGCCATGACAGATGCTGACACTCCAGGCGCCGGTGCCGCGGTTCGTTTGCAACGAGTGTTTAGCGCCGCCGGTGAGTGGTACGTAGAGAATGAGGCACCCGCGGGGCAAATGTGCATAGCTCGGATCTCATCCTTGAATCAAGCAGATGTGTCCTCCTCATGTGAACCCTTGATGGCTTTGCTGCGATCGATCGTCAGCGAAGGTCTCGCCTCAGGCGAGTTTCGTCCCGTGGACAGGGAGGCCGCGGTGATAATGCTTGCATCGGCGTACTTCGCGCCCGTGGCGCAGTGGACGTGGCAGCAAGACGGACCGGCGCTACCGGAGCGACTCACACAACAGCTGGAACTCGCACTCGTTGCAATGGTGGATACTTCTTCAGCAAGGGAAGCCTCATGATTATCCCGTTCACTGAAGCGACCCTGGCCACTGGCGGTGGTAAAGCAGTGAACCTCGGTGTGTTGGAACGAGCGGGACTGCCCGTCCCGGAAGGTTTCGTTCTGTCTGCAGACACATACCGCGAAGCAACCGCCGACCTAAATATAGATGCGCTTCTCTCACAAGGACCAGGCGCCGTCCGGGCAGCAGTAGAAGGTCAAAACGTGCCAGACGCCATCGCTCGGGAAATCGGCAACCAGTTGAGCACGTGGGGTGAGAACGTAGCGGTGGCTGTGCGATCTTCGGCAACCGCAGAGGACCTCCCCGAAGCATCTTTCGCTGGTCAGCAGGACACCTTTCTTGGGATTTTCGGCACAGACGACGTATTGGATGCGGTCCGTAAATGTTGGGGATCGCTCTGGACCGCTCGAGCCGTTGACTATCGACGCCGTCACGGTATTGAGCATCATGACGTTGCTCTAGCTGTGGTTGTTCAGAAGCTCGTCGACGCCGACACTGCAGGAGTCTTATTCACCTGCGACCCAGTCAGCGGCGGAGAAGAAACACTCATCAACGCCTCCTGGGGACTAGGGGAGAGCGTGGTCTCAGGAGCAGTGACCCCAGACGAATACCGTGCAACGAGCAGCAGTGTTCTGGAGCGGCGACTCGGGGCAAAACAGACCCGCATCGACCGCCATGGTTCTTCCGCCCGCATCGCTGACGTTCCCCAAGATGACCGGCACCGCCTCTGTCTCACTGATGACCAAGTGCTTGAGCTCGCCCGGCTCGGGGAAACCGTGCAAGAGCTTTACGGTGCAGGCATGGACCTCGAATGGGCTTACACAGACACCACTTTGTGGCTACTTCAAGCTCGACCTATCACCACTACTGCGAGCACCGAGACGGCTACACAACAGGTTCCACAACAAACCGTCTCTGGCCGACGGATCGGTAGGGCATCCCGTGTATTCCACACTGACCTCGTCGAACACTACCCGGGGCCGTACCCCCTCGACCTTTGCGCGATCCTTCCTATGCATCGGCAACTGCAGGCCGGGATGGCGAACATCGGTATCACTGCGACCCCCATCGAGCAGCTCCTTGAAATGAAACCCGATGGAACTATCACAGCTGCCTACCCCGACATCCGTGTGGGTTGGCGGCTGGTCCGCCTCCTTGGATACCGATCCCCAGACCCGGCTGACTGGCCCGCCGTGGAAGCTGATTACCGCAGGAAACTAGATAGCTCTCTGCCCTCGGAACTCGCCCCGGTTGCAGACCAAGAACTCCTGGCACTCCTCGAGAAGATTTTGGGTCTGGTCAGTGACATAGCGCGGGTGAGATTTCTCGACTACGTCGGGCCTGCACAACTCACAGCGCTCAAACTCGGCTACTACTTGGCTCTGGCCAGGAGACGAGACCTCGATGCATACGACCTACTCGGGGACCTCGACTACACTACGGTGGTGATCGACAAGGAACTCCATAAGCTCGCAAGCCTCGAGCCAAATTCCTCTACCTATCGCGACATGCGGCGGCGTTTCCTCGACGAGTATGGCGCCCGAACTGCACAGCTGTACCTGCCCTTTTCTCATAGGTCTTGGAGAGAAGACCCCGCTAGCCTTGATGCAACGCTGGAGGCTGTGCGCCGTTCGCCGCGTGGCCTTGCTGATAAACCTTCCCATCAAGAACTCGTCGAGGAAATCAAGGGCCGGTTACCGGCCCTTGCCCGCCGCGGGTTCGCCCGTACCCTGAAGGCCTGGCGGAACGGTCACGTCGCTCGTGAAGCATCGGTATACCTCATTGAGGAGGCGTACGTGATCGCGCGTCGTGTGACCGATGAGATCGCAAACCGACTGCACCGGCGTGAAGCCCTCGAAACTGTCGAGCAGTTGAAGTACCTTACGTTGACCGAAATCCAGGACACACTGGTCAGGGACGCGCCCGCTCATCAGACGCGACTGATCGCCAGCCAACGCGAAGCCGCACGGCCACATGCCGCCGCAGCGTGGTGGACCCACACCGATCAAACCAAAGCGTCGAAGCTTGCCGGGACAGCAGGAAGTCCCGGACTGGCCACGGGCCCTGTACGGGTCATCACAGGGCCTGAAGACTTCAACCAACTCCAGCCGGGAGACATCCTGGTGTGCCACTACACGGATCCATCCTGGACGCCATTGTTCGGCCTGGCGGCCGCTGTCATAGCCGATACTGGAGGTCGCCTCTCCCACGCTGCCATCGTTGCTCGTGAATACGGCATTCCCGCCGTGATGGGCGCGAGCGGAGCGACCAGCGCACTGAAGAATGGACAGATGATCACTGTCAATGGGACCAAGGGCACCATTACGGGTGAGGGCGCACAACCGGCCGGCTACCGGTTGAAAAGCTAGCGCTGCCCGCCACCAGAGCCGCCCGCCACCAGCGTCGGTCGGGTCTAGTGCCAGCGGTGATCGTTCGCGTGGAGCCGGGGTCCCATGCGTTGTTTGGTTGCGCCGCCTTCCGCTAGCAGCCGCACAACCCGTTGCCGGTGCCCAGTCCACGGGGCCAGAAGTTGCTCCATCTCCCGGTCGGTGGCTCGGCGGCCGGTCAACGCCCACCCCACGTTGTGTGCCACATGGTAGTCCCCGAAAGACACGTGATCGCCTGAACCGTGGCTGCGTTGCAGAACCTCCGCGGCCGTCCACACACCAACCCCCGGGATGCTGCGTAACGCAGACTCGATCCGCAGTAGACCACTGTTCGGCCCACCCGCCGGGACAGTGGCTTGTAGCCGCCGCAGTGCCGACTCACGTTCAAGAGCGCGCACCAGAGTATTGCGTCGTTTACTATCCACGCGCGCTTGATGCCACTCCCACGACGAGATCCGTGTCCACTCAGCCCCGGTGGGAGGAACGAAAAGTTCACCGGTTCGGCCCATCGGCCCGGGGGAGGGGTCCCCAAAACGAGTCACAAGTCGTAACCACGCCCCGAACGCCTCGTGCGCCGTGACCTTTTGCGCCAAGATCGCCGCCGCGAGATGCTCAGGTAACGCGCCAGAAGACCCCAACAACAGGCCCGGACGTTCGGAACGCATCCGCTGAACCAACGCGGGAAGGTCAGTCAAAGAATCAAACTCGCTCCAGTCATCACTGCGCCCCAGCCAGTCGGGAGCATCCTGTAGGGCTTCCGCTGCACCAGGGCCCCACGCCTGAAACCTGACCTGACGTGCCAACGGCCCACCCGCGCCACGGGCGGCACCCCGGTTCTCTTGCGCCGACCGCGCCCGCACCGCCCCGCCAGCAACCGCGGACGCACTCACACCTTCCGGCACAATCCTGACCTCAGCGATCCCGGACGGATAACGCACAGCCCGCCACGCATCGTGCGCAGTGATCCGCAACGATGGGTCACGCCGCCCATGCTGAAAAGCGGACACCACGGCACGCCACTCCAACGGGACAGGCGGAACCCAGCTGGCCTCAGCATCGGGGGTCATACCCTCACCGGATACAGGAACGCTCATATAGATACTGTGGCATGCACCCCTGACAGTTTCGCGGCAAGCGTGAGGCGCCGGTACCGTGGACTTATGCGTTACGCGAATTCCGTATTGGACCTCATTGGTGGCACCCCGCTGGTCAAACTCAACTCGGTCACGGACGGCCTTAAAGCGACCGTGCTCGCCAAGCTCGAGTTCTTGAATCCGGGCGGTTCGATCAAAGACCGTATTGCGTTGAAAATGATCGAACAAGCCGAGGAAGCCGGGAAACTCACTGCCGGCGGAACGATCGTTGAACCGACCTCCGGCAACACTGGCGTGGGGCTTGCGATGGTGGGGCAGCTGAAAGGGTACCGGACGGTATTCGTGACCCCGGAGAAGGTCGCGGAAGAGAAACGCTCCGTCTTGAAGGCCTACGGGGCAGAGGTTGTGGTTACCCCGAACGGTGTGGCACCTGATTCACCGGAGTCCTACTACGGGGTTTCGGACCGTCTGGAACGCGAGATCGACGGCGCTTATAAGCCGGACCAGTTCTCTAATCCGGCCGCCCCGGAGTCACATTACGAAACCACCGGCCCCGAAATCTGGGCTGATACCGAAGGCCGCGTCACCCACGTGGTCATGGGTGCGGGTACCGGCGGCACAGTCACGGGTACAGGCCGATATCTCAAAGAAGTGTCCGATGGCGCGGTCCAGGTGATCGTGGCTGACCCGGATGGCTCGGTGTATTCCGGCGGTACGGGCCGCCCGTACGCGGTCGAAGGTGTGGGCGATGACATGTGGCCGGGCAACTATGATCCCGAGATACCCGATGCGGTCGAAGCCGTGAGCGATGCCGAAGCGTTTGCGATGGCGCGCCGCTTGGCTAAGGAAGAAGGCCTCCTGGTGGGTGGGTCCTCCGGGCTCGCCGTGGTCACCGCGCTGAATGCGGCCCGTGATCTTCCCGAGGACGCGGTCGTGGTTGTGGTGCTTCCGGATTCCGGCCGCGGCTACATGGGTAAGTTCTTCAATGACGCCTGGATGCTCGCCAACGGCTACAGCATCCAGGTGCCTGATGAGGCATCCACTGTTGGTGCGCAACAACAGCTGCCAGGGGTGCGCGGCGTAGACGAAGGCGTTACGCTCGCTGAAGCGAAGGAAGCGCTGGATGCCGCGGGTGTGAACGTTTTGCCTGTTGTTAGGGGAGGGCATTGGCCGGCCCGCGTAGGGGAATTGGTGGGGTCGGTCACGCGCGAATCGGTGCTCTCCGCGCTGGATGCGGGCTCATCCCCGGAAACCTCGATTGATGCCGCGCACGCGGTGGGGCAACACATGCCCACGATCGGGTGGTGTCAACCAGCCGAATGTTTGCACGAGCTGTTACGCGTCAACTCTGGCGTGGTGCTCTTACGCGATGGCGAGGCCATCGACGTCCTAACCTGAATTGAAACTTTGAGATTGCATGGAGCGTGGAATGAGCGAGAACAAAAAAGACCACAACAACGAACACAAGACCACCGACCACAAGCACACTGAGCACAACGCCACGGAGCAGGGCACCGCTGAGAAGGGTGCCGCTGAGCAGGGTGTTTCTGAGCAGCGGGCCAAGGACATGCAGGGTTTGGGTTTCTCGACCCGCGCCGTGCACGCAGGCCAAGAGTTTGATCCGATCACGGGCGCGGTGATCCCGCCGCTGCACATGTCCACGACGTACCATCCTCACTCGGTGGGTAACCTGCGTTTGGGCTACGACTATTCGCGCGGCACTAACCCGACCCGCGATAACTGGCAGGAGCAGATCGCCGCCCTGGAAGGTGGCGCTTACGGTATTTCTTTCGCCTCGGGCTTGGGTGCTGAGGACGCGATCATCCGGAGCTTGCTTTCGCCGCGGGACCGCATCGTGATGGGTAACGATGTTTATGGCGGCACGCATCGTTTGATCGATAAGATCCACGGCCCTAACGGCATCCGCCACACCCCCGTGGACATGACGGACACGGCAGCCGCTGTGCAGGCGATCCGTGAGGATGCGACTGCGATGGTGTGGATTGAGACGCCATCGAACCCGCTCATGAAGATCGCGGACATCGAGGCGTTGACAGCTGCTGGGCATGAGGCTGGTGCGATCGTTGTGGTGGATAACACGTTCGCTTCCCCGTACCTGCAGTCCCCGCTCGCACTCGGGGCGGACTTGGTGGTTCACTCGACCACTAAGTACCTTGGCGGGCATTCCGATGTGGTGGGCGGCGCAGTCGTCACGAACTCGGAGGAGCTGGCGGATAAGGTCCGGTTCATCCAGTTCGCTGCGGGCAACCAGTCTTCACCGTTCGATGCGTACATGACCACGCGTGGCGCGAAGACACTCGCGGTGAGGATGGAACGTCACTGCGATAACGCTGAAGCGGTAGTGAAATGGTTGCGGGGCCGTAAGGAAGTCACGAAGGTTCTGTATCCGGGACTTGCGGATCATCCGGGGCATCATGTTGCGGCACGCCAGATGAAGCGTTTTGGCGGCATGGTTTCCTTCCGGCTGGCAGGCGGTGCGGATGCGGCACGGGCTGTCGCGGAGAGCACGGAACTGTTCAGGCTCGCGGAATCGCTGGGCGGGATCGAATCCCTCATGAACTATCCGGCTGAGATGACCCACGCTTCCGTCAAGGGAACCGAACTAGAAGTGCCGGACGATCTGCTGCGGCTATCGGTCGGTATCGAGGACGCTGAAGACCTCATCGCAGACCTCGAACAGGCCTTCGCGCGGCTATAAGCCAGCACCCGGTGCGCGCCGCCGGTGAAAGTATCCGGTGCGCGCTGCCCGGGAACGCTGCCCGGTGAACGCTTGCCCGGTGAGTGCGGCCGAATTGTTATCTAAAACCGCTTGTGGGTGGTAGGCGGGCGCATTACTGTTCTCGCTATAGCTGTTGAAACGGGCAGTGGAGGTTCTTTAATGGCTTATTCAGCGAACGCAAGGAAACTACTCGCGAGTACTGGTGTGCTCCTTGCTGTTGGGGCAGGGCTGACCGGGTGTGATGCGTTTGGAAACGGTTGCGGTAAAGGTGCAGCTTCGCCTGAGGAAGCCGTTGAGGAATTCATTTCAGCTGCAGTGGCTGACGACGCGAAGAAAGCGTGCTCAGTCGGCGAAGAGGTCGCGACCACTGAGAACATCCAGCCGGTCATGGCGAAATACCGCGAAAAATACGCGGACCGTGACCTCAGCAAACTGACATTCGAAAACCTCCCCGACCTACGAATGGGAAGCTCATTCGTTGTGAAGGTCGCTGAGAATGGGCGCGAGATCGAACGCATCAACGTCGCAGCCTATAAGGACAAGTACCAGTTCCCGACCAACCCGTCAGAAGACGGGGAGGACCAGAGTTCTCCCGCAGATTCAGAGCGGCCACCCGCATCAACGGAACCGGCAACATCTAAGGAAGCATCAGAGGATAAATAAACCAGCCGGAGGCGGGACTCTTGTGAGTCCCGCCTCCTTTATGGGCTCCGCGGCAGGCTGCGGGGTAGACTGGATTATCCGCCGATATCCGGCTTTCCCTCATTAAATGCATGCCCCTTCGAACGGGGTCTATTCGCATGTGGTTTGTGTGCCTCGCCCGATGCGCGGCACTGTGTGTCGTGGAGGGAGTGAGCCGGTCACGGGCGTAACGCCCGCGTCCCGCGCACCCCACGAGTGCACGGTTGACGCCTCCCGCAGAAACAGGAGGCCACCGAGATGGCTCAAACTGACATGGCTGAAACCCACGAAAACACCAGCACCGAAACCAAGCCGGAGGGCCCGACGTTCGCTGAGCTGAACATCGAACCCCGCGTTCTGGCAGCGGTGGAAGACCTCGGCTACGAACGCCCTTCACCTATCCAAGCCGCGACCATCCCGACCCTGCTTGAAGGCCGCGACGTCGTGGGACTCGCACAGACCGGAACCGGTAAGACCGCGGCGTTCGCGATCCCCGCGCTCACCAAGATCGCCGAAATCAACGACGTCAACGGGCCAGCCGAAACCCCGCAGATCCTCGTGCTCGCACCAACCCGCGAACTCGCGCTCCAGGTAGCGGAAGCGTTCTCCTCCTACGCACGCTACTTCGACGACCTCACGATCCTGCCCGTCTACGGCGGCTCACCGTACGGCCCACAGCTCAAGGCGCTGCGCCGCGGCGCGCAGGTTGTGGTGGGCGCCCCAGGCCGCGTTATCGACCACATCGAACGCGGATCACTCGACCTCTCCAACCTCCTCTACGTGGTCCTCGACGAAGCCGACGAAATGCTACGCATGGGCTTCGCCGAAGCCGTGGACACGATCCTCGAATCCACGCCGGAAGACAAGCAGGTCGCGCTGTTCTCCGCGACCATGCCTAAGCAGATCCGCCGCATCGCCGACACCTACCTCCGCGACCCCGAGCACATCGCAGTGGACACCGCATCGACCCCTGGCGCGAACATCCGTCAGCGCTACATCCAGGTCATGCACCAGTACAAGCTCGACGTCATGACGCGCCTGCTGGAAACCGAAGACACCGACGGCGTGATCGCTTTCGTGCGCACCCGCCAGGCGACCGAAGACGTCGCAACCAAACTCAAGGCGCGCGGCTTCCGTGCCGCGGCGATCAACGGCGACGTCCCGCAGGCCCAGCGCGAGAAGACGGTCGATCAGCTCCGCGACGGCGTGATCGACATCCTCGTTGCGACCGACGTTGCCGCACGCGGGCTCGACGTTGAACGCATCTCTCACGTGTTCAACTACGACATCCCGCACGACACCGAATCCTATGTCCACCGCATCGGCCGCACAGGCCGCGCAGGGCGTACCGGGGACGCGATCCTGTTCATGACCCCGCGGGAACGCTACCTGCTCAAGCACATCGAACGCGCAACCGGCGGAACTGTCGAAGAAGCACAGATCCCTGGGATCGATGCCGTCAACTCGTCCCGGCTGGGCCGGCTCGCTGAGCGCCTCACGCCTGCGCTCGAGCAAGAAGATCTCACCCCGTACCGCGAACTCGTGACCGACTACGTTGCAGAGAACGACGTCGACGCCGTGCAGGTTGCTGCTGCGTTCGCTTTTCTCGCTCAGGGCGGGCAGCCGCTGCTGACCGAGGAAATTCCGACCACGCCGCCAGCGAAGAAGAAACGCACCAAACGCGAACGCGCACAGCACGATGCGGTGGCCGGCGAGCGCGGTGCCGCCGAGTCCCGTAGCCGTGGCAGCCGTGGAAGCCGGGACGACAGCGACAAGGTCACCTATAAACTCGCTGTTGGCCGCCGCAACCGCGCCATGCCTGGCGCTATCGTTGGCGCGCTCGCCAACGAAGGCGGGCTCGTGTCCAGCGACATCGGCCACATCGACATTCGTGAAAACTTCACACTCGTGGACCTGCCAGCGGATATGCCGGACTCAACCCTGGAGTTGCTGGCAGACACCCGGGTGGCCGGGCGCCGCATCGACATCCAGCTTGATCACGGCGGACCATCCCGCGCATCACGCGGTGGGGGCCGCCCACACGCTGAGCGTCGGGGCGGGTATCGTGAGGACCGTCGTAACTCCGGTGAGCGTCGGGGCGGGTACCGCGATGAGCACCGCGAAGACCGGGGCGGCCACGGAGGGAAGCATGGTGGCCGTGAGAATCGTCACGCTTCCGGTTCCCGCGGTAAAAAGTCCTGGGACCGTGACGACCGCAAGGGCAGTTTCAAGCACAAGAAGAAGGACTCTGCTGCCCGTAAATTCAAGGATTCCAAAGACAAAGGCGCGCCTAAGTGGAAGCGTCGCGGCCGGTAAATGTCCGGCTACAGGTGAAGAGTTCGATGCGTTTTGGCGTTGAGAATAAACCCTGGTAGAGTCTTCATCTGTTGCCCCCTTAGCTCAGTGGTAGAGCGCAGTCTTGGTAAGACTGAGGTCATGGGATCGATTCCCATAGGGGGCTCTGAATGAGAATCCCGCAAGGCCCCCTCCGGTTCGGGTCGGGGCCGGCGGGATTTTCTCATTCGTGGCGGTGTAGCTCAGCTGGTTAGAGCGCACGACTCATAATCGTGAGGTCGCGGGATCGAGTCCCGCCACCGCTACAAACAAAGACCCTCAGCCTCAGGCTGGGGGTCTTTCTGTTATAGCCTTAGGGAAAGGGGGTAACCATGACTGACCGTGCTACGGGCCAAGGGTCGAACCTTGATAGGGGAGGGCGCGACGAGACGCAGAGCGAAGGCACGCAACCTCTGAACATCAAAGCGAAAGAAACGATGAGCCGGGAACAGCTCGCCGATCTCCTCGAAGGGCTCGCCGCGCGCATCCGCACAGGCGAAGCCACCGTCTCCGACGGCGTGACCGCAGAAGCCCTGCAGCTCCCGCACACCCTCAAGGTCGAGCTCGAGGCCAAAGATGTAACCCGCCGTAGCGGACGCATCAAACGCGAATTCGAACTCGAAATGGAATGGTACGTCGACGCCCACGGCCAACCAGAGCAGGGCACCAAGCCCACCGGCATCTCGATTAGCTAACTTCAAGCGGCAGGCCCTGCTTCATACAGACCCCGCCGCGCACTTCAGCTCACCCCGCGCCGCGCATCGGCCACTAGACTGGTAACTATGCTCAACTGGGACTCCGCCTCTACACTCACGAAGGCCATGCTGATCGCGACCATCGCCGCGGTCCTCATCGGCCTCGTGCTCCTCATCATGGGCGCCATCCAAGACAACACCGGTCTGTTCACCGCCGCATCCGCATTCCTCATGATCGGCATCATCGCCCACCTCATCGGATTCGGATCACGCATGCGAGACGGCCGCCGAGCACTCAAACAGAAAATGAACAGCGCCGGACCGCGGCGCGGAAGGTGAGCCACATGGGCGTGAATGCAGACCTGCAGGGCCACACGTACCCTGCCGCCGCACCATATTCGGTCGGCCGAGAAGCAATCCGCGACTTCGCACGCGCAGTCAAAGCAACCCATCCACACCACTACGATGTGAAAGCCGCGCAAGCCGCCGGCCACGCCGACCTCGTAGCGCCGCCAACCTTCGCGGTCGTGATCGCACAGCGCGCCGAAGCCGCCTACATCACCGACCCGAACTCCGGCATCGACTTCTCCCGCGTCGTCCACGCAGACGAACGCTTCACCCACGTCCGCCCGCTCGTCGCCGGCGACGAACTCACCGCCACCGTGACCGTGGACCGCGCCCGCGCCGTCGGAACCGGCGGCATGGTCACCACATCAACCGTGCTCACAGACGCCAACGGCGAAACCGTGTGCACAGTACGCTCAACCCTCATGATCCGCGGGGAGGACGACTAAGAATGACTGCCTTCGAAACGGGCCAAGAACTCGGCCGCACACAGATCGAACTGACCCGCGCCGACCTCGTCCGCTACGCTGGCGCATCAGGCGACTTCAACCCGATCCACTGGAACGACCGCTTCGCAACCGAAGTAGGGCTACCCGGGGTGATCGCGCACGGGATGCTCACGATGGGCGCTGCCGTCCAACTTGTAACCGACTGGGCAGGGTGCCCCGGCAGAATCGAGGACTACCAGACCCGCTTCACCGGCATGGTCCCAGTAGCCGATGGGGCCGGCACGAACCCCGCTGAAGCCGTCGGCGCAACCCTCGATGTGGTTGCCACGGTCGGCAAGGTCGTGGACGAAGACCGCATCCGCGTGGACCTCGAAGTGACCCTGGACGGCGAGAAAGTACTCAACCGCGCGCAAGCGATCGTGAATGTCTCCGGACGCTCCGAGGCCGCATGAGCAAGCAGGTGCAACAGGGACAGCAGCAGGGCCAGCAAGAACCAGAGGGCCAGCGGAATCTCAGCGAGATCACGACGCTCAGTGACATCACAACGATGGGCGTGGGCGGGCCAGCCGACCGCTTCATCGTGGCCCGCACGCGTGACGAGATCCTCGAAGGAGTCCAAGAGGCCGACGCCGCCGGAACCCCGCTGCTGATTGTTGGCGGCGGCTCCAACCTGGTGATCGCTGACGAAGGCTACCGGGGGACCGTCCTGCAGATCGCAACCCGCGGCATCACCGTGGGCGAAGAAGATCAACCGGGTCAAGACGCCGCTGTCGGTGGTGAAGGGGCTGGTACTTCTGATGCCACCCAAGCCGCCGCCGGGGATGGCATTGTTCCGGTGACGATCGAAGCAGGGCATCCGTGGGACGAGGCCGTCGCGTGGACCGTTGAACACGAGCTCGGAGGGCTTGAAGCTCTTTCCGGTATCCCTGGTGCGGCAGGCGCGACCCCGGTTCAGAACGTGGGCGCATACGGTGCCGACGTCTCCAACACGCTGCTCTCGATCGAGGCGTGGGACCGGCACGAAGGCAAGCTCGTGACCCTGCAGGCCTCCGAGCTGGACTTGACCTACCGGAACTCCGTTCTGAAGCGCGCAACCCAGAACGGTTCGCCTCGCTGGGTTGTGTTGGCCGTGACGTTCGGGCTCAAACGAGGCAAAGCGTTGCCTGTCGCTTATGATCAGCTCGCTCGCGCCCTCAACGTCGGGCTCGGGACCCGGGTCTCGCTGGCTGAAGTCCGTACCGCCGTGCTGGGTTTGCGCCGCTCTAAAGGCATGGTCCTGGAGGCGGGGGACCCAGACACGAACTCGTGCGGTTCATTCTTCATGAACCCGATTGTCGAGGAATCGCTCACTGCCGCGTTGCCAGCGGATGCTCCGCGCTATCCGGCGGGCAAAGACGGCTACGTCAAACTGTCTGCGGCGTGGCTCATCGACCACGCGGGCTACCACAAGGGCTTCGGAATGAAAGGCCAGCCGGGCGAGGAGATCGCTGGCGGCCGCGCATCGTTGTCCTCCAAGCACACACTCGCCGTCACCAACCAGGGTGGTGCCTCGTGCGCCGACGTCGTGGCGCTCGCCCGTGCGGTACGCGACGGAGTCAAGGAAGCATGGGGGATCGAACTCCACCATGAGCCCTTGCTCATCGGAACCTCGCTCGACGCCTGAAACGCGACACCTAAAACGCGACGCCTGAGGCGAAGCCCGCATAGCGCGTTAAACGTGTGAGCGCTCAGCCACCGCGGCTGAGCGCTCACACGTTTAAGGACAGCAACGACCGCCTATAGATCGCCCTCTACAGGTTGCCGAGCGCGATCTGGAGCATGCGGCGCAGCGGCTCTGCCGCGCCCCACAGCAGCTGGTCGCCGACCGTGAACGCGGAAATGTACTGCGGGCCCATCTCCAACTGACGCAAGCGACCCACCGGGATGTTCAGCGTTCCGGACGCCGCGACCGGGGTCAGCTGATGCATGGTCGCTTCCTTCTCGTTCGGAACAACAGTGGCCCACTCGTTATCGGAGCCGATCAGGCGGGCGACCTCGTCGAGGCCCACATCTTCACGCAACTTGATCGTGAGCGCCTGCGAGTGGGACCGCATCGCGCCGATGCGCACGCATAGGCCGTCGACCATGATGTGGTTCTCAGCCGTGGTGCCCAGAACCTTGTTGGTCTCCACGCCGGCTTTCCACTCTTCGCGGGACTGGCCGTTGCCGAGGTCGGAATCGATCCACGGGATCAGGTTGCCCGCCAACGGGACACCGAACTGGGTTGCGTCGAGTGCACCGGAACGCTGTTTACGCAGAACCTCGGTGTCGATCTGGGTGATCGCAGACGCCGGATCATCCAGCAGCTCCTTGACGGATGCGTTGATATCACCGAACTGGGTCAGCAGCTCACGCATGTGGCGCGCGCCGCCACCCGAGGCCGCTTGGTAGGTCATCGAGGTCGCCCATTCGACCAGGCCGTTGCGGAACAGGCCGCCTAGGCCCATGAGCATGCAGGATACGGTGCAGTTACCGCCCACAAAATCCTTGACGCCGGTCTCAAGGCCGCGGTCGATCACGTTCCGGTTGACCGGATCCAGCACGATGATGGAGTCGTCTTCCATCCGCAACGTGCTCGCCGCATCGATCCAGATGCCCTCCCAGCCGGCAGCGCGCAGCTTGCCGTGCACGGCGCTCGTGTAGTCGCCACCTTGCGCGGTGACGATGATCGGCAACTTGGCGAGCTCATCGATATCGTGAGCGTCCTTGAGCGCTGGCGCGCCCTCAGCGAACGATGGGGCGGCCGCGCCCGCCTGGGACGTCGAGAAGAACACCGGGTCAATACCGGCGAAATCCCCTTCATCTTGCATACGCTGCATGAGGACCGAACCCACCATGCCGCGGTAACCGACAAAACCTACAGCCTTAGAAGTCATAGCTTCAAGGCTACGCGAGAACGCCGGCGCTAAGCCCGAATCTTTCGCATTATGATCCCGGCAGGCGTTCGGCTCGCCAGGGCAGGTCAGAGCCTCGCTGCTGCAGGAACTCCCACAGCATCTCAGATGCCTTGATGAGGTTCGCGGTGAACTCCTCGGGTTTCTCCGCGGTATCCACATTCCACGAGACACAGAACTCGGTGGCTTCCGGCAACGGAGTGTAGGAGATGCCGAAACCCTCCGGCCGGGTGGGTACAAAGCAGTAACGCACAATCTGCTCGGGGCCACCCACCGAGGTCGTGGAGAGGAAGTCCCGGCGCGCGGCCAGCACGGCGTCATCGGTGAAGAACGGATCGCTGGCATCGATCGTCGCCATCATTTGGATGTGGCGGTCGAAACCGTTACCGGACTTGCAGCGCTTGACCCAGCCGCGGTGTGCGTTGACGGCCGCGAGTAGATCCTCATGAGTCGCGGTGCCCGCAACGAGTTTGCGAGCGAAAGCAACGGCCTCGCCGGTAGCGGAACGCAGACATTCGGTGCGGCCAGCACGGTATTCACGCATATCCACGGCCTCATAGACCGCGCGGATGCGACCATAAGTGAGCTGCTGCGCGATGTGCATGGTCAGCTGAGCTACCGCGTCACGGCTGATCTTGAACGGCATGTGCGCAGGTGGTCGATGCGGCGCGGTGACGATCTGCACCGTGAACTTCGAGGCCAGCTCCGTGTAGGCGGCAACCCGCTCACGGAGCTGCGCCGTGGTCGCCTCATCGAGCGTCCACACAAGCTCCTCGGCATCGAGCCGTGTGAGTTCTTCTGAGGTTTCCGCCGGCAACTGCACGGTCTGGAGGCGTTTCATGGCGGTGACCAGCGTGGCGCCGTCGATGCAGGAGTGCTCCACATGCACCGCGGCCCACTCGTCGGGAAGACTCACCTGATAGCTCAACGGCTTATACGCCCATGCCCCGCGCGGGGTGAAGGTTGCCTCACGGATGCGCTGGGTATCTGTGGCGCCGCCGTCGGTCAATAGCTCAACGGTGAAGAGCATGTCGGCTAGACGGTCATACACCAGATGGTTGCCGCTGTGCTCCAGCATGTCTGGAAGCAGATCGTCAAGAACACCGGAACCCAGCAGGGAAGGGGCGTTGAAATCGAGCTCTGGGGGTTTCGTTGTCGCTGCTTGAATGTTCTCCAACGCGGCCCGCAGCGCTTCGGCGCAAGCCGGCTTGCCGGCACTGTCAGTGATAGGTACGGCGAAGAGGCGACCGTTGACGAAAACGCCGATCTCCCGGTTCGCCTCATCTAGCGTGCATGGGAAGACCTGATCTTCCCCCTCTAACGGGAGGCGTATTGAGCCACCGTAGACGAACCATTGATTCAACGTGATGCGGTTGCCGCGGGCGTCCACATCCTCCGGCAGATTCCCAGAGGCCACCTGCAGGTGCACCATAGCTGCGCGCTGAATGAACTCAACCGCTCCATCTAAGCCTAGAGATGTGTGCTCGCGGGGGCGAGCGAGCTGGAAGCAGACATTGGTGCTCAGAGGCAGCGGCTCACGGACGGTGAGGTAGCTGGAATACCATTCCTCGTGCAACCAGTTGGTGCCTTCAGCGGCGAGGGCCTCGGCGCGCTCACGCAGAGCGGCATCGAGCTTAGGGCCGGCGCCCGTGCGGAATTTCTCGACGATTTCGTGAGCGTGTTCCAGTTCAGCGCCTTCGAGCACCGCGCGGAGCGCATGTTCATACGCATCGAGAGTGCCGTCCAACGGCGGGACCTCGAGCGGCTTCAGATCCAGTGTTGCAGGATGCGGGATGATCCCGGGATGCCTGGTCATGCTTCGAAGCCTCCTACAGCTAGATCTTCGCTACAGCACTGTGCTGAATCCTTATGGAACGCGGCCCCTAACAAACCCGGGACCTTAGGAATCGCAGGACGTAAGAAGCCCGATCCCTTAGGAATCGCGCTGTTTCTGCTCGGCCTGTTCTTGAGCCGCTTGTTTCTCTTCAGCTTGTGCGCGTTCGGTTTCGAGGCGTTCGGCTTCGCGCGCATGCCAACGGTCGATTGCTTCTTGACCGGTATAGAACTCCTCGACCGCTTCCATCCGTTCGGCAACGAGTTTCTTCCGGATACTGATGCTGCGCACAGCAGCCCACACGAACGCCTGGACCACAACCACTAACAGGATCACGCCCGCGATCTTGTTGCCAACGATCACAGCCCACACACCCGCCGCCGCGCTCGCGAGCGCGAGCACCGGGAACAACATGTAGCCCAGCAGGAAATGCAGCTCCGGGCGTGGAGTGCCCAGAACCAGATCCTCGCTAGCGTCAGCTTCTGCGCTCGCCGCGTCGTTGTTCACTGACGCGCTACCCGCTGGGCCTTCCGGGGTCGTGTTTTTCTCCGGGGTCGTATTCATGTCAGCCTTTTCGTTGGTACACATCCACGCGGTAGCGCAGCTGTTGTTTTTCGCTCTCGATCCAGCCCTCACCTGCCGGGCTTGAGGTCACGTGTTCCCACCCCACACCGAGCTCGGGAGCGAGCGTGTCGCCTTCAACCTGGGTGTCAACGGTTGTGACCACGGCGAGGTTCGCCATCGGCTCTAGGGCTTCATAGATCGCCCCGCCACCAACAATCCAGACCTGCTCGCTACCTTCGCTGTTATAGGCGATGTCGAGCGCTTCAGCGATCGAATCCACAGCGTGCCCGCCGGCGGCGGAAACCTGGTTGCGGGTTTCCGCCTGGGTTGTCAGCACGATGTTGGTGCGGTCAGAGAACGGACGGAACGCGGCCGGGATGGACTCCCAGGTTTTGCGTCCCATGATTACGGGATGGCCCTCGGTGACGTGTTTGAAGAACGCGAGGTCTTCGGGCAACCGCCACGGAATATCGCCGTCTACACCGATCACACGCTCAGCTGACTGAGCCCAGATCATACCGATTTGGCGTGCCGATTCGTGCGGGAGGAAGTCTTCAGAGAAATGGTGATGCATTGAAATGTGTGTTCAACGTCCTTGGAAACAGTCAGGTTTGGGAACTGTCCGGTAGTGTGCCCGTTCAGACCGCGATCGGCGCGGCAATACCTGGATGGTGCTGGTAGTTCTCCACGATGAAGTCCTCAAGCTCGTAGTCGAAGATAGACTCCGGCTTCCGTGCGAAACGCAGCGTTGGGTATTCGTAGGGCTCCCGCTCAAGCTGGGTTTTGACTTGCTCGATGTGGTTCTCATAGATATGAACGTCCCCGCCCGTCCACACGAACTCGCCAGGTTCCAAGCCCAGCTGCTGGGCCATCATGTGCACCAAGAGGGAATAGGAAGCGATGTTGAACGGCACGCCTAGGAACGTGTCAGCTGAACGCTGATACAGCTGGCACGAGAGCTTGCCGTTGGCGATATAGAACTGGAAGAACGCGTGGCACGGCGGCAGGGCCATGTTCTTGATCTCAGCGACGTTCCAGGCAGAGACGATGTGGCGGCGCGAATCAGGGTTATCGCGCAGCTGCTGCATGACCTCGGAGATCTGGTCGATGTGGCCGCCATCGGGGGTCGGCCACGAACGCCACTGGACGCCATAGACAGGGCCGAGCTCGCCGTTCTCATCAGCCCATTCATTCCAGATGCGCACGCCCCGTTCCTGCAGCCAGCGCACGTTCGAATCCCCACGCAAGAACCACAACAGTTCCAAAGCGACTGACTTGAAGTGCACGCGCTTGGTCGTGATCAGTGGGAGAGTGCCGTTGCTGAGGTCGTAACGGATCTGACGGCCAAAAACAGAGATTGTCCCGGTACCGGTCCGGTCAGATTTCGGGGTCCCGTTCTCCAGGACGTCCTTGAGCATGTCTTCATATGGCGTGGGGACGGTCATGAGACTCGATTCTACGCAGGGAGTAACCAAAAACACGGAAGGCTGTGGACAACGATACGCCCCATGCCTGGCTGTGGAAGCTGGGTTTAGCGGGCACGCAACACGGCGTACTGCGGGTGCTTCTCAAGGTAGTCGGCAGTGTAGGTGCACACTGGATCGACTTTGAGGCCCAACGCCCACAAGCGCTCCAGGACGATCGTGGTGAGCGCGCGTGCATAGCCGCGGCGGGAAAACTCTTCCCTGATGATCGTGTGGATGAAACTCAACACGTCGCCGTCTTGTTCGTACTGAATGAACCCGATGAAATCATCGCCATCGTACAGATTGAAACGAGACTGGACCTCGTCCTGCTCAACACGGAGCGTGTGCTGCTGAATCAGTGGAGGTTGCGGCATGGCAGGTTCCTTTCAACACGGCGCAAAACACGCCACGAACGCTGTGGGTGCTTCACCTCCGAGCCTACCAAGCACACGCTTGAAGCGATCGAGTCGCTCGAGCAGACACTCGTGAGCCGAATCAGTCTTCGAACGGCTTGTGGATCTCCACCGCAACGGCACGCCACCGGCGTTTAGCATCCAACGCCCGGTGCAAGATGATCGCTTCCCCCGGAGCCAGGTACGGGTTCTCTTGAGGCAAGAACTCCCGCAGTTCTTTAGGCGTCACCGTTTTCAGAGCCTTCAACAGGGTTGGCATCACGGGGCGATGCGAACACACCAACGTAGACTTCGGGTTGTTGAACTGCTTCAACAGGATCCGTTGAGCCTTATCCGGGTCACGGTCAGCGGCGTGCTCGGTCAAAGCGGTCTGCTTCTTGATGCTCATATCCATAGCCGCCGCATACGGCTGCACCGTCTGAACACATCGAGTCCAACGGCTTGAAACCAACCGTTCCGGCTGCCACACCGTCAGCATGCGAGCCAAGGCACGTGCCTGCGTGAAACCAGTTCGAGCCAATGTGCGCTCACCCTCGGAGCGGGTCCAGCTGTTGCGCGGCTTCGCTTTCGCGTGCCGCACCAAAAGGAATGGCGTCGTCTTCAAAAGCCCCTGCTCATACGCATCGACCACGGCCTTGATAGGGGCCTTGTCCGCATCGTTGGTGAGCTTCTTCAAAGCCTTCGACGGCGAATACCAGCGGGCAATATCGACCTCTTTGCCGTCGGGGCTAACCCGCCGCAGCTTCTCCACGTGAGCCGCCCAATAGTACACAACCTTCGATTTCTTGCCCACAAAGTAATGGGTGCACGGCAACGGGATCCCCAAAGTGACCTTGAGGTTGGCTTCCTCTTTAGCCTCACGGACCGCAGCCTCAGCGATCGTCTCGCCATCATCGACCTTGCCTTTCGGCAACGACCAATCCTTGTGCTTAGGCCTGTGAATCAACAAGACCTGCAAACCATCATCGGGGTCGATACGCCACGGCACAACACCAGCGGCAACGATATCGGGGTTGCTCTCGGCGATTTCGCCGATCGGTTCAGTAGAGCGCACAGGAAAAGAAATTGATGCTGACATTATGCGTTCGGTGTTCCTCGACGAGCTCGGGTCTTCAACAAGTATTCCTGAATATCCATCAGACGGTTGCCGTCGGCATCCTTATGAACACGGTTCCAGGTGCCGTCCTGCTGCTGATGCCACGATGACGTCTCATCAGACAAATACAGGTCCATCAACTCGATCAAGCCGCGCTTATCGTCCTCATTCTTGATCGGGACCAGTGCCTCAACACGGCGATCAAGGTTGCGGTGCATCATGTCAGCCGAACCGATATAAACCACCGGGTCGCCATCGTTATGGAACGCAAACACGCGAGAGTGCTCCAAGAACCGGCCCAGAATCGAACGAACCCGGATGTTCTCCGACAAGCCCGGAACATTGGCGCGCAACGAACAGATACCACGCACAATCACATCGACCTGCACACCCGCCTGCGAGGCACGGTAGAGCGCGTCGATGATCGTCTCATCCACCATCGAATTGACCTTGATGGTCACACGAGCGTCCTTGCCCGCCTGCTTGTTCCTGATCTCTTGCTCGATACGCTCAAGCAACCCAGAGCGCAGCGAACGCGGAGCAACCAAGAGGCGATCGAAGGTGGTACGCGGCGCGTAACCGGAGAGCTGATTGAACAAACGCGTGACGTCCTCACCCACGCTAGGATCACACGTCAACAAGCCAAGGTCCTCATAGAAACGGGCCGTGGACGGGTGATAGTTACCGGTACCGATGTGGCAGTAACGCACCAACTGATGACCCTCACGGCGCACCACGAGCGAAAGTTTCGAGTGAGTCTTCAAACCCACGATCCCGTAGACCACGTGCACGCCCGCCTGCTCAAGTTTGCGGGCCCAGGAAATATTGGCCTGCTCATCAAAGCGCGCCTTGATCTCAACCATCGCAAGAACCTGCTTGCCGGCCTCCGCCGCATCGATCAGCGCATCCACGATCGGGGAGTCACCAGAGGTCCTATAGAGGGTCTGCTTGATCGCAACAACCTTCGGGTCTGCTGCCGCTTGGGACAAGAACGCCTGCACCGAGGTCGCGAAGGAATCGTACGGGTGGTGCAACAGGATGTCGCGTTCCTTGACGGCCTCAACCACGTTCGCTTCCATCGCGGTCTCGGCCTCGTTCAGGAATCGTGACGTGCGGCCGATAGCCCGCGGATAGCGAAGGTCCGGGCGCTGAACCTGGGATAGCGCGCCAAGCCCGCGCAGATCCAGCGGGGTGGGCAGAGCGAACACTTCAGAGTCCTCAACACCAAGCTCACGCACCAGCAAAGTGCGGACCTCATCGGACATCTCTTCATCGATCTCGAGGCGAACCGGCGGACCAAAACGGCGCCGCAACAGTTCCTTCTCGAGTGCTTTCAGAATGTTCTCCGCATCATCCTCTTCAACCTCGAGGTCCTCGTTACGGGTCACACGGAACGTGTAGTGCTCCATGATCTCCATGCCGGGGAAAAGCATGTCGAGCTGGGTTGCGATGATCTCCTCGAGCGGGACGAAACGCACCCCAGCCGAAGGGTCATGAGACGGCGGATCAACACGGACCAAGCGGGGTAGAACATCCGGGACTTTGACGCGAGCAAACAGGTGCTTGCCCGTCTGCGGGTTCCGCACCAAAACAGCGAGGTTGAGCGACAACCCGGAGATGTAGGGGAACGGGTGGGCCGGGTCCACCGCCAACGGAGTCAGAACAGGGAAAACCTGTTCGGTGAACCAGTCCCGCAAACGGTGATGTTCCGAATCGGTGAGTTCGTCCCACCGGATGATCGTGATCTTCTCTTTAGTCAGTTCCGGCCGAACCTGCTCAGTGAACACGCGCGCGTGCCGCTGCTGAAGCTCTTGAGCGCGCTCGAGGATGGTCTCGAGCTGGTCCTGTGGACTCAACCCGGTCATCGATGGGACAGCCATGCCGGCTGCGATGCGCCGTTTGAGGCCCGCAACACGCACCATGAAGAACTCATCAAGGTTGGAACCGAAGATCGAAAGGAAGTTGGTGCGCTCCAGCAGGAACAGGTCAGGGTCTTCGGCCAGTTCGAGCACGCGCAGGTTGAAATCCAGCCACGACATTTCCCGGTCCAGGAACCGCTCCAGGCCAAAATCACCGTCCGGAGTAGTGTGGACGGAGACCTCTGGGGCCTCTATCCGGTCAGCGGTCGGCTTGACACGCTTCGGTTTGCTCGCAGGTACGGTTCCGGCGTGATTCTCCACGCGATCCTCCTTGTGATGCCGGGCCTGTTCGACGCCGGGCATGGCATGGGTGTCGTGCAGTGATCGGCCCTGCTCTTCACGAGCTATACAGACTCATGCAGAGCGGGTGGAATCACCTTCAGGATACCGCTCGTTTAGCGGTGTTTTTCTCCAGAAAGGCGATATAGGTGAGATCTTGGGGCAGATGTCAGCCAACTGTTACCTGAAAGTAGTTTCTAGGCGTCTTTCGTATACATCACGTCTACGTCCCAGCGTTCAAAACCGAGGCTGTCATACAGTGCGACCGCCGGGGCGTTATCGGCGTCCACGTACAACATGATCGTCTGGTGTCCCTCGTCTTTGAGATGGTTCAAACCCGCCAGGGTGAGCGCCTTGCCCAGACCGCGGCCCTGCGCATCCGGTGAAACACCCACCACGTAGACCTCACCGACTGCAGGGTGTTCAGTCCTGCGCTCATCCGTGTGAGCCGCGTGCACCTTGGTCCAGTGGAAACCCAGCAGGTCACCGGACTCGTCGTCGGTGGCCAGCAGGAAACCTGCCGGATCAAACCAGTCTTCAGCAAGCCGCTCATCCAAATCCGAACGCGTGAGCTTGCCCTGCTCCGGATGCGACGCGAACGCCGCCGCGTTCACGTCAAGCCAGGCATCGGCATCCTTGTTAGGGTCGAAAGCCCGGATGCTCACACCAGCAACCTCAGGGGTGGCAGGCAGCGACGCAGGGTCGCATAGCCGCATGCTCCACAACTCACGCACACGCTCCAAACCGACACGCTCCGCCAGGGTGCGTGCCGCATCGTGATCCCCGTGAGCCCACACGTTGACGGTGCGGCCCTCAATCTGGGAGGCGAGCATGTCCGCGAGGTCCTGGCCCATACCGAAACCGCGGTTGTTCGGATGCACAGCCATCTCAACGGTCGCAGGTTCGCTCGGCGCGCCGGTCACGATCGCGGCCGCCACCACGCTCTCACACGGCTGAGACTCTGCATTCGCCGGGCCTGCTGCTTGATCGGTCGATGCTGCCTGGTCCGTTGAGACGATCACACCCCACACGTCCTCGCCGCGGCGCAGCTCGATGCGGGTCTGTTCGTTGAACGGTTCGTGACCATCGGCGTCCTCAGCCGCGCGAGCGACCGCGATGATGCCATCCAACACGGCATCAGACGGACGGCCATCAAAGCGGGACAGCGTCCACATCGTGGAATCGGTGTTGGCGGCGTCAGCGTCCTGTGCGGCAGGAGCCTGCTGGCCGGGTGCATCGTGCTGGTTGTTTGAGGCGTGCTGATCGTGTGCAGCGTGGGATTCATGCGTGCTCATAGTCATTACGCTAATCGAGTTGCGGCGCGTTGAACATGCCTGTTCATGCCCAGCGAAGTCATCCCTAGCGGGTTCGTGCCCGCCGTTTTGTGCTGGTTTAGCTCATTTGTGGTGGATTGACTGGGGCGGCGTGGTTCGATGCGGCATGATGGAAGGGTGCGTTATCCGTTGCTACTGATTCTGTCCGGGCTGGTGTGGGTTGTTCTTACGGCCCCGGCTTTGTTGAGCCTGGGGGCGGAGTCAGGTTCAACTCAGATGGAATCGAGCGCGGGTTTGTTCACGACCGCGTTGGTATTGCTCGCGATGTGTGTTTTGTGGCCGCGCCGCCAGCATGCCGTGGGTGGTTCCACGGTTCGGATCGTGATGTTCGTGACGATGGCGGCTTCGCTGGGAATGATGCTGTTGCTTCCGGAGGAGCACGGGTTGGCGTGGTGGCCGATGGGCGCGGCAGTCGGTGTGCTGCTGAGTTTCGTGTTGCAACTGTTCTCTGTTGAGGAATCTCGCGAGAAGGTAGCGGTGCTCGCCGAATGCATTGGCGCCTCACTGGTCGTGGCGTTGGGTTCCGGCTGGTTTGTGTGGGTCAGGGAGATCCGCTTGGATGGTGCCTCGGTTTCGACAGCTTTGTGGGTTTCGGTTGCGCTCGCCGTGGTGGGTGTGGGGCTGGGTGTCTGGCTGATCACCTTGAGCCGGCCTAAGGCGTTGGGTCAGATCCCGATGTGGACATTCGCTATCGCTGGGGCGTGCGGCGTGGTCGTGATGGGTATGCCCACTGCGCTTGTGACCCGGTATTTGATCTATTAGAGCGGTCATAGTTGCGGGCGGTTTCTGGCCTGGTGGGGGAACGGGGCTAGACTAGAGGCATGAACGATTACTTGGGTTATGAGATTTTCTTCTACGGCCTGATCGGTGCTGCCGGCTTGGGCATGTTGAGCTTCGCGATCGGCACCGTGCGTTACCTGTTCCGGGGTCAGAAGTAATTTATGGCGTTTGAGCTTCCCGTCGATCTCACGCCGGAGCTTGTCCCGCTTTCGTGGCTTTTGGGCCGCTGGGAAGGCTACGGGATGCTGGGAGAGGGTGCCGCTGATGATCAGCGGTTCTTCCAGCGCGTCACTTTTGAGCAGATTGGTTTGCCGGTTGTTGAATACCGTGCAGAGACGTGGCTAGCTGATGACGAGGGCCAGGTTATTCGCCCGATCGCCGTGGAGACCGGTTTCTGGCAGCTGGAACGTGAGCTGACTGAATCGGACGGCGGGCCTGGCCTGATCCCGGGTGACGTGGTTCCTGCGTTGCGTAACGCGGAAGACGTCGAGAAGCTACGCACTGAACGGGACGGCCGGGAGGGCTTTGCCCTCAACGTGACGATCGCGCACCCCGGTGGGATCACCGAACAGTATTCGGGGCACATCGCTGGCCCGCAGGTGTTCCTCGAAACCGCAGGTGTGCAACGTTCGCAGTACGCGCATCCGTATGATCGGGCGACCCGCATTTACGGGTTGGTCAACGAGATGCTGTTCTGGCGTTGGGACGTCGCAGGCGATGCCGGTGAGGAGCTCGCGGCGCATGGTTCCGCCCAACTGAAGCGCGTTGCCCCGGGTGGCCGCCGACACGCCGCCGACAACAACGGCTCTAGCAACGGCGACGCTGCTGAGGGGACTGAGGAATCAGCTGGCGGCGAAGGCACTGACTAGGCCGAGTAGGCGTTGTTGCCGAGCTGGTGTAGAAGCTGAGTTTGTTGACATGCTGAGTTTGTGTAGATGCTAGACCCGCAGCCTGTTGATCTTTCCGCGGTTGAGCCGACCCCGGATTCCGTGTTCTTGAGCCTTGAAGGCGCAGTGCGCGCCTCGGGTGTGGACGCCGGCATTGCTCTGCACTATGGCTCGCCTTTGCGTGAGGGCCGCGACGTGGATGAAGCCCGCGCGGTCGTTGATTTGTCCTCGTGGGGTGTGGCCCGGGTGAGCGGCCCGGATCGTCTCACGTGGCTGAACTCGCTGGCTTCCCAAAAACTCGACACCCTGGCACCGAGTGTGCCGACCCCGGACGAGTCCAACCAGGGCGTTGAGTCGGTTCAGAACGCGGCGGTGCGGGCTTTGTTCTTGAATCTTCAGGGCCGCATCGACTTTGATGTGCGTGTCCACGATGACGGCGAAGCCACGTGGCTTCTCACCGAACCGGGCTATGTCGGTAGCTTGGTCGAGTGGCTGGGCAAGATGCGTTTCATGAGCCAGGTTGAGGTCGCTGATGTGACCTCCGAATGGGCTGTGGTGGGGGCGCGTTGTGTGTTGCGTGAACGGCTCGCTGATGCCGGTGGACAGCAAACCGGGGTGGTAGAACAGCTTGAGGACGCGTGGGGCCCGGTGTTGCGGGATCCGTGGCCGGAAGTGTGTGTTGGTGGTTGGCCGTATGGTCCGGTCGGCGGTGAGCATCCTGGTTCTGATGGTGAATGGTTCTTCTCGCTGGTTCGGCGCTCCCGTATGCCGGAGGTATTGAGCGCGGTGCAGGACGCCGGGCTGCGCATCGGCGGTCTGATGGCGTATGAACAAGTCCGCATCGCGGCATGGAATCCGAGTATCCGGACAGAAGTGGACTATAAGACGATCCCTCACGAACTGGACCTTCTGCGCGCGGCAACGCACCTGAACAAGGGTTGCTATAAGGGACAAGAGACGGTGGCTCGCGTCCACAACTTGGGGCATCCGCCGCGCCGCATCGTGTTCTTGGACCTGGACGGTTCCGAACACACGTTGCCTGCGGCCGGCGCTGAAGTGAAGGCGGGTGAGCGCACGGTTGGTACGCTCACAAGTGCTGTCTTGCATCACGATGCCGGCCCGATTGCGCTGGCCGTGATCCGCCGGAACGTCGGTGTCGATACGGAGCTGACTGTGGTGGACGGCGAGCAGACCTATCAGGCGCTACAGACCGTGATTGTGCCCCCGAACGCTGGCAATGTGGTGGGCCGCCCGAAGGACGTGGGCCGGTTGGGTCCCGGCATGGGTAAGGATCTGCGCGGATAAGGCCTCCCCAGACGCCGGCGCGCGCGTTAGTCTTATTCCTACTGCCGCCGCACCGTTTTATGCGCTCGGCCCGTGTTTTACGGCTTGCGCCCTTACGGTTCGTATCCTTTCGGCTCGCGCCCTTTCTCTTCTGGGAGGACTTCATGAAGGCCCTGTATAAGTCTGGCCCGCACGCCGGTTTCGAGTTCACTGACCGCCCCGTTCCTGCCCCGGGCGCGCACGATGTTCTGATTCGTGTTGCGATGGCCGGGATCTGCGGTACAGACCTGCACATCGAGGCCTATGATCAGGCGGCCCAAGACATGATCGCCCCACCCATGATCCCGGGGCATGAGTTCTATGGCGAGGTCGTCCAGACCGGCGATTACGTGACCGATGTGAAGGTCGGGGACCGGGTTTCCGGTGAGGGGCACGTGGTGTGCGGTATGTGCCGCAATTGCCGTGCGGGGCGCCGCCACATGTGCATCAACACGCAGTCGGTAGGGGCGCAGCGTGATGGCGCGTTCGCTGAGTATGTGGTGACCCCGAATCGAATGTGTGGATTCACACGGATGATTTCGTAACCCCGGAGCTGGGCGCGATATATGACCCGTTGGGCAACGCGACCCACACCGCGCTTCTGAATAGCCTCGTGGGCGAGGACGTCCTGATCACGGGTGCTGGCCCGATCGGTTTGATGTCCGCCGCTATCGCCCGTCATGCTGGCGCACGCAAGATTGTGGTCACTGACTTGAGCGAGGAACGCCTCAAGCGTGTCGAGGGCATGGGCGCGGATGCAGGGGTTCTTGCAGGTCGCGAGAAGATCGCCGATGTGCAGCGCAGCCTGGGTCTGCTTGAAGGCTTCGACGTCGGCTTGGAGATCTCAGGAGCCCAGCCGGCGCTTTCGGAAATGATCGAGAACATGAACCACGGCGGCCGTATTGCACTTTTGGGTTTGCCTAACGGCGCGTGGAGCGTGGATGGTGGCCGTATTGTGACGCGCATGCTCACGTTGCAGGGCGTGTATGGCCGTGAGATGTATGAGACCTGGTACGCAATGACCGCGATGCTGCAGAGCGATGAGCTGTTCAGGCAACGGATCGCTTCCGTGATCTCCGATGTGGTTCCGGCCTCCGAATGGCGTGAGGCTTTCGATATTGCCCGCTCGGGGCAACGCGGCAAGGTCTTGCTGGATTGGCGAAACGTTTAAGACACTCTACTTAGACACACTGCTTGGAAACGATGAGGTTGAGGGGAAGGGTTGAGGAATTATGACGAATGCACGTGAGGCGATGCTTGCTGATCTGCAGGCTGAACTGGATGAGATCGAGGCCTCGGGCCTGACCAAACGGGAGCGGACCATCACGACCCCGCAGTCAGCCCACATCACCGCTAGCGCGAACGGCCAAGCCCGTGAGGTGCTGAACTTTTGCGCCAACAACTACCTTGGCCTGGCCGATGATCCGCGGATCATCGACTCCGCACGTGAAGCCTTGACCGAACGCGGTTTCGGTATGGCATCGGTGCGGTTCATCTGCGGAACCCAGGACCAACACCTTGAGCTCGAGGGCAAGCTCGCTGACTGGTTGGGAACCGATGACGCGATCCTGTTCTCTTCCTGCTTTGACGCCAACGGTGCCGTGTTCGCGCCGCTGTTCGGCGAACAGGACGCGATCATCTCGGACGCCCTGAACCACGCCTCGCTCATCGACGGGATCAGGCTCTCTAAAGCAGCCCGCTTCCGCTACGCCAACCGCGATATGGAAGACCTTAGAGCCCAACTCGAAGCGGCCAAGGCCCTCAACGATGGCGCGGGCGCTCGCCGCACCGTGATCGTGACCGATGGTGTGTTCTCGATGGACGGCTATCCGTAGTGCCTCATGTCAAGTTGATCGCGTAGCCCTAGTTGTAGTTCCCCGTGAGGTTGTGAACGCGTTGGGCGGGGGTTTGGCCTCCGATTCCGGTGTGGGGTCGGTGGTGATTATAGTGATGTAGCCAGGCTTCGTAGGTCGCTGCTCGGGCTTCGTCACTGTAATAGGTCTTAGCGTAGGCCCATTCTTGGGTCAGAGTACGGTTGAAGCGTTCGACTTTGCCGTTGGTCTGAGGCCGGTAGGGCTTGGTGAACTGGTGTTTAATCTTTGTCCCGAGCGTGTTGTTGAACAGGCGTGAGCGGTAGCAGGCGCCGTTATCGGTCATCACTGCCTGTACGGTGATCCCAGCTTGAGCGAAAAACTCCTGAGCGCGTTGCCAGAACCCGGCCGCGGTCTGTTTCTTCTCATCGGTAAGGATCTCTGAATACGCGAGTCTCGAATAGTCATCGATGGCGTGATGTAAGAAGGCATAGCCCCTGCCGTGTTTTCCATACCCACCGTTCTTGCGCGCCTCGGGTCCAAGCATACGGTGGCCACCACCATCGGGGATCCGCCCAAGTTTCTTGATATCAACATGCACCAGCTCACCTGGGGCTTGTTTCTCATACCGCGCGATGTGCGGTGTCCTGATGGGCAGTCCTGTTCCTCGATCGATATGGGCCAGTAACGGCATCTGGTACCGGGCCAAGACTCTACCAACCGTGGACCGTGGGATACCCAAGTGGTAACTGATCCGGTGTGGGCCCCACTGGCGGGTGAACCGCAGCGCAATAATCCGGCGTTCTCGGCGAACAGACAACCGGTTAGGACAGCGACGTGGCCTGCAGGACCGATCCGTCAGTGGGGCGCCGACGAGGTAGCGTTTGGCCCATTTCGATGCGGTAGCCGGTGAGACTTGGAAACGTTCGGCGGCTCGACGAATCGTCCAGCCTTCCTCGACGATAAGCACGGCAAGACGCCGGCGACCCTCAGCAGTCAAGGGTGCATTAGGGTGAGACATGAAGACCTCCGGGTCAGGCAGGAGTTGTGGTAACCCCATACTGCCCGGAGGTCTTCACCTACCGCGAACGTTCACAACCTCCCGAGGAACTACACCTAGTCGTGCCTCACAGAGATTGATTGCGTAGCCCTGCTTAGGCAGTATGGAGTTTCACCCCACCGGTTTGTCGTTTCCGTCGGTTCTGTTTCGCGTCTTCGACCTCAGCTGTGAGGACCTCAGTCTTCCAACTGGCTTTGGTGATGAGCATGTCCTGATACCGGACAATGTCACGCGTGAGTTCGACCGGGTTGAGCTTCGCGTACTGCGCCCGCAGCGCTCGTTCTTGAGCTACAGAGAGCAGCCCAGAGTCGAGCAGACGCTGGTACGGGGTCTTCGGGTCGTCATACACGCGCCGTCTACGCCCCTGCCCGTCCACGCTCCAACCGACAGGTTTCTTGGTGGGGGTGAAGAAGTTCATCTTCAGCATCACTGCCTGCCATAACAGTGTCAGCACGTCCCGCTCATCTGGGGTGTCGTAACGGTAGTAGAAACCGTATTTACGGACAATATGGTTGTTCTTTGACTCGACGAGGGCTTGATCATTCTTCTTGTAAGGCCTGGCTCTTGTGAAGAAGATCTTCCGGTCACCTGCCCACTCGATCACTTGGTCGTTGATGAACTCCGACCCGTTATCGCAGTCGAGCCCAGCAATATCAAACGGTAACGCAGCTTCCATGCGGGTGAGGGCGGCGAGCATGTGTACACGTGCGTTATTCCGTAACACTTCCAGGTGGGTCCATCCCGTCTGCACACAAGTGGCGGTCAAAGTTCTGGCGAATTCACCTTTCAGTGTGGGGCCGCAGTGCGCGACCGTGTCACACTCCAGAAAGCCGGGCTCATGCTCTGCCTCGTCGCCGGCTTTCCGGATCATGATCGAGGTGCGTAACAGCGCGCCAGAACGGGTGGCAGAGATCCCTTTCAACTCCAGTGACTGCCGGTGCTCTCGTAAATATCGGTCGATCGTCGCGGCAGACATCTCAAGCAGTTCGGCACGTACCGCAGGCGTGTAGTCGTGTTCACCGTGGCTGAGTTCGCCATGTGCTTCAAGCCGGCTGATCCATTCGGGGAGCATCTGACACATGTATTTCCCGCACGGGTACATCATGACCCGCCACAGCCACACCAGCACCCGTTTCGAGGCTGCCGAGTACTTCGTCGGGCGATGCCGACGACGATCAACTTTCGTCACATTCTTCACGCCCAGGTGTGGGCTGGTGAGATACCGTCTGGCTGATACTCGGGACAGCCCGGTGGTTGCGCAGAACTGATCCAGAATCACAGACTTCTCGGACCTCGTCG